>CACZEU010000104.1 GCA_902780175.1 uncultured Bacteroidia bacterium
GCCCTGGTGATGGAACTCCAATACAATCACATGGTCAATATGCCGATAGGGGCGGATGTGGATGAACTGTACTACATCTCGAGCGGAACGGTGGGGAAAGATATCCTGGCGCAAAAGCCCTATGTCGACAGGATCGGCACCAGCAACGGTTTCCCGAGCCATGGTCAAATGAATCTCTCCACGGCAGTCGAAGGGCAGAAAGTCTTCGTGGGTATACTCCAATGTGACGAGGATGCTTTCGACATGTTCGGTTTCGGGATGGTGAAGGATTTCGGAACCCCGAGGATGAACTCCTTGTGGTTCACCGAATCTGCGGCTAAGGTATTCTCCCTTGATGAAGAGAACCCCAGCCTGCCGGAGGCCTTTACATTTTTCCTGGGAAACTCCCATGTCGGAGGAATCATAAAGGATTATGCCGTCAAAGGTCCTTCCGAGGTGGAAGGCAACCAGATCGGCATCGTGTCCATAGAGAATCTGGAGGGCAACTCGACGGTCGTCCTGAAACTGAACCGCTTCGATGACGAAGTCAGAGCTGAACTGAGAGAGATCGGGCGTAGCGAGAGCCTCCGGTTCACGGGGGAGGAAGAATACGGGGAAAAGTATTACGGTTATATTCCGGAGCTGATCGAGAAGAGTATGGAATCGACGCGCAACTTCATCAGCCTGATCGAACTCTTCATGCTCCTGGCGACCCTTATATCCTTGCTGGGCCTGGTTGCGATGAGTGCCTATTATACCGGAATGCAGACCCGGAACATCGCCATCCGCAAGGTCTTCGGCGGCACCGTCACCTCGGAAACAGGACGTTCAGTGCGCGAATACATGATCCTGGTCGGAATCGCAGTCCTCATCGGCATACCTATTGCTATCTTCCTGTCCGAACGGTACTTACGTCAGTTCTGGTATCGGATCGATCACTACGGCTGGGTATTCATCGTCGGGGCTGTCATCGCCCTGGCCATCTCCTTCCTCGCTGTCCTCTGGCAGACGTTGAAGGCAGCCAAGACCAATCCGGCGGAGGAACTGAAGAAAGAATAGACATGAAGAGTTACTTGAAATTCCTCTCCCGCAACAAGCTCTACACCGCCATTGAGGCGGTGGGGCTCATCGTGAGCCTGGCGTTCGTGATTGTGATCGGGTCCTCGCTCAGAGACCAGCTCACCATAGCGAGAGAGGTTCCCGGCGGCAAGAATCTTTACATCCTGGGGCCCAAGGGCATGCCTTACCTGGAGTACAGGGAAATGGAGGCCTTGGCTTCGCTGCCTGAAATCGAAGAGGCTGTCGCTTTTATACTGCCCAGGCTATCCGTGCAAGCGGGAGATGAGCTTTCGCGCGCCCCTGTTCTCGTTGCGGACACCCGGTTATTGGACCTTCTCCATCTCCGTGTCAAGGAAGGGAGTATTCAGTCTCTCTATGGCGGGCAGGGGATTGCCCTTTCAGAATCGGCCGCAGCCAGGCTCTTTCCTTTTACCGAAGCCCTTGGAAAGCATATCAGCATTGGTTTCGAAAGCTATGGAGAATATGGGGGTGAGAAGGAGAAAGCCGAGATTGTGGCCATTCTGGAAGATGCGGATTATTCCATTCTCGAATCTTTCGACGTGTTCTGCCCGATGGAAGCCGACCTGACCGCTCCGAAGGCAATCCGTGCTTCCAACAGGCGGGAAACAAGTGTCGAAGAGACGGTTCACGTGCTGGCTTCGATGGTGGATGGAGCCGACCTGGCGGCTTTCTCTGAGAAGTTCATCTCCCTGGTGGGACCTACCCTGGACCGTCGGGGCGGCGAAGACATAATGGCGACGGAATACCGGGAAATGTTCTTTTCACCGGACGATATTTCCGGAATCCGCCAGGGTAACCGGCTCTATCTGAATGTTCTCGTCGTGCTCGGCCTGGTCCTGCTGCTATCGGCCATCCTCAATTACATGAATCTTTGCTCGGCCGTTTCCGGAGCCCGGGCGAAGGAGATGGCGACAAGGCGCCTCCTGGGCGAAGGGAGAACGCACATTTTCGGCCGTATCCTGTTGGAATCCATCGCATTCACGGCCGTATGCTACGTTCTGGCCGTTTTACTTGCTTGGGCGATCGTTCCCTATCTCAACAGCATCCGCCCCGAAGGGATTCCGGTAGCATTCCGCGTGTACCCTGGCCCCGTGTTCTGGCTCATCTCGGTTGCAACCGTGCTTTTGGCAGGAGGCCTGGCCGGATTTCTTCCCGCCTGGATGCTTTCTTCCTTCCAACCCATAGAGGTGATCAGCGGGAACATCCGGAAACGTCTCAAGACGGGCTTCAACAAAGCATGTATCATCGCCCAGACCGTGCTTGCCGTCGTGCTCGTTTGCATGGCCTTTGCGTTCCAGGCGCAGCTGCGCCATCTCGAGACCCTGGATGTCGGCATTTCTCCTGCTGAGGATCTCTTCTATTACCATCCTTCCTCTTACGATTCCCGGGAGGTCCATTTGCTGGGAGACAGGTTTTCAACTTTGCCCGAAGTCAGGCGTATCGGCTACACGGACGGGATCCCGACTCATTTGAATACCATCACCGTGGGCCCTACAGAGGAAACGATGGTCCACTTGATCATCTGCGACACACTAGCTTTCAGGCTGCTGGGGTTCCGGGTGAAAGAGGGATACACCCAGGTGAAACCGAATACCTTCTGGCCTACGGAAGAACTGGCCCATGAAGGGGGCGTCAACCGGGACAATCCCGATATCGACCGCCTCCTTCCGTCCGAACGGGACGAGACTTCCGAGATGGGCGGAATCCTGGAAACCTTCCGGCGTTTCGCGGCGAATACGGAGGATCCGTACGCCCGTTATTTTTCCCAGTCGTTCCCGGGTGTGCTGATTACCTCTACCCAAGAGTACCTGAATGGAATCCTGATAGAAACCGGTTCCGACCACGCGGCCTTCAAGAGGGATTTCTCGAGCATCGTCTCGCAATTTTACAAGGAAACGACAGGTTATTATGACCTGGGCAACTCCTGGGATAACCAATGCGGGTATCTGGAAGAAATCTTCGCGGCGGACTATGCGGATTTGCACCGTTATACGAAGATCGTCACGCTGTTCGCGCTGGTGGCCGTATTCCTGGCCATGCTGGGCCTCGTGGCCATGAGTACGTGGTTCGCAGCCCGGTATACCAAAGACATTGCCATTCGCAAGGTTTTCGGCAGTGAGATGAAGGGAGAAACCATCCGCGCCATCCGTTCCTACATGGTTCTGATCCTCGTCGCCATTGCGGTCGGCATTCCCGTTTCAATCGTCCTTGTCAGCCGGTTCCTGGAAAGATATGCGGAAAGGATCACGGATTACTCGTGGATCTTCGTATCTGCGGCGATGTTCGCCGTCCTGATCGCCTTCGTATCCGTCCTCTGGCAGACCCTCAAGGCCGCGCGGACCAATCCGGCTGAGGAGCTGAAAAAAGAATAACACGGCGAAGCCTTACTGCTCCACCGTGTTATTTCTCTTATCGGTTGTAAACCGTTACTGCTTGAATTTCAGGGTGATGTCCGCAGGGATCATCTCGATGCGCAGGTTGCGAAGGTCGATCTCGTAGTCTGCGCTGCGCTTCGAGTACTTGTTCTCGAACGCCAGGGCTCCGTCACGGTCGCCGGTGGCCTGTGTCTTGAGGACGAAGGCGGTGAGATCGGAGAGAGCTTTTTCCATCTTATCCAGATCCAGGTCATACTGTCCCGAAGGCTTGTGCTTGAAGGCACCGGCCTCGTTGAGATAGTTGTAGATGATTACTCTGCTCCTGCCGAGGGCGGAGGCTTCACCGAAGCGCTCGGAGCGGACGAGGGATGCGAAGAAGGTGGTAAGGGCGTCATCCTTGGAGAAATAGTGGTTGCGGATGTTGAAACGCTTCTGCAGCTTGCTGACAAGGAGCACGCCGGCGGCATTCGACTTCAGCTCCTCGAAGGTAGCGGCGGCGCTTCCAAGTGCCTGATCAACGCTGCCCTTGCCGTTCACGGTCTCCTTGACACCAAGTCCATGAGCCACCTCACGGAAAACGATATTCCAGAAGAATGCGTCGGAGGAGACATGCTCAGCGGTCTCAGCGTCCAGAAGGCGCTCGGCAGTAGGTTTGATGATGTAGTTGAACTTGGACTGGATGACATTCTGAAGCAGGATGGTACGGGTACCGCGATCCCTCTGGACGTCAGCATCGAAGGGCAGGTTCAGGGCAATGACCTTGACGCCTGCATTAGCCTTACCTGCATAGTACAATGCATCGCAGGAGAAGATGTTCGAACCGGCTCCGGGCTGGAAAGCCTTATAAGCCGGGTCGCCGGGAAGGTCTTCCTGCAGCTCGCTGATACGGGATACATACTGCATCAGCTCATTGGTCTTTGCTTCATTCTTGAGGAGGACATAGGCCTCGTATGAGCGCTTGATGCCAAGCAGCTGGTCGTCAGTGACCTCGTTAGGACCGATGACAAGGTCCATCTTGCTGTCGTCCATGTCGAGCCATGCGAGGGAACTCTCATAATAGTTGTCGGTCTTGAGGGCCTCGGCCTTGGCGAGGAGATACTTCCTCACGCTGGGCTTGATGGTGACATCGGCAGCCACCTTAAGGGCATTCTCGATCTTGTCGATATAGGATTTGAACGCATCGTGATACCAGACGGTCTCAAGGGAGCCGTCAGCGGAACGGCGGACAAGCGTGTAGGGGCTGTCCTTGTCAGGATTGTCCCATGCGTTGAACTCTGCCACAGTCATGTCGGAAGGATAGAAACCGGCCCCGGCAGGGCGGTCGCCATAGCCCTCGACGAAAGAACTGCCGTCAGCGCGGTCCCAGGGACCATAGTTGATCTCGGCAAAGGTCTTCTGGTAAGGATCTTCGATCCCGTCAAGCAGAGCCTGACGGTCTCCGAAGTACTGCTGCCAATAGATGGAATCGACTACGTCGGCAGCATAACGGTAAAGCCTGAGGACTTCCTTTCCGTTGTCGGTGATACCGCTCAGGTCAGGTGCTTCAAAAGTCACTACGGCATAATCTGCCACTCTGTGTGCAAAGGGAGACTGGGGCCCCTTGGAACAAGATACTGCTGCCACAATCGACAAGGCAGCAAGAAGTAAAAACCGTTTCATTACGATATACTTTTAGCTTTGTTTTATGTCAAGTTATACTCAGCAATCAATAGCTGATGTAAA
>CACZEU010000105.1 GCA_902780175.1 uncultured Bacteroidia bacterium
GACCGCACCGCGTCTGAATGCCATCCTGAGCGGAAAGGCAAATCCTACCTTCGAGCAGGCCCGTACTATCTCCTCCCGTTTACATATCGATCCGGCCATTGTGCTTGCATAAAAGAGGTGAATCCGCCACTGTTAGCGTTGCGAGTGTACGATACAGGCCGTTCGGATACCGTTTGATATAGTACCCCCTGGCTTTCCTGGCGCCAAGGGCGGCTATGAACTTTCTCTTTATGCGTGAGATGTTGGAGTAGAAGACCCTTTTGGACTCGGAACAGAGGGATTCCAGGGCATCGTCTCTCAGGCTTGGATCGTCGTAAAGCGACTCGCGCTCGTATAAGGATTGGAGTTCCTGCCAATGGAGAAGGAGATTGTCGGCAAAAATGCCTTCGGGATGGGCCAGAAACAGGCAGAAGAGTGTGCGCTCTACCGGGTTGAGGTAAATCTTCAGGCCGGATTCTGGCAACAGGACGTGCCCGCGGTACTTTCCTGGACCAGGGGAAATGCTGATTGTATGTTTGACAACCTTGGACATCGCACGCTGTTTTTGCAAAAGTACATTTCGGGAGATGCAAATAACAGTGATTACAAGCTTGTAATTGTTTGCATTTGTCGAATGTTTTGTTAAGCACGAAGGCCTTAATGTGCCATGAAACAGCGGGCAGGGCACATTCTGGTTGAAACCACTTGATAGTCGTCAACATTGTGCTTATATTTGTTGATGAATATATGAGCGAATATGCCGGCATAGAAGCGCAGCTTGCCTGGATGCTGCTGTTTTCAATTGAAGATGGGCTCCTGAGAGAACCGTCTGAGATTGATTATGCCGGAATGCTGGAGGGGTTGGAAGCGGCGGAACTCTTGGCTCTTGTCCGGGAGGCCCAGCGGCGTCTCATGAAAATGGGGGTGAAGAATGACACTGACACGCAGGCTCCGGTAGAGCTTTATATCGACAAGGATTATCGCATCCGCATGGGCGGGCCGGCAGGGACGCCAATCCCTTTTCGGCCTCTGGTGCGTGCTGTGTTCATCCTCTTTCTAAGGCATCCGGAGGGGATTCTTCTCAAAGACAGAGCCCGGTTTCGGAAGGAGCTGGAAGACATTTACCAGGAAATCGCCCCCAATGTTGATGCCGAGGACAGGCGGCGCCGGGTACGAAAACTTACCGATTTGGAAGACAACGCGTTCAGTGAAAATCTGTCGGTACTCAATGCAACGTTGGACCGTATCTTACCGGTTTCTCAAGTGTATAATCTCAAGGTCCAGGGTAACAACGGATATCCCAGACGGATTCCACTTTCGCCGCTGCTGGTGCACTGGGAATGTGCTCCTACAGGACATCCGCGGGTGGATTTGTAGAAGCGGCGGAGGGCATCCCGCTGCCATCGGCGTCGCACGGATAAGCCGCGGGTCAGATTTTCCCGTTGAGATAGTCCTGCCTCAGTGCTTCCGGGAAGCGCTCGATGGCGTATCGGAGCATGGTTCGGGGCATTTGCTTGTAGCGGGGGAGAGATTCTTCGCTTCGCTCAGAATGACAGGTGGCAGGGTGGCCCTGCAGCCAGGCTTCCAGGGCGGCCAGGTCGCGTTTGCCGGCCTCGCGGAGGAGCCAGCCTACGGCTTTGTGGATGAGGTCGTGGGGGTGGTGGAGGAGGATGTCGGAAATGGCAAAGGTGTCGGCCAGTTGCCCGTTCCGCACGAAGGTCATGGTGGAAACAATGCCGATGCGCTGCTCCCAGATGGTGCGGCCGTCGCGGGCCAGGTTGTAGAGGAGGCTGCGGTCCTGTTGCGGCAGAAGCCATTCGCCCAGCAGGGGATAGCAGGAGAGGTCCACCAGGTCCCAGTTGTTGATGTACTCCGTATGCCCGAGGTAGAAGTCCACGCAGCGCCGTTGCTGCGCCGGATCTTTACGGGCATGGGAGAAGATTTCCACCAGGACCAGCAGGGCGGACAGCCGGATCTCGTGGTATTCGCTGCCGACGCAGCGCCCTAGCCCGGTCCAGTCCGTCTCCCTCCAGCACTCCTTGACAATGCGCCGCGTGACGGGGACCTTGATTCCCAGGAACTTGTCTCCTTCTCCGTACTGCCCGGGGCCGGTCTTGAAGAATCGGCTCAGGCCTTCAACCTGCGACGGGTCTGCCGCCGCCAGCATACGGTCTTCCAATTTCAGTTTCGAATCCATTTCCCAAATATATGCATTTTCCCGGAATGGGCCCCCGGTTTCATTTGCCTTTCCCCGGGAAATTGCCTACATTTGGGAAACGTAAGACGACTATGCTTAAGATCGGAGACAGGATGCCATCCTTCGAGGTGGTTGACCAGGACGGGAAAACCGTTAAGTCAGAGGACTTTATCGGGAAGAAGACCATCATCTACTTCTACCCGAAGGACAATACTTCCGGGTGCACGGCGGAGGCCTGCAGCTTCCGGGACAATTACGCCGCGCTCACCGAGGCCGGCTACAACGTGGTTGGAGTGAGCAAGGACAGCGCCAAGTCCCACACCGGTTTCCGTGCCAAATACGAACTGCCGTTCCGCCTGCTGTCGGACACATCGACGCAGATGCTTCAGGCATTCGGCGCCTGGGGCGAGAAGAAGATGTACGGAAAAACGGTGATGGGCACCCTCCGCCGGACGTTTATCTTCAACGAAGAAGGCATCCTGGAACGCGTCATCGAGAAGGTGGACACCAGGAACGCCGCCGGGCAGATCCTTTAGGCCCCTGATGTCTGGAATGGAGCGGCTGGAGTTTATGGTTGATGGGAGGGAATGCCGGTTGACGGTGGTACGCAGGGCTGATGTTGGGCCTGATGGTCCAGCCGGTGCTGTCGGCACTGTCGGTGCTGCCGGTCCCGCTCCTGACGCCCTGCTTATTGAGCCCATCGACAGGAGGGATTTGGATTTCCTTGACCGGGAGGTGGATTATCTACGGGAGCACGCTGGGCGCAGTTTCGCGCTGGCAACATTCATCGTGGAAGACTGGAACAGCGAACTGTCGCCATGGAAGGCCGATCCTGTCTTCGGGAAAGAGGCCTTCGGTGACGGCGCAGGCAAGACGCTCCGCTTCATCGAGGAGGCGCTTGTGCCGGAAGTGCGGAGACGGCTTTGCGGTCTTGGACAGGCATTGACGTCGGAGATTCGCGAGCGGCGTCCTGGCGTAGGTGGACCTGGCGAAACCGTCTCGGGCGAAGTCATCCTCGGCGGCTATTCTCTTGCGGCGCTGTTCGCCCTTTGGGCCGGGTACGAGAGCAGTCGGTTCAACGGAATAGCAGCGGCGTCTCCCTCCGTTTGGTTCCCCGGATGGCTGGATTACGCAAGAGCACGGAGGCCCCTGTCAGAACGGATTTACCTTAGCCTGGGCGATGCGGAACCCAGGACGCGCAACCGCATAATGGCAACGGTAGGGGACTGTATCCGCGAAATGGATGCCCTGATGGCCGATTGCCCACACACCCTCGAGTGGAACCCCGGCAACCACTTTCAAGACGCCGATCTCCGCACCGCCAAGGCTTTTCTGTGGTGCCTGGAGCATCACCGGGCGATCAGATGAACAGACGTCGGTACATTTCGGCTTTGCGCTCCAACGGAAGGGGATAGGCGCGGGACGATGAAGGCATCCGCCAGAAGCGTAGCCGCCTGACGTTATCCGGACTGTCGGACCTAATGCTCTCCATAACAATTTCGACATATTTTCCCACCGCCGGGACCGGGCATCTGAAGCGTTCGGCAACCACGCTGTTGGCCTTTTCACCGGTAGTGATGAGCGCCTGGCACTTCGGGATTCGCCTCAGAATGGCGGGGATGTCGGTGGGCGTAACCACCTCCAGGTAGGCGTCGGAGGCGTTGTCGCGCAGGCGGCGCACTTCGCAGGCGGTGTCGTAGAAGGCGAGGCCGGCATCGGTGCAGAACTGTCGGATGGACTGTTCGTCAAAACGTTTTTCCGGGGTCAGGCAGAAATGGTCCTTGTCCCCGAAGTGAATCAGCCCCATGATGCGCCAGAAGTCATTGATCCAGTTGGGGTAATAGAAGGGCATGCACCAGCGGTGAGGCTGGGGCGGGAAGCTGCCCAGAAAGAGCATCTGCGCTCCAGCGGGCAGGAACGGTTCGAAGGGATGGCGTTCGACGGGACGGGCGTTCATCTGATAAAGTGCATCGGCGTCCAGGGCTCGTCGCCGCGTCCGGGAGCAGGAACTCCGCCGGTGGCTTTCAGCAGGAATGCCATATTGTTGGCCAGCGCCCTCCCGGTGCGGGCTCCCATTGACAAGAAGTACTTTCATAGCGCTAAGATACTGTTTTTTTCTGTAATTGCACGACCTTCCGATGACGCGAGTTCCTATGTTTGAAATCGCGGGTGATTTAGCTGCCGACTCGCCGGCAAATCATCCGCAGGTTTTGTTAATTGCCGGAAATGCGTTATCTTTATCACCTATAAAAGAAACGTATGATCGACATCACGGAACTCCATGCTCTCTCGCAGTCGCAACTTGCTGACATTTTGGCTCTTATGAAGGAGCTTGATCCAGAGGTCGACGCCAATAATCTTTACAGATCCCTTGGCTTCCAGCCCAAGGAGACCAACGTTTACAAAATGCCGATAAAGCGATGAAATTTATGTCGTTACTTACAACCCTCCTGTCGCTCCTGGGCTGTTCCGGCCGGGGCGTTGCCAATCAGGCCGTGGCTGAATTCGAGGCCGCAGCCGCCAAACCGGAGGTGGCCGTTATCGACGTCCGCACTCCGGAGGAATACGCCAGAGGCATATTTACATACGAAGATCAGAGCTTCGACAAGTTCCTCGAGATCAAAGAAGGTGAGATCTATCGCATATCTGTCACCGAAGTCGATGTGTGGGTAAGTGACTGGGCGTCACTTCAGGCAGCTATCAAGAATGAAAACAATAAAGATAAAGTAATCGGATTATCAAACGATATTACAGCTGCATCAGGTCGAGGCCGCTTACCCCAAGCAGGCGCCCCTTGCCGTCTATTGCCGGAGCGGACGCCGCAGCGCTGAGGCCGCCGAAGCGCTTACGAATGCCGGCTACACCGTCAGCAACCTTCAGGGCGGTTATCTTG
>CACZEU010000106.1 GCA_902780175.1 uncultured Bacteroidia bacterium
CGGGCAGGGGGTCGATGACGCCGCCGGCGCGCTCATATGTGCCTGAGGCATAATCCTTCGTGCGCTGGGCGGCCAGGGCACGGCGCTTTTCCTGGCGCTGCGCAGGCGTGTCCTCGCTGGCGAAATAACCTTCCACGTTGACCTTGCTCATATCGTACATCGTACTGGCTACGGTTGCCTTGATTCTCGGGTCAAGCGCTGCAGCGTTGATTGCCATTCCACCAAATCCGCAGATGCCGATGATGCCGATGCGCTCAGGGTCGACCAGGTCACAGGTGGAAAGGAAATCCACTGCCGCCAGGAAATCCTCCGTATTGATGTCCGGAGACGCCATCCTGCGAGGCTCTCCGCCGGACTCGCCCGTAAAGGACGGGTCGAAGGCGATGGTCAGGAACCCGCGCTCGGCCATGTGCTGGGCATAGAGGCCACTCGACTGCTCCTTCACGGCGCCGAACGGGCCGCTGACCGCAATGGCGGGGAGTTTGCCTTCCGCGTTTTTGGGGGCATACATATCGGCCGCCAGTTCAATGCCGTAGCGGTTGTGGAAGGTGACTTTGCTGTGGTTTACAAGTTCGGATTTGGGAAAGGTCTTGTCCCATTCCCGGGTAAGATTCAAAGTACTCATATTCTCGTTCGTGTTTGTTCTGCAGGCAAGCAGCATCAGGGATGCGCTGGAGATTGCAAGGAAGGATTTGATATTCATGTCTTTGGTGGTTGATGGTGCAAAGGTAGGCAGACTTTCGGGTATTCTTTAACCGATTTTTGCTTGATTTCTACCAATATCGCAGAACTTTGCGTATTTTTGCACGAAACCATACCCTTTCGCGTGATATGAAAAATATCTTGCACGTCTCAAATCCCAATGTTTACGCCCGTTTCGTGGGGGCGCCTCAGCTGCACCCGCTGGTGAGTGTGATCCATTACGACGAGGTCTCACCAGTCCGTACCAGCCTGAACCGATACGGTGTATACGGTCTCTTCATCCAGAAGAATTTCCCCAGGAACCTGACCTATGGAATGAAGATGTTCGATGCGGCCGATGCTTCCATCATTGCCGTGGAGCCTGGCCAAATCGGCGGGAAGGAAGATAGTGGCGAGGACCTACATATCAGCGGATGGGTACTGCTGTTCTCTCCGGAACTATTGCACGGAACGGACCTGGAGGCAAAGATAAAAGACTATCCATACTTCTCCTACTTCGCCACAGAGACCTTGATAATGGAGCCGTCCGAATGGGGCCGTATCACCCAACTTCTTACGCAACTCAGGTACGAACTGCAGGAAAACGAGGATTCCCCGGCACTGAGGGCCGTCATTCTGGGATATATCCGTCTTGTCCTGGAGTACTGCCAGCGCATCTACCAGCGCCAGCTCTCGCAGGAAGACAAGACATCATCGGACATCCTCAAGCGTTACCATAACCTGCTGCGGGAGTATTATCTGGACGGCAAACAGATGGACCTTGGCGTCCCCACCGTCCAATACTGCGCGGAGCAGCTTGCCTATTCGCCCCGCTACCTGGGCGACGTGATTCACAAATCCACCGGAGATACCGCCATCGGCTACATCCACTCCTTTGTGATCGAGCAGGGCAAGAATCTTCTGATGAACGGTCATAATGTCAATGAAACCGCGCACCTCCTGGGCTACGAGTTCCCGCACCACTTCACCCGTCTCTTCAAGAAGGTGACGGGGATTACGCCTATGAGGTTTCTGGGGAAATAGTCAAACCGTTATATTCGATGGCCGAAAAAGGGCTGGATTCTACGATTAAGTGAAACGATATTGACAGCATTGGTGTCCCTTTTCTCGCCAATTTCGTCGGTTTATTTGTGAATGTTGGTAAAAAAGTGGTATATTTACCACCAATTAGAAAACATTTTTACAATGAAGTACTTGACTGTACCCAAGGCGATAGCCGCCTGGAATGCCATACAGCCTCGATAAGAGTTGTCTTCCCTATACGTCTCCTTCCGGTGACAACCGTAAGCCGAGAATAACCAATGTACGATAGTTCCCTCATTTCGCGCAGTGTCTTCAACTGCTCTTCCCTGTCATAAAACCTCATTTCATTAAAATTTTACAGTCGTAAATTTTACAACTGTTGCAAAGTTTGCAAAAAGAGTCGAATGTGCAAGAGTGAAAGCAAAAAAGAGGTAGACTGAAAGAGCATTCGGAGACTTTCCAAATAATTGACATTGATCATATCACCGAACGTGTTATCTGCCAGAGCAGCAAGCTCGGCTCGTGTTATGGCTGCCTGGAGCATGATTCGCTCAGAATAATGGGGTCATTCAGACAAAACTCGCTGGAAAAACAGTATCTTTGTTTTCGATACCTCATTTTCTCATGAGACACGGCCTTGCATACTCTGTCATCCTTTTCTGCTGTCTGACCCTCTTCTCGTCGTGCGGCAAACGGCAGGATAACACCTCCTCCCGCATCGGTATCGCCTGGCGCGGAGACGATACGGCCATCACCCTTACGAAATGAAAAAGCGTTTTCTATTCTATATGATGGCCGCGCTCCTGACGGCGGGTTGCGCGGGAATTAACCGGAATCTCCGGAACGGAGACCTGGTCTTCGTCGGCATTCCGGCAGAATATGAAGCGGACAGCACCTCCATGGGCGCCGCCATTTCAGCGGCAACCGGAGAAGAAGGGCAACTGAACATCACCCATGTAGCGATTGCCGAAGTATCTGACGACGGTATCTGGATGATTGAGGCCACCCCGGAACGGGGTGTCGGGAGACATAGCCTGGATGTATTTCTCAATGACAACAGGCTGGAGGACGGTTCCCTGCCGGTGTTTGTCGTAAAGCGGGTCAGGCATATCGACGCAGACGCCGCCGTGATGCGGGCCAAAGCCTATTACGGCAGGTCTTACGACTTTTATTTCTTGCCGGAAAACGAAGAGCTGTATTGCTCGGAGCTCGTTCAGAAATGCTATCTGGACACGAACGGAGAGCCGGTATTTGAAAGTCAGCCCATGAATTTCCTCGCGGCGGACGGCACGATGCCCCCCTATTGGGAAGCGTTGTTCAAAGAATTGGGAATGCCCGTTCCCCAGGGTGTCCCCGGCACCAACCCGCAGCGGATGTCCGAATCCGACCGGCTCGAGACCGTTCCGGTTTCACTGACCCAGCTTGCATCCAGCCAGCCCGACCCTACACGGGAGGCCATCCAGCAGCAGATCAGGCAGTACCCCGAGACCCGGGTGCAGGACATCTACAAAAGCTTCTGCCAGGACTGTCTGGGCCCGGGGCACCTGATCCCCAATCCGGACGCCGCCAGGGCCTACTTGATGGAAGAATTGCAGGCCTATCGGGAAGATCTGGACAGCGGCCGGTATGAGATCCCGGCCGAGCGCTGCGTGAGCGTCGGCGATGCCGGGAATTATATCCGCGTGGATTTGTCCGTGGTCCTGGATTCACTGGTGGATGCCGAAACGCTGCTGGACGCTTTCGTCAGAAGCGCCAATGAGGGCAAAACCCTCTCCGAAGAAGCATGGAGGGCCAAATGGGCCTCCGTCGCCAACGTCATCCGCAAGGACTTCCCCGCCCTTCCGGACGCAGAGGCTGACCTGGCGGCCATCGATTCCCTCATGGCTGAAGGACACTACATTCTGCACCACAGCCCCATCTTCGAACAGACCTACCATCCCCACTACCGCATCGTAGCGCGGGACATCTTCGAGAAGGACCTGCAGAACAGACTTCCGGCGTCAAAATAAAACAACCTCGTAATCATGTTGCTGTTCGGCGTGCTGCCAGCCATCCCCGCGGCGCTGGTCGCCGGGGTGATCGTTTTCCTTTGAGTATTAAAATGCGTATATTTGAGCCATGGAATACCTGTCCAAACAGAAATACGACGAGATTACAACCGAGCTGAAGCATCTGATCAACGAGGTGTACCCCAAGGTGCAGGATGAACTCGCAGAGGCGAGCGCCCAAGGGGACCGGAGCGACAATGCGGGATATCGCGAGGCCCGGCGTATCCAAGGGAAGACCATCAGCCGGATCCGCTTCCTGCAGAAGGTCCTGGAGTATTCCCGCGTGATCGATCCCGACGCCCTCCCCAAGGACCGGGTCAGCCTGCTGAGCCGGGTCGAATTCACGAACCTCACGACCAACAAACGCATGACATTCCAGATCGTCAGCCCCCACGAGATGAATCTCGAGGCGGGCAAGATTTCGCTGAAATCCCCGATCGGCGCCGCCCTGATGGGCAAGAAGGTCGGCGAAATCGCCGAGGCACAGGTCCCTTCCGGCACCCTGCGCCTCAGAATCGACAGCATCTCGTTCGACTGATGCCGTTTATTCCGGCTAGCGATTGCTCAGCTGCTCAAACATATAGGGGATATGGGCATAGGTGTCGTCGAAATCGAGGCCGCTGCGCATATCCAGCAGATGCCGGACGGTCAGCCCAGCACGACATCCAGCACCATCATCAGGGCGAAGCCGAGGGCAAAGCCGATGGTGCCGATGTTGGAGTGATTTCCCTGCGAGTAGTCCGGGACCAGCTCTTCCACCACCACATACAGCATGGCGCCGGCGGCGAAGGCCAGCATGTACGGCATGATGCCGAGGATGGAGGTGGCCAGCAGCAGGACGAGCGCCCCGCCGATGGGCTCCACGATGCCGCTCAGCGCACCGATGCTGAAGGCCTTCCAGCGGGAATTCCCTGCCGCCCGCAATGGCATGGAAATGATGGCTCCTTCGGGGACATTCTGGATCGCGATACCCAGCGACAGCGCAAAAGCACCCGCCATGTTGAAGTCGGCCGTCAAGGCACCGGCAATCGCCACGCCAACGGCCATTCCCTCCGGGAAATTATGAATCGTCACTGCAAGTGCCAGTTTAGCTGTGCGCGACAGGCGGCTCTGCGGTCCTTCCACGTTGCCGGAAGGGTGGATATGCGGGGTGATGTAGTCAATCAGCAGCAGGAAGGCGAAACCGGCCAGCAGGCCGATGACCGGCGGCACGACCGCTGCCGCGCCCT
>CACZEU010000107.1 GCA_902780175.1 uncultured Bacteroidia bacterium
ACATAGACCATGCAGCCGGTCTCGCCCTTCTTGAAGAGCTCGTACACGCCCATGGCGAGTTCGGAGCAGTAGGTCAGGTCGAAGCCGATCGGATCCTGGCAGCGGACGTCGTAACCGATCTCGATCGGACGGGTCTTGGCCTTGAGGCCGAGCTTCTTGAGCTCCTTCTCGAGCAGCTCGTTGAAGAGGACGGCCTTGCTGATCTTGCCGAGCTCGGGGTGGCCGTGCTCGTCGTAGGTCATGCTGACGCCGGCCTGGCGGATGTCGTCGGCTGCGAGGTCATGGAATACACCCTCGGCAACGACGACGGTGCCGTAGTCGATTCCCATAAGCTTGCGCTTGATGATTGCGGAAAGCGTGAGCTTGATGATCTTGTCGATGGTGATGTCGGCCTTGTTGAACATCTCGGGGATGATGGTCATAGGACAATGGGTGGCCTCGCCGATTCCCAGTGCAAGGTGACCTGCGCTGCGGCCCATGGCGCTGATAAGCAGCCAGTTGCCGGAGGTGCGGGCATCTTCATATATGGTGCTGGCGATGTGTGCGCCTTCCTGCTTGGCGGAGTTGAACCCGAAGGTGGGGGTGTTGTTCGGAAGGGGAAGGTCGTTGTCTATGGTCTTGGGGATGTGGATGTTGGCGATGGGGTACTTGCGTGCCTCGAGGAACTTGGCTATGCGGTTGGCCGTGGATGCGGTATCGTCGCCGCCGACGGTTACGAGGAGCTTGATGCCGTTTTCCTGGAAGAGCTTGAGGTTGAAGCGCTTCTCGAAATCTTCATCGGTGGGCTTGAAGCGGCTCATCTGAAGGTAGGAGCCACCCCTGTTGAAGTAAGAATCGGCCTTGAAGAAGTCGATGTCTTCGATGCGGGGATTCTCATTGAAAAGGCCGCTGTAGCCGCCGTGAAGGCCGATTACGCGGTATCCGCCATCAAGGAAGGTCTTTGCTACGGAAAAGACGACGGTGTTCATGCCCGGGGCCGGGCCGCCGCCGCAGAGGATAATGATGGAATCTTTCATATTATGTTATATGCTTGTTTCAAAAATCTCGCGAATTTAGCAATTTTCTTCGAAATCACGAGGCTTTTAGTTATATTTGTAAGTTAATATGACTACTCGCGAAGAAGCACTCAAGCGGATAACCGAACTGACCGCCATCCTCAGGGAGAACAGCCGCCGTTATTATGTGGACAACGCCCCCACCATGTCCGACCAGGAATACGATTTCCTGATGCACGAACTGGAGGAACTGGAGGCGGCGTACCCCGAATTCGCCTTCCCCGACTCCCCCACCCGTACCGTAGGCAGCGACCTCGACGCCCCCGTGGGAGAGAATGCCGAACAAAGTGCTTCCAGTGACTTCGTCAAACGTCCCCACCGTTATCCGATGCTGTCCCTTTCCAACACATACAGCATCGGAGAGGTTGAAGAATTCGCCGCCCGCGCCGACAGGAGCCTCACGGAATCCTTCTCCTACTGCTGCGAACTGAAGTTCGACGGCACCGCCATCTGCCTCACCTACAGGGACGGCAAACTGGTGCAGGCTCTCACCCGCGGAGACGGCGTACAGGGAGACGACGTCACGGTCAATGCCCTGCGCATTTCCAACATACCCCGTACTCTCCACGGAGATTACCCCCGGGAATTCGAAATCCGCGGCGAGGTCCTTATGCCCTACGCCTCCTTCGAGGCCCTGAACAGGGAACGGGCCGACGAGGGCGACGCCCCGTTCGCCAACCCCCGCAATGCCGCCTCCGGTTCGCTCAAGCTAACCGATCCGGATGAGGTCTCCCGCCGCGGTCTATGGTGCACCCTTTATCATATCCCCGCCCAGAGCGTACCGTTCGCCACGCACGACGAGGCGCTGCGCAAGGCCGCCTCCTGGGGACTTCCCGTGTCTGACAACCGCAGCATCTGCAAGGACATCGACGGCATCCGTGAATTCATAAACCACTGGGATACCGCCCGCAAGGAACTTCCCTACGCCACGGACGGCATTGTCATCAAGATCAATGAACTCTCAGCCCAGCGCGCGCTTGGGTACACCGCCAAGTCGCCCCGTTGGGCCGTAGCATACAAATTCAAGGCGGAACAGGCCTGCACCGAACTGCTGAGCATCGACTATCAGGTGGGCCGCACAGGTGCGGTAACGCCCGTCGCCAACCTCGATCCCGTCCAGCTCGGAGGCACCGTCGTCAAGCGCGCCACCCTCGTGAACGCCGACCAGATGGAGGCGCTCGACATACGCGTCGGCGACTTCGTCTATGTGGAAAAAGGCGGCGAAATCATCCCCAAGATAACCGGAGTGAACCTCGCACGCCGTCCGGCAGGCTCCGTCCGCCCGGTATTCCCGGAAAAATGTCCCGACTGCGGCACTCCCCTCCAGCGTGAGGAGGGCGAGGCCAAATGGTTCTGCCCCAACGCAGACGGCTGTCCTACGCAGATCAAGAGCCGCATACTCCATTTCCTGGGCCGCCGCGCCATGAATGTACTCGCCGGAGAAGCCACCGTGGAGCAGTTCTACTCCGCCGGGCTTGTCCGCACGCCGGCCGACCTCTACGACATCAACAAGTACCAGCTCCTCAGCCTCGAGGGGTGGCAGGAACGGTCTGCGCAGCGCTTCCTGGACAGCCTGACGGCGACCCGCAGCGTCCCGTTCGAGCGCGTCCTGTTCGCGCTCGGCATACGTTTCGTCGGAGAGACCACAGCCCGCGACATCGCCCGCCACTTCGGCAGTATGGAGGCCATAGAGCAGGCGTCTGAAGAGCAGCTGCTCGAGGTCGCTGAAGTCGGAGCGGTAATAGCTCGCAGCGTTTACCAGTACCTGCAGGACCCCAGGCACCGTGAAGAAATCGAACGCCTGCGTGCCGCCGGCCTGCAGTTCTCCGCCGCCGCCCCCGCACAGGCAGCCTCTGACGCCCTTTCAGGCAAGACCATCGTCATCTCCGGCAACTTCTCGGTCAGCCGTGACGCCATGAAAGAACTCATAGTCTCACACGGAGGCAAATGCACCTCCGGCGTTACCGGCAACACGTCTTTCCTGCTCGCAGGCACCAAACCCGGCCCCGAGAAACTCGCCAAATGCTCCAAACTGGGCATTCCGGTGATAGGGGAAGAAGAATTCCGCAGAATGATTCCCCAGGATGCGGCGGCCACCGTTGAAGAAACTCAGTTAAGCCTGTTCTGATGGGAAAGATTGCCGACCTTTTCTCCGACCGCATATGGACCATCGACACCGAGAAGGTGCCGGGATGGTACGGACGCCTTGCCAGTCTGGTCAAGATCATCCGAATCACCGTCAACACATTTGCCGAAAACAGGATGGGCTTCCAGTGCGTCGCGCTCAGCTATTTCGTCACCCTGGCGCTCATTCCCCTGCTGGCCTTCCTGTTTGCCGTTTCCGGCGGCCTCGGCCTGGAAGAACACCTGATGACGTTCATACATTCGCTCAACACCCAGGTGGACCCGGGCCTGCTTGCCCTCGTCGAGGAAAAGGCCGGCAACATCCTGGACATCGCCCAGAGCGGCGGAGTGGGGCTGGTTTCCGCGCTGTCGTTCCTGTGGGCGATCCTGTGGATGATGTTCCAGGTGGAAAGGGTGTTCAACAACGTATGGGGCATACGCAAGATCCCGCGCAAGATCTACAAGCGTTTCGGATTCTACTTCATCATACTGCTGCTCGTGCCGTTCGTGGTCGTGCTGTTCAGTACCGGTATCGCCTACTACTCCAACTTTGCAAAGTTCCTCGGCCTCGACCTGTCGGAACTGCGCTTCCTGCCCAAGTTTCTCGGATACGTTGGCTTCTACGCCGTCACCGTGCTGACACTGTCGGCGATGTACAAATTCATACCTGCAACCAAAGTCACGTACCGGTACGCACTCAGGTCCGCGCTCATAGCCGGGTTCGTCTTCGTGGTATTCCAGTACCTCTATCTGGAGACACAGGTGTTCGTGGCGCGCCTGAATGCCGTGTACGGAGTCCTGGCTGCAATCCCCCTGTTCCTTATCTGGCTCAACTTCAGTTGGCAGATAATCATATACGGAGCCGAACTTACATACGGATTCCAGAACGTCCGGAGTTACGGCATCACCATTGAAGAACCCCGCAGAAGAAGAAGGAGAGAGAGGAAATGAGCGACGCCCTTGTAAACAAAGAATATCAGGAATTTCTCGAAATCGCCGGCGGACGGTGCCGCAGCGAGGAGGAACTTGCCACAGTACGGAAGGCCTTCGAGTTCGCCCGCGAGGCACATAAGGATTCCGCACTCGGGAGCGGCGAATCGTATATACTCCATCCCCTGCGCGTGGCCAGGATAGCCGTGGAATCCGTAGGACTCGGCTACAAGTCGATGTGCGCCGCATTGCTTCACGACATTCCGGAGCATACCGACTACACCGTCGAAGACCTCCGCCCCCTGTTCGGCGACAAGGTGGCCCAGCTGGTGGAAGGCCTGGCGATCATGCGCAACATCCTCGACACCTCCCGGACACCCCTTTCGCCCGAAGAATCTGAGGAGGACAGGCAGGCCGAGAATTTCAAGCGGATCCTTCTCACCATGGGCGACGACGTCCGCGTGGTCCTCATCAAGCTCGCCGACCGCCTCGACAACTGCCGCCACCTGGACGCCTACCCCAGGACCAAGGCCGACAAGGTGCTGGCGGAAGTCAAGAGCATCTTCATCCCCCTCTCGCACAGGCTCGGCCTCTATACCGTAAAATCCGAGATGGAAAACATCTGGCTGCGTCATGTGCAGCCGGAAGCGTACCGCGAGATAGAAAGCCGCGTCAACCGGGATGTCGCCCAGCGCTCCAGGGACATAGACGAATTCATCGAGCCGATAGAGAACGCCCTGGTGGCGATGGGGCTGCGATTCGAAATAAAGAAACGCATCAAGACC
>CACZEU010000108.1 GCA_902780175.1 uncultured Bacteroidia bacterium
CGACTGAGAAATCGGTCTCTCTACATTTTTTTTGTTCTTGGTGGTTGTAAAACACCTGTCACGCTCGTTCGGGGTAACGCTTTGATTGTTAGGTTGTTATGATGGTGGTGTGTGACTGGTCCGGCTTGCGGAAGGGGACCTGGCACGCAGAGGACGGAGTAACGTGCTGAAAAACAGCAATATAGTATGGCGTGAGCGTGACAGGTCTCACCAGGGGCACTCACCAAGGCACTCAGTCCAAGGGGCAGAGGGACCAGCAGTCCGCAAAAAGATCCCAAAATGGCCGTCGAGAGCCCAACGGGACCAGCAGTCCGCAAAATAATTCCCGGGAGGGATGCCGGAGGTCAACCGGCGCTGCAAATAGCGGCTCTACGCTCAGCAGTGGTGCAGGTCCAATTACTTTTTTCGTAAGTAGTTCTGGAGTAGCATTCAAATTCTACACTTTTTATATCGCCACTCTGGATACGTGGTGGCGATTTTTTTGCTTGGTGGTTTATAAAGCACCTGTCACGCCCGTTTGGGGTAACGGCTTGATTGTTAGGTTGTTATGATGGTGGGGTGTGACCAGTCCGGCTTGCGGAAGGGGACCTGGCACGTAGAGGGAGGAGTAAAGTGCTGAAAAACAGCGATATAGTTGGAGGTGTGCGTGACAGGTCTCACCAGGGGCACTCACCAGGAGCACTCCCCAAGGCATTTCCCTAAGGCTCATCCCCAAGGCATCACCCCAAGGAATATCCCCAAGACATCCCCCCCAAGGCTCAACGGGATCAAAAATCCTGAAAATGATCCCGAAAGGGCAGTCGAGTGTCCAAACGGGATCAAGAATCCGCAAAACGATCCCTGGAGGGTGGTTGTGACTGCAAACGGGATCAAAAATCCTGAAAATGATCCCGAAAGTGTGGTCGGGTGTCCAAGCGGGATCAAGAATCCGCAAAATGATCCCGAGAGGGATGCCGGAGGTTAACCGGCGCTGCAAATAACGGCTCTACGCTCTACGATGGCGCATGTCCCCTTGCTTTTTTCGGACCTGCGCCAAGGCAACTGGTTATATCTTGTGACTTCGCTTTAGAAGTCCACCCGGCAGATGAAGTTCTGCATGCCGTCGCGGGTGCCTTCGACGAGCCAGGAGGAGGGGTCGCGGCGGGCGACGGCGAGCTGTACCATCTCTCCGGGGTGGAGTTCGCGGTTGTAGTTGATGTAGAAGTCTTTGGGGTGGCTTTCACGGACCATTTCCAAGGGCAGGGCGTCGTATGCCCAGACGGGGTAGCGGGCGTTGTTGGCGTGGCCGTTGTAGTCGGTGTCGGAGTACTGTACCGTATGCCCGACGGTGTACTCGGGTTCCAGCCCTTTGGGCCAGACGACCTTGGGGGCGTTGGCGTCCAGGGCGCGCCCGTCGCATTGGGGCTCGGGGGACATGAGGTCGAATATCCTCTCTACGCGGGTGATGCTGCGGGTGCTGATTTCCATCAGGATCCATGAACTGGTGGCGCGGACGAGGACGTTCCCGTCGGCATCGAGCATGAGGTAGTCCCTGGTGTATAGCGGGCCGCTTATGCCGCTGTGCCAAGTCTGGAGGAGGACCTTGTCGTAGAGCCTGGGGTACTGCTCGAAACGTACGTGCATCCTGGAAAGGATCCAGGCTATGTCCCTGTCTTTCAGTACCCAGTCGGGAGCGCCGACCATTGCGGAACCCTGGACGGCTATCTCCTGGGCGAGGTCGAAGAAAGAAGCGGGACGAAGATTCTTGTTGACATCGAAAAAGTAGCAGGGGAGTGAGAGCTCCTGCTCACATTTGGGAGGAATCATAGCGTGTGGCGTTTGTGTTCAGGTTGGTTGTAACGACTTCGAGCTCCGGGAGTTCCTGAAGGAGGATGTCCCTCAGAAGGTCCACCGTGCAGGCCTCGCTCTGATAGTGGCCGAGCTCGGCAAGCAGAATGCCGTCGGACTCGAAGTAGTCGTGATAATGCATTTCTCCGGTGATGAAGGCGTCCGCACCGAGGCGCAGGGCGTCTCGCATGAGGAACGCTCCCGAGCCGCCGCAGAGGGCGACCCGCCGTATCCGTTTGCCGCACGGGGCCGTGTGGCGCAGGCACTCTACCTGAAACAGGCTGCTAAGGCGGGAGAGGAATTCGAAATCCTCCAGAGGCGCGGACAGTTCACCGATGACGCCGGCACCGCCTGCGCCGTCCGCCCTGGGCTGGAGCCATGCCAGGCCGCCGAGTCCAAGTATGGATGCGATGCGATAGTTGACCCCGCCGGGGGCGTTGTCAAGGCTGGTGTGGGCCGAATAGATGGCGATGCCGCTGCCCAGCGCATCCACGACGCAGCGCTGCTGGTAAGTTGCGCAGCTGACCTGCCGGAGCGGATGGAAAAGGAGCGGATGATGGGACACGATCATATCGCATTCCCGGTCGCGGGCCTCGGCCACCACCGCCTCCGTAACGTCCAGGCAGGTGAGGACCCTGTGGACCGGGGCGTCGGGGAAGCCGACCTGGAGGCCGGAGTTGTCGAAATCGTCCTGCAGGTGCAGGGGCGCCGTTTTCTCTATGGCGCGGCAGACGTCGGATACTTTCATAGCAGGGCAAAGATACTCAAAAATTTGTCTCGTTGAAGATTTTTTGTAACTTGCGCCGGATAAAGACTATGCTTATGAAAACCATAAGATTAATCGCAACCGCCTTTGCAGCCCTCGCAGTCTTTGCGTCCTGCGGCATTATCGACATCGACTTTCCCGATATCGAAGACGACGACACCATCCCCATCCTCGACGGCAACACCCTCACCTACGGCGAACACGAGTACATCCTCGAAGAAAGCCCCACCGAGGGCACGGTGACATTCACCCATTTCCCCGCCACCCGCCGCGAGTTCGAAGTGCTTCAGAACCAGCTCCTCGGCAAGTCCCAGCCTGGTACCCTCGCCCTGTGCCTGATGTCCTTCGAGATGTACCGCCGCGACCGATCCGTCGGCCAGAAGTGCATCGAAATGTGCAACCTCAGCGTCAACGCCAAGCAGGTCCTCAACAACCTCAGGGTCACGCTCCCCGAGCAGCGCAGCAACACCGGCCAGTCGTATCTGGTGGCTTCCTACCTTGCCGGCGCCAATATGACGAACAAGTATCAGCCCGATTATCCCTACAAGTTCAAGTTCACCTACAGCACCAGCGCCTACGACAAACAGGGTGAAGAGTCGCTCTCATTCGGCGGCTACGTTTACTACTGGATGACCACGCGCGGCGGCGACAAGGACTACAAGGCCTCCGTCATCAAGCTTTACGACGGCGACGTCCTCGTCCACGGCTGCGCCAACTACTATCTTTCCGCCCCCACCATCAGCAGCTGGGAAGACACCCTGAAATAGGGCCCGCCCAAAAATAAATCAGCCCCTGAAGTTTTTGCTCCAGGGGCTGATTCATTAATGTGAATGACTAAAGCTGGGGACCAGCGGCGACCAAAGCCTTGCCGGCTTCGTTACTTTCGTACTTCTTGAAGTTCTTGATGAAGCGGCCGGCCAGATCCTTTGCCTTCTCCTCCCATACAGAAGGATCGGCGTAGGTGTCGCGGGGATCGAGGATACCGGTATCTACGCCCTCGAGCACGGTGGGAACCTCGAAGTCGAAGAAGGGGATCTTCTTGGTCGGGGCCTTGTCGATGGCGCCGTTGAGGATAGCGTCGATGATACCGCGGGTGTCACGGATGGAGATGCGCTTGCCGGTGCCGTTCCAGCCGGTGTTCACGAGGTATGCGCGGGCGCCGCTCTTCTCCATCTTCTTGACGAGTTCCTCGGCGTACTTGGTAGGATGCAGCTCGAGGAAGGCCTGGCCGAAGCAGGCGGAGAAGGTGGGAGTGGGCTCGGTGATGCCGCGCTCGGTGCCTGCGAGCTTGGCGGTGAAGCCGGAGAGGAAGTAGTACTTGGTCTGCTCGGGGGTGAGGATGCTCACCGGAGGCAGCACGCCGAATGCATCTGCGCTGAGGAAGATGACCTGCTTGGCCGCAGGACCCTGGGACAGGGGGCGGACTATCTTGTTGATGTGGTAGATAGGATAGCTGACGCGGGTGTTCTCGGTGACGGACTTGTCGGCGAAGTCGATCTTGCCCTGAGCATCTACGGTGACGTTCTCCAGGAGGGCGTCGCGGCGGATGGCGTTGTAGATGTCGGGTTCGCTCTCCTTGTCGAGGTTGATGACCTTGGCGTAGCAGCCGCCTTCAAAGTTGAAGACGCCCTCGTCGTCCCAGCCGTGCTCGTCGTCGCCGATGAGGAGGCGCTTGGGATCGGTGGAAAGGGTGGTCTTGCCGGTGCCGGACAGACCGAAGAAGATGGCGGTGTTCTCACCGTTCATGTCGGTGTTGGCGGAGCAGTGCATTGCAGCGATGCCCTTGAGGGGGAGGAAGTAGTTCATCATGGAGAAGAGACCCTTCTTCATCTCACCGCCGTACCAGGTGTTGAGGATGACCTGCTCCTTGCTGGTGACGTTGAAGGCAACGCAGGTGTCGGAACGGAGGCCGAGCTCCTTGTAGTTGTCGACCTTGGCCTTGGCGGCGCAATAGACGACGAAGTCGGGCTCCTGGTCGAATTCGGCCTGGTTCATCGGGCGGATGAACATGTTGGTGACGAAGTGTGCCTGCCAGGCGACCTCCATGATGAAGCGGACCTTCATGCGGGTGTCCTTGTGGGTGCCGCAGAAACCGTCCACCACGAACAGGCGCTTGCCGCTGAGCTGCTTGAGGGCGAGGTTCTTGACCTCTTTCCAGACCTTCTCGGACATC
>CACZEU010000109.1 GCA_902780175.1 uncultured Bacteroidia bacterium
TATAGGCGTAAAAACCTGCGGCGCCTGTGCCGAGCATCTCAAGTTCCACGGCGGATTCTATCTTCGGGGCGTCGCTGAACGACCGATTGAGGAAGTACCAGGAACCGGCCTGATCGGGCAGGGAGGCCCCGAAAGCGGCAAGGATGACGCTGCGGCCAAGCAGGATGCGGTTGGTATTGAGCATACCCGCCAGCTGGATAAGCATGGCGAGGCCGGAGGCGTTGCCGTTTGCTCCGTAAAATATTTTGGTACGTTGCTCGCCGTCGATGCTGACGGTGGCGGTACCGAGATTGTCGAGCCTTGCGAAGACAACGACGTACTTGTCTTTGAGTTTGGGGTCGGATCCAGGGATGAATGCCGCGACGTTGTGCGAACGAAGGGTATCCCCCGCCGCAGCCTTGATGCCGAAGAGGTCTCCGTCGGCGGGATACAGAAGGTCTGCCCCCTGTTCGGCAAGGCGCGCGGAAACATAGCGTGCGGCCTCGGCCTCGCCTTCGCTTCCGGCGGCACGGCCCTCCAGCGCGGCTCCGGCGATGTAAGAGACGTCCTCCTTCATCGCACGGACCATCTCGCTGTCCGACAGGTCCCCGTACTGGGGCGTGCGGAACTGAGCCTGCGCGAGCATCGGCAGGAAACTTAGCAATATGACAATCAGCCGTTTACTCATTGCTCAGGACCCAGGTTTCTTTGGATGCTCCGGGAAGGGCGCGCACGCGGCGGTATGCCTTGAGCGCGTCTGATATCTTGTCGCAGGGCGACACCAGCACGGCGCAGAGCGAACTATAATACTTGAGTACGTAGGCCTCGAAGCCCTCCTCCCTGTAACGGGCGGCAAGGCGCTCGGCGTTGGCCTCGCTGGAGAAAACGCCCACCACGACAGCATAAGGACTGCGGAGGCGCTTGGAAGGGATATTGACGTACGAAGACGCCTTGTGGAGCTTGCCGATATGCGTGAGGGTGTCGATTGCATGGAGCGAATCGGCCACCGCGGCCTCTGCAAGGGCCTTCGCCGCAGCCTCGGCACGGGCGATGGAATCCTGCCGGGCGGCCTCGCGCCGGCTTGCAAGTTCTATCCTGGCGCGCTTGGCTTCGATCTCCCGGGACGTAGGACGTCCGGCAATCGTACGGAAGAAATCGCAGCTGCTCACAAGGCTCACGGCAAGCGCCAGCGCTATCACAAGGGTCATCTTTCTCATAATCTGCAAATTTAACTAAAAATATTATATTTGCACGTGCTTAAAAAGTTGTTAATAGCCCTGTGCTTCCTTGCGGCTCCGCTCTGCGCCTCCGCCCAGCTCATATACCCCATGCCCAAGGCCCGTCCGCTGTTCAGCATGCGCGACACCACCAGCATCTTCATAATCGGCGACGTAATGATGCACAGCCGCCAGCTGGAATACGATTGCGAGACCTTCCTGAAGTACATCTCCCCCGCCATGCAGGAGGCGAATTTCTGCATCGCCAATATGGAATTCCCCCTCGGCGGGCCGCCATATACCGGCTACCCCGCCTTCTCCACTCCCGACTGGTATCCTGAATACGTCGCCAGGTGCGGCGCCGACGTCTTCCTCCTTGCCAACAACCACGTTCTCGACAAGGGCCTGGCCGGGTTCAAGCGCACGCTGAGGGTGTACGACAGGCAGGCCGATTCGCTCGGCATCCAATATACCGGCGTGGGCGACGAACCGCTCATCCTGCACCGCCGCGGGCTCAGCATCGCACTGGTCAATTTCAGCTACGGCACCAACATCGGTCCGGAGGTCTCAAGCCCTGATATCCTGAGGATGAGGAAGGCCGATGTAAAGCGTTGCATCAAGAAGGCGGAGAAACAGGGGGCCGACTTCATCGTTGCCCTCCCCCACTGGGGCGTGGAGTATTCCCTGCGCCATAGTGACGCCCAGAAAGAGTGGGCCGAATGGCTCGTCACGCAGGGCTGTTGCGCCGTCGTTGGAGCGCATCCGCACGTCGTCCAGGACACCACCCACATCGCCGGCGTTCCCGTCATCTATTCCATGGGCAATGCGGTCTCCAACATGAGCGCCATCAATACGAGGCTCGAGTTGGCGGTCACCCTCCGCTTCGTTTACGACCACGTCACAGGCGAAAAGACTATGCTTGAGCCGCAGATAGACTGGATGTGGTGTACGCTGCCCGACATGCTCACCGGCAGTTACTCCACCATATTCATAAAAGAATGGGCCACCCGCCGAAGCGAATGGCTCAATCCTTCTGATTTCGACAATATGATGGCCACGCTGGAACGCGTCCGGCAGGCCACCGGGATCGAATGATTATTTTCCTCCTCCGTCAACGATAGCCTTGTAGGCCTCGTACTTCTCGGCGAAGCCGGGCTCCTCGCGGAAACGGAAGCAGGCGTTCTTGAGGTACTCTGCGACACCTACCTTGGTGGAAGGATCGTCAACCATGCTGAGGGCCTTCTCGAAAGGAGCGATGCAGTTCTTGAGGGACTCGACGAACTTGGCCTCGAGTGCGTCGTACTTCTTGTAATCCATCTCGTTCTGGGCCTCTTCCTGATATTTGAGGGCGAGGTTGTACCAGAGGATGCCTTCACCGATGTAGCCGAATGCGTAGTTGGGGTCTATCTTGGAGCACTCGTTGTAAGCGGCTACTGCCTTGTC
Organism: uncultured Bacteroidia bacterium; assembly: GCA_902780175.1. Lineage (GTDB taxonomy): Bacteria > Bacteroidota > Bacteroidia > Bacteroidales > UBA932 > Cryptobacteroides. The sequence continues at coordinate 2,640 of CACZEU010000109.1, forward strand.
CACCATGCCGAGTTTCTCGCAGATGTTGCCTTCTACATAATAGAGGGAAGCGTTGTTGGGCTCGTTCTGCTTGGCGAGGTCGAGGAGCTCGAAGAGGCGGTCGGTGCTGCCGTTGCTGGTGAGGTAGTGGTTGATCAGACCAACGAGGATGGACTGGCTCTGAGGGAACTTCTGGAAACCTTCCTCGAGGTACTGGGCTGCCTTGTCGGCGTTGCCTTCCTTGTTTTCGATGTCTGCGAGCTTGGCGTAAACCTCTCCGTCGGTGTAGTAGTAACCGGAGTCGAGGCACTTGCCGAAGAGTCCCTTGGCCCTGCCGTTGTCGCCGGATGCCCAGGCGGTAAATGCGGAGTTGTAGAGGGAAACGGTGTCGAGCATCGAGAGAGGAGCCAGGGCTGCGGCGTTGGCTGCTGCCTCGAAATCCTTGGAAGCCTTGGCCATGTCGCCGAGGGTGTAGGAAGTGTAGGCCTGCTCTATGAGTTTGCCGTTGATGTCCTTGAGGGCCGACTTGATGTCCTTGGACTTGGTGCCCTTGGGATCGAGGGTGGAAGCCTTGGCGTAAGCCTCGGCAGCCTGCTGAAGGGCGTCCTCGACGATGGGCTTGGTGATTTCGATCATCATCAGCTGGCCGGTCTGGGCGGCGAAATAGTAGTTGCGGGTCTCGTAGACGTCTTTCTGGTACTGCTGTCCTCCGAGGACGACGGTTTCCGATGCAAGGGGCTTCTCGTTGTTGAGGACGAGCTGGAGTTCCTGCAGGCCTGCGCCGATCCAGCCGTTGCCGGCGGGAGCGTTGTAGGCGTTGACAAGGGCCTGGCCGTATTTGTACCAGGTTGCGAGCTTCTCGGCCTTCTTGGGATTCTCGGTGTCAGCCTTGGCCTTCTCGAGGGCGGAGGTCGCTGCGGAGATGGACTTCACCTGGGCGTTCGCTGCGGTGAATGCGGCCGCAAGGGCCAGAACCATAAGTATTCGTTTCATCGTTATTAAGGATATTTTGGTTTATTCTTCTACGGTTTCGCCGTCGGCAGGAATCTCCTGCTCTTCTTCTTTGGGTACCGGGCAGACTGCGGCGATGGAGTCTCCCTCGCGGATGTTGATAAGCTTGACGCCCTGCGTGGCGCGTCCTGCGACCCGGATGTCGGCGACCGGCGTACGCAACGTGAGGCCGGAACGGTTGATGATCATCAGGTCGTTGTCTTCAGTTACGGTCTTTATTGCAACAAGCGGGCCAGTTTTGTCCGTGATGTTGATGGTACGGACGCCCTTGGCTCCGCGGGCGGTCTTGCGGTACTCCTCGGTGTCGGTGCGCTTGCCGTAGCCGTTCTCACTGACTACCAGGACGGTACGGCTGGCGTAGTCGGGGTCGGACGGGTTGGCGGAGAGGGCTCCGATGACCTCGTCGTCCTCGTCGATGTTGATGCCGCGCACGCCGCTGGAGTTGCGGCCGAGGGACCTGAGTTCGTCCTCGTCGAAGCGGCAGCAGCGGCCCTTGCGGGCGGCGATCATTATCTCGTGGCTGCCGTCGGTGAGAAGGGCGTCGAGCAGTTCGTCACCCTCGCGGATGTTGATGGCGCGGATGCCCTTGTTGAAGCTGCGGGAGTTGGTGTAGTCGGCCAGGTCGGTCTTCTTGATGATACCCTTCTTGGTAACGAGGATGACGTAGCGCTCGGCGCTCATATCGGCGTTCTTGGGGAGCGGGATGTTGAGGTAGGTGCGGATCTTGTCTTCTGCGTCGATGGAAAGGAGGTTCTGGACGGCGCGGCCCTTGCTGGTGCGGGTGCCCTCCGGGAGCTCGTAAACCTTCTTGCAGTAGCGGATGCCCTGGTCGGTGAAGAAGAGCATCACGGAGTGCATGTTGGCCACGTAGATGTGTTCGATGAAGTCCTCGTCGCGCGTGGAGCTGGCCTTCTTGCCGACGCCGCCGCGGCTCTGCGAACGGAATTCGGCGAGAGGGGTGCGCTTGATGTATCCCATGTGGGAGATGGTGATGACGACGTCTTCGTCGGGATAGAAGTCCTCGGGGTTGAATTCGTCGGCGCTGAGGGTGAT
>CACZEU010000110.1 GCA_902780175.1 uncultured Bacteroidia bacterium
CAGGTCACGGACCCTATAGCGGCAGACCTGTCCGGAGGCAAGTGCCTCTGGGCCGGTGCCGGCAGGGACGCGCGTTGCGCATTCCTGATCGAGGATGCAACCGGCAGGCATCACATTGTAAATATCCACCCCAGCGACAAGGAGGTGGTCCATTATCCCCTGGAGGCCTCCCAGTGGCTGCCGGATGCAAAATATTTTGCCTTCTGCGACAACGCCGACATAGTGTTTATGGCGACCGACAGCAAGATCGGCTCCGTGACCATCCTCGGCGGCAGTCCGGTTTACAGGGAAATCAACTGGAAGCCGGAGAACAAAGGGGAAACGATAACGGGTATTAAATTCTACACCCAGGGGTGGTACGGAACCCACGGTTTCGATTACAATACCTATGATTTCCCTATCCCTACCAACCGTATGCAAATTATGATCTTTACTTACGATGAAGCGTCGGGAGAGGGGAAGATTTACCTGCGTCCGTTCAATGTGAGTACCGGTTTGTTTACGTATAAAGACAACGGAGTGTACGGCGGCTTCGGCAGGATAACTGCCGTGGCGACAACATTCAGATAATTATGAAACTGCTGAAAACAATATTCCGGTTTGCTGCCCTGTCGGCCATCTTCTGCTCTGTCTGTGCCGGAGCCTATGGCCGGCCGGCCGTCAAGACTTCCATCAAGAAAGGCAAGATCCTCCTGGAGCTGCCCGATTCGCTCCTGGGCAGGACCTGGGCGATGGCGTCGACGGTCAGGGCCACCAGTGACAGCCGTATGGGAGCAATCGGCCTGAAGGACGTAAGCGGGCTGCATTTCTATACTTTCGAGAAGGTGGACAGCACCATCAGGATGAAGGATGTGTCGTTCGATTTCTCATCTTCCGACGGCAACATCCTGAAGGCCCTGTCCGACTGCCATGCCGGGGCTACGGTGGAAAAATTCAAAATCAAGTCCCAGGGCTCCGACGGCGGTTACGTTGTGGATGCAACCGCCTATTTCCTCTCCGACAAGAAAGAACTCGATCCCACCGAGAACAATCCGACGGCCAGGGAAAAGGTCAAGAAATCTTTCAAGAAAGACCTTTCCTACATTACCGGGACCAAGTGCTTCGACGATAATTTCTCCGTTGCCGTAAGCCGTTCCTATACCTACGAGGTCAAGAAGAAGGATATTCCCCTCACCGTCGAGACGGTGACATCATTCCTGCTTCTGCCGGAAGAAATCTATCATCCCAGGCAGGCCGACCCCAGGATCAACTTCTTCTTCACCAGGAGGAATATGGTCGAGGACCTCAATTCCACAAGCAAGGATGTCTGGTTCGTGAACAGGTGGCGCCTGGAACCCTCGGATACCGCCGCCTACAGGAAGGGTGTGGCGGTTGAGCCCGTCAAACCCATTACCTTCTGGATAGACAACAACTTCCCCGAGTGGTGGAAGCCATATATCTTCGATGCCGTGCTCCAGTGGAACGATGTGTTTGAGAGCATCGGCTTCAAGAATGCCGTTCGCGCCCTCCCGTTCCCGGAAGACGATCCGGAATTCGACCCCGAGAACATACGCTATAACTGCATCCGTTATGCTCCCGTGGCTGTGCAGAACGCAATGGGCCCATCCTGGACGGATCCCCGCAGCGGAGAAATCATCAACGCCTCCGTATGGGTGTACCACGACGTGATCAAGCTGCTGAGCGTATGGATGTTCGTCCAGACCGCCCAGGCCGACCCGTCTGTGCGGTGCGCCGACATTCCCAGGGAAATCCTTGGCGATGCCCTGACCTATGTGCTCCGCCACGAGGTGGGCCACACCCTTGGACTGATGCACAATATGAGCGCGTCCACTTGTTATACGATGGAGCAGTTGAGGGACCCGCAGTTCACCCAGGAAAACGGCACCACGCCCTCCATCATGGACTACGCCCGTTTCAACTATGTTGCGAAACCCGGAGACAAGGAGCGCGGCGTCCGTCTTACGCCTCCCCGGTTCGGCAAGAATGACTACTGGGCGATACGCTGGGGCTACACTCCGGTGTTCGACGCCGCCAGCTTTGAAGAGGAGGCGCGGATTACCGCACAGTGGATAACTGACTCGGTGGCCGTTTCTCCGCTTTACCGTTACGGCAAGCAGCAGATGGGTTTATTCTTCGACCCGCGATGCCAGACCGAAGACCTGAGCGACGACGTTTTCGCCGCTTCTGCTGCGGGAATTGAGAATCTCAAATACATAATGTCCCGGTTTATCGGCTGGATAGACGATGCCGACGATCCCGACATGAAGTACCGGACTGAACTGTACAGGGGAATAGTCAACCAGTATCTGAGGTACGCCGGTCACCTTATGCACAATATCGAAGGCCTTTACCGGACCGAAACCGTCCCAGGAGACGGCTTCAAGCGCTTTGAGAACGTGCCCAGGGATATCCAGATAAAGGCTCTGGACACCGTGTTCGCAATGTACGCCGACCTTGACTGGCTGGAAGACAAAGCCGTGCTCGGCCGTCTGCCCGTTGTAGGCACCCCGGTCGATGCTGTCCGCAGGAGCATTGCCGAAAACATTATGGGGAAGGTCTTTGCCGCCGCGATGATCGACGGCATAGATACCGAGGAGCTGCCGGTCAGGGACGTCTCGGACCTTCTTTTCGACAAAGTGTGGGGCCCCAGTTCCAAATTACGGGAACTCACTGACGGAGAGAGACTTTTCCAGCGGGTGTACGTGGAGTCGCTGATGAATATGGCGGGGTTCAGGAATCCTGCTGCCGCAAAGGATAAGCCCGCGGCTTTCGATGACCGTTGCTGCGACATCGTGGATCCCCGGTCCTCAATGGGAGAGATTACCTATGACGACGTGTCCGGATTCGAGTGGGAGCCCCGCAATTTCGGCGGCGGCCACGTCACCCAACCCACCGTCTATGCCGAACTGATGAGGGTACGCAAGCTGATAGGCAAGAAGTCCGGCAGGGGCGAAGACAAGGGGCATTATGCTCTTTTGAGAAGTATAATCGATTACGGCGTGAGATAATGAAAAAACTGTTCCTTACGATACTCGCGCTGGTTCTTGCCTTTGCTTCTCGCGGCGCTGATACCTATGAAACTTTTGTTTCCAAAAAAGGAATCAAGAGCGCCGGAGAGTGCATGCGCATCTATAAGGACGGAGCCAAATACTGGATGGAATTCCCCGATTCCCTTATGGGACGGAGGGTCATCCTCTCCTCGTTTATGCGGAGTTCATCCGGATGGACAAGCTGCGGGACTGACATCTCCGCCAGGGAGGTTTTCACCCTGTCCCGTACGGATTCGCTCCTTCTGCTGACCTCTCCGGTGGTGATTCCCGATTCTCCGGACCGGTCCCTGAAGGAGACCCTGTCCCGCTGTGCACTTGCCCCGGTTCGTTATGCATTCCCGATCAAGTACAGGAATACGGATTCCACAGCCGTAGTTGTGGAGGTCAGCAAGCTTTTCGACCCGTCCAACAAGGATGCCTTCAATCCGGTGAAGGTCCAGGTGGACGGCAACGCCATGGTCAACAAGGCCACTCCGAAGGCCGAATTTACCCATTTCCAGGAACTTGTGGCGTATCCGTCAAGCGCCGGCGTCCTCCAGGGGATTACCTTCAAGGTCGCTCCCGAATACAATGTGGGCGGCGGTATGCTGCAGGTTGTGAAAGAGGAGATCCTGTCGGTGGACGGAGACGTGGCAACGATGCTGACCCTGGTGCCGGAACGTTCCGTCAGGACAAGGGCCGCAGACCCGCGCATCGGCACCGTCAATTCTTCCAGGAACGTTTTCTCCGCAGATAAGGGCATCAAACGCGAAGATATTGTCTCCAGATGGGACATTTCCGGCGGCAGTAAGATTGTGGTCTATGTGGATACGCTCTTTTCTGCCGTGCAGCGGGAGGCCGTGAGCAGGGGAATACTTGCCTGGAACAAGCCCTTCGAGGCGGCCGGGCTGGGGAGCGTCATAGAGGTGCGCCCTTATGAGCGCGGCGTCATCGTTGAAAACCCGCTGGTGACCAAGGTGATGGCCGACGTACACAGTTCGTCCGGACGGCTTGCCGTCTCCGTGCTCTCCGATCCTGCCACCGGCCTGATTTCCGCCGCAAGCATCACGGTTCCCGCCGGCCTGCGCGGCACCCTGCGTATGGAAGGCCTGTTCGGCATTTCCGACGTGGATCCCAGGTGGCATGAATATGAAATCCCGGAAGACGCTTTCTGCGAAGCGCTTACAGCGAGAGTGATGCAGTCCTTCGCCCGCGTCCTGGGCCTGGGCGCCAATTATGCCGGTTCCTATGCCTATTCACCCTCGCAGTTGAGGGACCCGGAGTTTACCCGGAAATTCGGTATCACCGCATCCGTGACCGACGATGTGCTGTTCAATACCCTTGCCCGTCCCGGAGACAGGGAGAGGGGAGTTGCGACCGTCGTGAGCCGGCCCGGCGAGTACGATTATATGGCGATAGAGTGGATTTATTCCCGTCCCGACGCCGGTTCGGACAAGGCTTTTGCCGATTCCCTTCTGAAGTCCCGGGGCGCCAATCCCTCATTCCTGTACCTTCCG
>CACZEU010000111.1 GCA_902780175.1 uncultured Bacteroidia bacterium
TATTCTCCTGCTGGAGCCAGGCCGCCTTTACGGAGACTTAGATTCGGATTCGGGATAAGTTTTTCCTTGTCAACCACGGCAATCTCTCCCAATCCGTTGCACTTGGGGCAGGCACCGTAGGGTGAGTTGAACGAGAAGGTGTTGGGCTCGGGGTCTTCGTAGGAGAGGCCCGTTGTGGGACACATCAGCAGTCGACTGAAATAGCGCAGCTGCTCGGTGTCGTTGTCGAGCACCATGAGTAGGCCCTTGCCATAGCGGAAGGCGGTCTGCACCGACTTCTTGATACGCGTGAGACTGTCTTCATGCACTTCAATGCGGTCAATGACAATCTCAATGTCGTGGGTCTTGTAACGGTCCACCATCATGCCGAACTCAATTTCGCGCATCACGCCGTCGATGCGAACTCTGGTGAATCCCGCTTGACGTATATGCTCGAACAACTCACGATAATGCCCCTTGCGGCCTCTGACCGCGGGCGCCAAAATATTGATGCGCCTGCCATCAAATTCTTTAAGTATTAGGTCGGTGATTTGCTCTTCGGTGTAGCGTACCATCTTTTCGCCCGTGTTGTAGGAATAGGCCTCGCCGATGCGGGCATAAAGCAGGCGTAGGAAATCGTAGATCTCGGTGATGGTGCCCACGGTGGAGCGTGGGTTCTTGTTGACCGACTTTTGCTCGATGCTGATGACGGGACTCAGACCTGTGATCTTGTCCACGTCGGGGCGTTCCATGTTGCCGATGAACTGTCGTGCATAGGCCGAGAAGCTCTCCATATAGCGGCGTTGTCCCTCGGCATAGATGGTGTCGAAGGCCAACGATGACTTGCCACTTCCGCTGATGCCGGTGACGACCACCAAGGCATTGCGGGGAATGGAAAGGTCAATGTTCTTCAGGTTGTTTTCCCGAGCACCGAGAATCTGTAATTCTTTATCTTCTGAAAATTCGTTCATTCAGCTTTTCTCATTTTCCCATGTGTCTTGGCATAATCGCCCGTTGGGATCTTGATGTCATAACTGTTGCCTTCGGAGATGGTCAATGAAGTGCCGCGCAGCCAGGGGTTGAAGTATCTCAGCATTTTGTAGTTCGTTCCTTGGTCGTAGGCAAACTGTACCAAGTCGGGGATGGATTGCGTGACGGTGACGGTCTTGGTCTCGTAAGGTCGGTACCAGCCGTTGTCGCTGATTTGGAAACCGTACTTTTCGGGGTTCTCGGTGATGAGTTTCAAGGCAAGGATGCGGAACACGTAACGTTGTGTTTCCTCGGGCAGGAGCATGTCGTAGTACGAGTCCACACGCTGCTCGTCTTTGGTTTTGCTGATGCGTCCGTTGCCGCAGTTGAAAGCAGCGGCGGCCAAGGTCCAGCTGCCGAACTTGCGGTAGGAGGCCTTCAGGTATTGGCAGGCGGCCACGGTCTCTTTTTCCACGTTGTAACGCATGTCCACTTCCTTGTCAATCTCCAGATTGTATTCTTTACCTGTGCCTTCGAGGAATTGCCAGAAACCGACCGCCTTGGAGGGCGATACGGCGTTGGTGAGTGAGCTCTCGCACATGCACAGGTACTTGAAATCATCGGGCAGGCCGTATTTCTCCATAATAGGCTCCATAACGGGGAACCAGCGGGTGCTTCGCTTCAGCAGAAACAAGGTGCTGGAATGCAGGTAGGAGTTGACGATCAGCTCACGCTCCAGCCTCTCGCGGACATAGAACAGGTCCATGGGCACTTCCTCGCCGCAAAAAGTCAGGGTTTCGGGCAGGTCGATGTCGTGGGTGATGTGTTCGATATGGTCGAAAGCGAGGAACTCACGGTCAGTGCCTTCGTATTCTTCCAGTTGTTCGTCGTTGGATTGAGCCAGCGAAAAAGTGATGGCTGCGGATACACCTATTAATATAATAGCCATTCCGCAGGCCAAGAGGATGTTTCTTGTTTTCATGGGTGTTCTATGTCTGTTAGAGATTTTCAAAACGGTGTCACAAAGTCTTTGAACAAAGGTGTTATCTTGTCCTTGTCGGATAGAATCGGGTTTTCGATGTCCCAGTTGATGTTCAGGTCGGGGTCATCCCAGCGGATGCTGCCCTTCGGGCCCAGCACCATGCCGCCCGGATGATAGTCCGCGATGTTGAAGAGGCGGTGCAGGGAATAGGGACAGTTGAAGAGGTTGGCGTTGTCCACGAAGTCAAAGACCATGAGGAAGTCCTTCCCCTCGCAGGTGCGCATGCCGCGGCCGAGCTGCTGCATGTAGATGGTCTTGGACATGGTGGGGCGGGCCATGAAGAGCACCTGGGTGTGCGGGCTGTCCCAGCCCTCGTTCAGGAGATCGCAGGCGCAGAGGACCGGGATCTCGCCGGCCTCGTACTGCTTCAGGATCTGCTTCCGCTCGGCAGGGTTCGTTTTGCCCGAGATGCTGCGGGCATCGATGCCGGCCTCGCGGAAGAGGGCGGCGAGCTCGTCGGCATGGCGGACGGAGGTGCAGAAGACGACGGTCGGCTTATTGCGGACATACTCGCACCAGGTGTCGACGATCAGGCGGTTGCGGCCGGGCACCATGACGGTGCTCTCGAGGTCCAGGGCGTTGTAGCGGAAGCCGTTGATGCGCACGTCGCGCAGGTCGATGTTGGTCCGGATGCGGATGCATCTTACCGGCACCAGCACGCCGAGCTCCACGGCCGCCCGGATATCCAGGCGGTGGGCAACGCTTTGGAAGGTCTCGAGCAGGTCCTCGCCGTCGGTGCGCTCGGGCGTGGCGGTGAGGCCGAGGGTGAAGTCCGGACGGAAGTAGGAGAGGACGCGCTTATAGGTGTCCGCCGTCCCGTGGTGGCACTCGTCGATGACGAGATAGCCGAAGGCATCCGGGGCGAAGGCGTCCAGGTTCCGCTCGATGCTCTGGATGGAGGCGCAGAGGACAAAGGCGTCCAGCTCGCGGTAATTCTCGACGAAACGGCCGACGCTGACCTCGGGCCAGATCTCGCGGAACTTCTCATAGGCCTGGTACACCAGCTCTTTGGTATGGGCCAGGAACAGCACGCGCTTTCCATAGGACTTGGCGTCCGAGACGGCCGTCACGGTCTTGCCGGTGCCGGTGGCCTCGTAGAGCATGGCGATGCTGTTTCCGTTCTCGCGCATCTCGCGGAGGTTCTTGAGGGCGTCCTGCTGGTGCTGCTTGAGGTCATAGACCACGCCGCGCTGGGGCGGCATGTCGTCGTCCATCAGGGTGAGGCGGGGGTCGGTGCCGAAGAAGGTGACGAGCTCGTCCTTCACGCGATCCTCCGACCGCTCGAGCTGGCGGTCGGTCCAGCGGAAGACCTTCCAGCCCTCATGGACCATGCTGTTCTGCTTCAGCAGGTCGTCGGCGTACTTGTCCTCGGAGACTTTGGAGGGGTCGTGCCAGGCGGTTCCGTCCACCTCTACGGCGACCCTGCCGTTTGCGCAGGCGAAGGCATAGTCGATGGTGCGGTGTTTGCCGTAGATGTCCGTGAAGGGATACTGCAGATAGACATACTGCCCCTGCTCGGGGCCGAAGACATCGCAGAAGAGCTGGATGAACTTTTCCTCGGCGCCGCTGTTGCCGGCGCGGGCTGCTTTTTTCACGGGCATGATGGTACTCCTTGCTGGAGCTAAGTGTAGTGGGGAGGAGAGAACGGGGGAAAAGCCCGTTCGTGGCTTACTGCAGTTGCGCGGAATTGGAGGCTGGTACCTCGCACGAAGTCTCCAGCGCCGCGCATAAAAGGAGAGGAGAAGAGGGCGCGGCGGGGGAGGGGTCAGTCGCCGCGGGGGATGGCGGGGTTGAGGCTTTTGTTGCGGTAGTTCAGGTTCGTGCGGAGGGAATAGCCCTGCCGTTCCCAGAAGGCGTTGCCGGCGTCGTTGTCGCGGAAGACAAGGCAGAAGATCTTCTGGATGCCCTCCTGCCGCAGCGCCTCTTCGGCGGCTGCGACCAGGCGGGCGGCGACCCCTGCGCGGCGGCAGTCCGGGTGCACGCAGAGGTGGTGGATCAGGCCGCGGCGGCCGTCGTGGCCGGTCAGGATGACCCCGACGAGCGTACCGTCCCGGACGGCGGCAAAGCAGGTGTTCGGGTTTCGCCGCAGATAGCGCGCGATCCCTTCGCGGGTATCGTCCACGGGGTTCAGCGCCCGGCGGCTCTGCTCTGTTGCGTTCCACAGGGCGCTGACGGCGTCATAGTCTTCGTCCGTGAGCAGACGGATGGCAATCGGCATGGGTCTCAGCGCCTCAGGGCTTGCCGACGTATCTGGCGCTGCCGAGGCCGAGGATGAGGCGGCCGATGGGGCCGGAGATGAGGAGCAGCAGACCGGTGCCGAAGCCCTTGCCGAAGGCCTTGGCCAGCTTAAAGCTCTGCACGATATGGATGACTGTGGCGAGCAGGCCCATGACCGAGGCCGCGGTGACCATGGACTGGGGCGCGTCCGGCTTCTGGGCCAGGGTGGTGGACAGAGTGAGGCAGACCATGTAGACAACGCCCATGAAGCCGCTCCAGCAGACGGAATACTCCGCGCAGACGTTGACGAAGGGGATGAG
>CACZEU010000112.1 GCA_902780175.1 uncultured Bacteroidia bacterium
CGTGGCGGGAATGGTGTTGCACGGCGCCGTCTTGGGCATGGCCTGCGCGGTGAGCCACTGGTAGTGGTCGACGTCGGGCCAGATGCTTGGATTCACCCCGCTGCGCGTGTTTGCAATGTCGGTATCGCTGTAGCGCACTTCGGCATTGGGGTTGCGGGCCAGCTGGGCGTTGTTGTACGCCTCCATGAAGGTGGCGCCGTCGGCATATTCCACTATGTTGACGGGCTGCAGCACGGAGGATTCGACCGTAACGTTGATTTTGGCCTTGGTGTTTTCGGAACCGGTCTTGGTGGTGACTATCATGACGCCGTTGGCGCCGCGGGCACCGTATATTGCGGTTGCGGAAGCGTCCTTCAGGATGGAGAAGGATTCGATGGATTCAGCCGGGATGTTGTTGAGGTCGGAGGTGGTGATTTCCACGCCGTCGAGCAGTATGAGCGGAGCCGTACGGCCGCCGAAGGTGGATATTCCTCGGATATAGAAGTCGGAGGTGCTTCCCGGCTGGCCGCTGGTGGTTACGGAGATGACTCCGGCGAGTTTTCCGGCGAGGGTGTTTGTGAGCGAGGACGTCGGGGAGACCAGGGTGTTGCCTTCAATGGCCGCGATGGCTCCGGTGACGGAAACCCTCCTCTGGGTTCCCGCGCCGACTACGACCACTTCGCTCAGTACTTCGTTGTCGGGCTCGAGCCTGGCTTCTATGACGCCCTGGTCGGTTATGAAGACCGTGAGGTTCTTGTAGCCCAGCGAGCTGATGATCAGCTCCGCGCTTTCTCCTGTGATGTCGATGGTGAAGTTGCCTTCAACGTCTGTTACGGTTCCGGAGCGGGAGCCTTTAATCTGGATGCCGGCGCCGATTATCGGAAGGCCGTCGGTCGCATCGAGCACTTTTCCTGTGACAGCCCTCTTCGCCGGAGCCTTCTTGTTTGCGGAAGGAGTTCCGGCTGCGGGCTGGCCGCCGTGTTTAAGGTATATCTGCTTGCCGGAAACCGACCATTCTTCGGACGAGCCGTTGAACAGTTTTGCAAGCACCTGCTCCACGGTCTCCTTGTCAGCCCCCAACGTCGCTTTGCGCGAAAGGTCGATGGTGTTCGTCTGGTAGAAGAATGAGTAACCGCTCTGCTGCTCTATAAGGTTTATCGTCTCTCCGACGGTACGTGTTTCCGATGGGAAACTGAGCCTGGGAGAATCCTGCGCTGAGGCTATAACGGACCAGAGTGCCAGCAGCGGAAACAGTAGAAGTATGGATTTCTTAAACATATGGACTATTCACTTATACGTGATACTGACCAGACGCCGTTCTGTTTGCGTCCTTTTATGGGGAAGATTACGGACAGTTCAGACAACATGTCGGAAAGGGTGGACCTTAAATACAGGGTTCCCGTGCAGGGGATGTCCGCCACGGCCTCGTCGCATTCGACCTTCTCGCCGTAATAGCGGCTCAGGTATGCCAGCAGGTCCTTCATCGAAGTGCCGTCCGCCCTGTAAACGCCGTCGGCCCAGTCGAGCAGGCCGCGCCAGTCGGGGACGTCTTCAACATTGACCTTGCCGTTGTCGTCCAGGGTGTACATCTGGTTGGGAACCAGGGTGACCGACTGCGAAAGGGAGTTCCCCCGGGAAACGTTGACCGAACCGGATACGAGTGCGACCCTGTTGGTCTGGCCTTCGTAATCGGATACGAGAAAACGGGTACCCAGCACCCGGACTTTTATTGCATCCAGTTCAACGGTAAACGGACGTCCTTCGTCGTGGCTGACGTCGAAAAGGGCCTCTCCTGTCATGAGGACGTTGCGCTCTTTGCCGAAACTGCAGGGGAACACCATCTTGGAATGGGAATTCATTCGAACGAGCGAACCGTCGGCGAACTGGACGCATGCACGGTGGCCATATGGGATGGAAATCATACAGGATGATTTGGGCGAGGCGGTGGAAGAATAATCCCGGCCGTCAACCCTGATGCAGCCCCTGGTGCAGGAGACTTGCATCTCTATTGCCTCCGAACGTATTGTCCGGCCGTCCGGTAGAAGGACCATGGGGTCGTCCGATTCCGGCCAGGTGTATAACTCCGTTTCGGCTGTAACGGCTGCGGGCTTCTGTTGTTTTAAGAATGCGGGGACGATCAGGATTGCAGTCAATGCCGCCGCCGCTATGGCCATGGCAAAGACGGGCAAGGAGAAACGTCTCTGGCCCGAAACTTTCTGCAGTACGCGGTCCAGCGATGGATACGGGTCAAATAACCTGCCCTGTTCGTCGGCCCACTGCCTGTAGGTGGCTTTTAGTTCTTCCCTGGCAGAGGCGTTGTTTTTAAGGTAAGCGAGCAGCTGCCGCTTTTCGTCCGGACTGGCCTTGCCGTCCAGATACTTGATAAAAATAGATTTTTCGTGGTCCATCGTAACAAACCACGAATAAAAGGGGCGTTACCCTACCTTTTTACTGCAAAATAAATGTCAGTATGAAAATGAAAGGAATCCCTTTGTTGATGAACGCCTGTTTGATGCGCTTGAGGGAGATGGTCATCTGCTTCTCGACGGCCTTGACCGAGACTCCGAGCTGCTCGGCGACGTCTTTGTTGGAGAGTCCCTTGTCGCGGCGCAGGGAGAAGACTTCCCTGGCCCGGGGAGGAAGGCCGGATACGGTCTCTTCCAGGGTTTTGGTCAGGACATCATAATCGTAGGCGCCGTAACTGTCCGGAGTGAACAATTCGTCAATCAGGGTGGAAAGTTCCGAATCGAGCATCCTTTCTTCCATACTGGTCGAGCGGCCGGCGTTCCTGCGGCACCAGTCAATTGCCCGGTTGCGCACGGTCCTCCACATATATGCCTTTATCTGGGATGTGTCTTCAAGCCGGAATATGTCTGGGCGACGGACGAGGACCCTGCAGAACGAATCCTGGACTATGTCTTCCGCGACGGACACGGAATGGACGTGCCTCAATGCCAGTAGACACAAGTCTTTATACGTGTCCAGATATACTCTTGTAAAATCGATGTCCGTCATTATCAATCTGTGGTTGATGCCGACAAATATAAGAAGAAATTTGTAAATTTGTCAATCCGGCAGATTGGTAGGGATTTGCGATACAGATCCGTTTAGACAATATAATTGAATACAATATGAAAAAGTTGATTATCCTCCTTACGGCGGCTGCCGCACTGTTATCCCCGATTGCGCTCAATGCCCAGAAGGCTGATTATCTTGGACAGCTGGAAGGGGAGGGCCATAAACAGAAAGGGCATTCCTATCAGGGAATGGACGTCTGGGGCGATTACCTTTTGAGCCTTCAGGACAAGGGCGTCGCTACGATTTACAAACTGTCATGCAGGGATTACAGGAAGGTGTCTCAGTTCCATCTGGCCACTTACGACGAAGCCAACCATTCCAACGTGCTCAGTTTCGGCTGCGAGAAGTTCGACCGCAAGGACCCTTTCCCCCTTGCATACATAAGCCAGTGCCACCGCAAGACATACAAGGGTATGAAGGACGTCCTTTTCGTCGAACGCATCGCGCCCGACCTCCAGTCTTCGACCCTCGTCCAGACAATTCTCTACGATGACAGGAACGGCGATTTCGGCTACGCCCTCCAGTGGGTCGTGGACCAGCGGAACCAAATGCTGTACGGATATGGCAATACCATCGACAACTCCAATCCCGCCAACCGGCACCGTGTCATCAAATTCCGCCTGCCGAAGCTGGAGGAGGGGAGTTTCGTCACCCTCAAGCCCGAAGACGCACTTGAGAATTATACCATCGAGGAGGCTTCCGGCTACAGTTTCAATCCGGTAGGGCAGGGACTGTATGTGTACAAAGATAAACTGTATATGCCCACGGGTGTCGCCAAGTACGAGACCCCTTCCATCCTTTACGTCTGGGACCTTGCCGCCAAGTCTATGGAGGCGGTAGACCTTACCCGGTGCACCGCCGGTGAACTTGAGGATATCAGCCGCTGGAGAGGCCGTTTCATCATCCAGGGGCAGGACGGTCTGTTCGTCATCAGGAGCATGAAATGATTGTTATTCCGGATTATTTGAGTACATTTGTTGGAAATCATAAAGACAACGACCATGAGATTAATCAAATTAAGCATCGCGCTGCTGTTCTCTGCAGCCGTATTCTCCGGATGCGACGGCATCACTGACCTCTTCAAGGACGGTATCAATGTCAATCTTGACAAGACCGCTACCCTCACTCCCGAAAACGGCATCGTCAAGCTTTCTGCAGATGAAAGTATGATCGATGGCTCGGACGGTGTCCTCCATCTTCAGGTCAATGCAGACAAGAAGCTTTCCCTTTCTCCCGGAGTCGCAGATGAAGCACTGAAAATCAAGCCTGTTTGCGATATGTATCCCAATGCAGTCGAGAATCCCGTCCTGTCTTTGGAGATGGAGAATAAGTCTTCTTCGTCTATCCTCGAAACAGCCAAGGTAGCCGTTGACGGCAAGGAATACGAT
>CACZEU010000113.1 GCA_902780175.1 uncultured Bacteroidia bacterium
GTAGGCGAATCATATACTCTATCTGCAACGATAAGTCCTTCCGACGCCACCGAGAAGACAATCCGCTGGGTTTCTAGTGACGAATCTGTGGTACTCATAGAATACATGAATGGTCTTGAGGCCGCAGTGGCAGTAGGGATTGGTACGGCAACCATTACAGCCTATGGCTCCAGCGGGGTGAGTGCTTCATGTACTGTCACTGTTTCCCCGGAAGCCGTCGACCTCGGCCTTCCTTCCGGCCTTAAGTGGGCATCGATGAACGTCGGTGCCACAAAGCCGGAGGAGTATGGCGATTATTTCGCCTGGGGCGAGACTCAGCCGAAGGAGGATTACAGTTGGTCAACGTACAAGTGGTGTAATGGTAGTTCCAACACTCAAACTAAGTACAACACCAACTCCAGTTACGGTACAGTCGATAACAAGACAGTCCTCGACCCCGAGGACGATGCAGCCCACGTGAATTGGGGCGGTAGTTGGCGAATGCCGACAGATGAAGAATGGACGGAGTTAAGGACCAACTGCACCTGGACATGGACTACCCAGAACGGAGTAAAAGGAAGACTCGTCACGGGGCCCAACGGGAAGTCCATCTTCCTTCCCGCCGCAGGCCGGAAAGACACGAACCTTAACGATGCCGGGTCCCTCGGCTTCTACTGGTCCTCGTCCCTCAATACGGACTACCCGTACTACGCGTGGCGCGTCGACTTCTATTCCGGCAGTGTCAGCAGGAACTACTTCTACCGCTTCAACGGGATTTCGGTCCGTGCAGTCACAGAATAATAGCCGGGCCAGGCGAAAGCCAGCCCGGCAGCCGGATGCGCATGCGTCCGGCATCAATCCTTCCAGTCATGGGCGAAGCCCTGAGATAACAGCCGCAGGCTGTCAAATTATATGGCGACTTTTCTTCTTTTAGCATCCAGCAGCACTCAAAAGGTGCTGCTTTTTTGCTTATTACTTACCCTGAAACACTGTTTTCGAGTCCATTATTTAACTCGATTACATGTTTTCACGTTATTTATTTGACCTGAATACATGTAAACGACACAAATAATTGACCCGTTTACATGTTTTCAAGTCATTTATTTGACATGTATGCAGTGTTTCAAGTCATTTATTTGACCCGTTTGCAGTGCATCAAGGTAATAAATGTCGCGGGAGAGAGGGAATACACTAGAAAAATAACCCCCGATACATAGTTTCTGGGGAATAATATTCAGTGGAAAGACTTTTCTGGCAGATTCGGAAAAGAATGCTTTCCATGAGACACAAAACAAATTAAGACATAACAACCCTTTTCAGGGTATTCAGTAAGAGCCGTTCTCCGATCCGGAGGGCGGCTCGTTTCGTATAACCCTTTTAACACACAATCCTTTATGCAAGAAAACAATGTTTTCGCGGTGCTCAATGCGCTCAACTGCAACGAGCACACAGAGAGGAAAGGCAACCTTACCTACCTCTCCTGGGCCTGGGCGTGGCAGATGGTGAAATCACACTATCCTGACGCGTCCTACACCATCTACGAGAATCCCGACGGCTGGAACTACTTCACCGACGGGAGAACCTGCTGGGTGAAGACCGGCGTGACCATCGGAGGTCTCGAGCACATCGAATACCTTCCCGTGATGGATGCGCGCAACCAGTCAATCCCGCTTGACTCGGTCCGCAGCGTGGATGTCAACAAGACCATCCAGCGGAGCCTCACGAAGGCCTGTGCACGCCACGGGCTTGGACTATACATCTATGCCGGAGAAGACCTTCCGGATTCTGCGGAACCGAGGCCGCAGGCAAACGCTCCGCAACCCCAGTGGAGAAGGCAGTATTACCAAAACAACCATCAATCCTTTTAATCATTATGGAATCCACATTCATTCCGGCGAGGGTACAGCAGCCCCTGTTCCCGACCATCGCCATGCAGGAGGCACCCAGGGTGTCAGTCCTGCCCGTCATCGAGGCCAACCAACCCGCAAACCTTCCGTTCATCGAAGCCAACACCAAGGAGGTGGAGATGAGCCACCTGAAGGACGACTGCATCATCCCCGTGTTCAGCAAGGACAACGAGGTGACGATCTCCCACCAGAGCTTCATCGGCACGGTGCTGGATGCCGCCAGGTCGGTATTCCCGTACGAATCGTTCTCCGACACGTCCATCCGTGTCAGCCACGTGGTCAAGGGAAGGATTCCCGAAGCCATACACAAGCCTGTCAGCCAGCTCCTGGAAAGCGACAAGACCATCTATTACGAAAGGATGATGTTCTGCTTTGAAATACCGTCCATCCATCAGGACATAGACGGTTGCAGGCTCAATCTCACCGTCGGCGGTGTGCGTGCCTACAATGAGCAGAACCTCTACTCCAGGAAGTCTCCGGAGAAGTTCAAGATCTTCATAGGATTCAAGAACATGGTGTGTTGCAACCTTTGTGTGTCAACGGACGGCTACAAGGCATCACTCCGTGTGATGGACCTTCCGGCCATGCTCTCTTCAGCCGAAGACCTGTTCCGGTCCTACGACATGGAAAGGCATCTGGCTCTGATGACCGCCTATCAGAGCGTTGGGATGAGCGAGTCGCAGTTCGCCCAGTTCCTGGGACGCTGCAGGCTCTACCAGTATCTTCCCGTTGCGGAGAAGAAACTGCTCCCGGAGCTGCTGCTCACAGACACGCAGATCGGAATGGTTGCACGCTCCTATTATGAGGACGAGCATTTCGGGAAGCAGGACGGAAGGATGATCTCCCTCTGGAAGGTCTACAACCTCTTCACCGGGAGCAACAAGTCGTCCTACATCGACAACTTCCTTGACCGTGCGGAGAACGCATCCGCGGTGACCACCGGACTGGCAAGGGCCCTTAACGGCGATCCGGAATACTCCTGGTTCCTGGGCTGACGGAAAGAAACGTGCCCTCGGGCACATCACTGCATCTGGGGGCACTTCTTACAAAAGAATGAAAAAAAACACACAACGAAATTATGAATAATTCGCAACAATCGCAAGACCATTTGAAGGGTCTTAACGAGCAGCAGCTCGATGCCGTCCTGTGCGATGCTGACATCGTATATGTGGAAGCAGGTCCGGGAACAGGCAAGACGCATATGCTGACAAGCAAGCTGGTCGAATACGCCCGGTGCGGGAAGCAGAAGATCGTCGCCCTGTCATACACCAACACGGCGGCAAGACAGCTGGGGGAGCGCTTCGCCAAAGCCGCACCTGCAGGTGACTTCTCGTTCTTCAACGGGACGATACATTCGTTCTGCTATCGTATGCTCAAAGCATATAATATAGAGTCGGCGCGTCTCTATGATTACGTCATTCTGGATGAAGAGGAACTCAGGGAACTGGCTGAGGATATCCTGGAATCGCATTCCGGCAAAGTGCAGCTCCAGCAGATTCTCAGTTGCCTCCGGTCGGACAGGAGGGATATTCCCGAGGAACTGTTCAAGGAAGTGTCGGGCATCAAGGAGGCATACAAGGTTATATCCATGCAGGATATACTGGCCAACTTCGCCAAGGCACTTGATGAGGATGAGGGATTCCGGAGATGGATCAGTGGTCAGGTGACGGTGATTGCAATTGACGAGGCGCAGGACCTTACGGAACTGTACTATTCAATCATTGACCGTCTCATTGCCGCCATTCCTGGACTGAGGGTGTTCCTTGTCGGAGATCCACGGCAGAACATCTTCGAGTTCAACGGAGGATCATACCGGAACCTCAGGGAGTTCCTGTCTCGCCACTCCTCGCATGCGACGAAGCACCTGACCATCACCTACAGGTGCCCGCAGAGCATCGCGGATTATGTGAACGGCTTCCGGTTCAGCGACTGTGACAACAGGCAGCTGAAGTCGATGTGTTCGTCGGCGGGAAGGCTGACGGTAAGGAGGGCGCGAACGGAGAGCCATGAAGCGGAGCTGGTCCTTACTGAGGTGCTCAAGTGTGAACGCTTCAATAAATGCGCTGTTCTCAGCAACAACCTTCGCTATATGGACAAGTTCATCGACAGGCTCTGTGAACTGGAGATTCCATATAAGGTGTATGGAGGACGGAAGATAGTCAAGCGCCACATCCGCTTCCTCAATCACATCCTCCGCATCATCGACAGCGACAATGCGTACAGCATCTACAAGGTCGCCCAGTATGCGGGGATAGACATCACGGAGGGAGGTCGGAGGAAACGGAGCCGGTTCTACGCCTCCGACCTGGGAGCACTCCTGCTCGATATCCGACAGAAAACGGAGGGAATGCCCTTCAGCGCCCTGCTGGAGGAAGTCCTAAGCCGGGTGATGGAAGATCCGTCGGACGATGCTTCCGTGAGGGACGATTATGAGCTTCTGAGGGAACTGTCGGCCGAGTATGGGATGACGGCAGATTACCTGCCTGCGTTCGCGACGGACAAGGACAGATTCGC
>CACZEU010000114.1 GCA_902780175.1 uncultured Bacteroidia bacterium
GGCCTCCAACGGCACCACCCTGCGGGAGCGGTGAGAGGGTGGGGCCGAAAAAGGCCTCCAACGGCACCACCCTGCGGGAGCAGTGAGAGGGTGGGACCGAGAAGGGCCGCCAGCGGCACCACCCTGCGGGATCGATGAGAGGGTGGGACCGAAAAAGGCTGAGGTACAGAGTACAAAGCAAAGCAAAGCAAATAAACCAAGACTTAGCAGGACAGAATCAAATCAAAATTCCGAATCAGGACTATATTATAATCATCAAAAACAGACGCACTAAGCCTTGGAGTACAGCTGGGGGTCCGGCGTGAAGCGGCCGGGAGTCCGGGGAATACGGGAAGGAGTCCTGCCGGGGGTCTGTCTGAATTTCGGCAATTTCTGCTGGGGTACGGAGAAAGTTGCAAGAACTCCAAACCCCAAGCCCCCCACCTCACTAACTCAGTTTCTTAAGCGACTGCACGAACTCCGTGGGGGTCATTCGCTCGTTGAGTTTGAAGGCCATATTGAAGGAGACTACCGTGTGGAAGCCGCACATTCTGGACACGTCGTTCATTTTGAGCGACGTGTCCTTCCGTAAAAGGGCCACTGCGTAGCGTACACGGTAGTAATTCACCAGTTGATTGAAGTTGCGTCCTGAATGGAAGTTGATCGATTTGGACAGATACATCCTGTTGGTCCGCGTGAGGCGGGCCAGGTCGTCGATCGAGAAGTCATCCTGGAGCCATGGCTTGCGTGTTTCCATTATCCGTATCACGTCGTTGTACAGTTCCCCGGAACGGCTGTCGGAGTCAACGTACTGGACGGGCTGGCGGTAGGCCGATCCCCGCTGGGTCTTGCGTATCAGTTCCTCTTTGTCCCTGCCTATCAGGAAGGTGGACCTGGTGTATATCCTCCGGTACTGGATGACATACCAGGCCGTGAGCAATCCGGCATACGCCCATCCTCCCCACTCCGCATCGGAAAGGACCGGCAAGACCATTCCTGCCCAGAGGCAGACCCCGGCGTGCACCAGCGAACAATGGTCTTCCACCCCCTGCCATACTGCCGATACGTGAAACAGCGGAGGCACCTGGGAGAACTTCATCCGGCTGCGCACCAGAAGGGATCCGATCAGGATTGAAGCCCCGACTGCAACCTGCCATGGCACAGGCACGTGCAGGAACTTTAGGCATACCGCCACGGCCAGCGCCAGCCCTTCGAACTGCAGCGCCATCACCACCGGTTCCCTGGAAGTCGGATACAGCATCAGCAGCAAAAGCGCCCACCATATATCAGTGCAAAGCCCGGCCGGGCCGAGAGGAAGCCCGCCGGAAAGCAAATCGCAAGAGACCAGCACCGGCACTGCGGCCAGCGACAAGGCTCTTGCGAGTAGATGAAGAGAAATTTTTTGTTTCATAACGGAGCCAAAAATAATCCTTGACTCCGAAAAACAAGAGGTCTGCCCGGGGGTAAATCCGGAGGCTTACAATAATTTCAAAACTTATTTCTTTATCCTGTCGAAACCCTTGCCGTAGACCCCCGTAACGGAAGTGACGGAAAGGAATGCATTGGGATCCACTTCCTTGACCATCCGCAGCAGGAGGCTCACGTCCGTCCTGCGGGTGATGACCATAAGGACCTCGGAAGACTGCTTCGTGTACCAGCCCTTGCCGTCCAGGACGGTGACGCCGCGATGGAGTTCATTGGTAATCTTGTCTGCAATCTCCGCGTACTTCTGCGAAAGGATGAACAGCTGGACCGACTGGCGGCTGCCGGACAGATACAGGTCAAGTACGGCGCTGTTGATGACGACGAGAAGGAAACCGTAAACCACAGTAGTGACCTTCTCCGGCCACGGCAGCAACGATCCGTCGGCGGTATAGGAAGGCACCAGGATGGATGAAAGGATGATGACCACATCCATCACCAGGATCAGGCGGCCGGGAGACACGTTGCGGTACTTGTTGATTACCAGCGCGATGATATCAGTTCCTCCTGTGCTGCCGCCCTGCGACATGGCCATTCCTATACCCGTACCGGTGAGGATGGCACCCATAATGGTACTCATCAGCTTGCCGTTGTCGAGCGCCAGAATCTGTATGATTTCCGCCGGAATCACCGTCTGCAGCCAGTTGAGCCCGAACGACGCCAGGACCACCGCGAAAACAGTCTTGCCCCCGAAGCTCTTGCCGAGGGTTATCATACCGATAACCAGCAGGATGGCGTTCACTACAAAATAGGTATAACCGATCTTGATGGCGCCGCCGGTGGCATACTGCACGATGGATGCGGCACCGGACACACCCCCGCCGACGAGGTTGTTGGGAATGAGGAAAAGGCTCCATCCCAGGACATACAGGAAAATGCCCAGGGACATGATGAGATACTCCTTGAAGACGATAAGGACGTTTTTCTTACTCTGCGCCATCTTTTTTCTTTTTGGTGTGAATGCCGGCCTTTATCTCCTCGAAACCTTCGCCAAACACGCTGTGCGTCGGGGAAACAGACATAAATGCCTTGGGGTCAATATCTTTGATAACTTTGGAAAGTGCCGGAAACTCCTTCTGGCTGATAAGTATAAGCAATACTTCCCTGTCCTTCTTGGTGTACCAGCCCTTGGCCTGGAGCAACGTCACTCCCCTCTCCATCTTCACGGCGATGTAATCAGCGATTTCGGAGAACTTCTCGGAGAACACCATCAGCTGATACGACGACTTCTTACCTCCCACCACCACCGCAAAGTTCTTGTCGGGCAGGAAAAGCAGCAGCGCCACGATCACGAAGTCGGAGATGAAAAACACCGTACTGAGCGACACCGGCCAGTACTTGTTGACCATCAGGGCGATGATGTCGGTGCCGCCGGTGCTGCCGCCGTAACGCAGCGTGAGCCCGAGGCCCACCGACTCCAGCACGCCGGCGAAAATGGGGATGAGAAGCGTTTCGCGCACGTAGAAGAACTGTCCCGCGACTGAATGCAGCACAGGCAGGGACGCCATCAGCTGCATCGCCAGCGAGGACATTGCGATACAGTATATCGTCTTGAACCCGAAGCCTATACCCATTGCGAACACAGCAATTATAATCAGCGCCGCATTGATGACGATATAGGAATACTGGGCCTGGATGAATCCGCCAGTAGCATACTGAATGACGGTACACAGACCCATCATTCCGCCGGCGGACATCCCGTTGGGAATCATGAAGCATTCCCAGGACATTGCGAAAATGAAGCACGCCACCGTCAGGGTGATGTACTCCCAGATGGTTATGAGCGTCTTCTTTTTCATTTGACGACAACGTTGACGATACGTCCGGGAACAACGATGAGCTTGACGATGCTCTGCTCTCCCACGTACTTGGGAGTGAGTTCGGCGGCACGGACGGCAGCCTCAACCTCGGCGGCCGATGCGCTGCGGGGCATATCGATAGTGAAACGCATCTTGCCGTTGAACTGCACCGGATAGGTGATGTTGTCCTCCGCGGCCAGCGCAGGGATGAATTCGGGGAACGAGGCGTCCGCAACGGAACCGTCGTGCCCGAGGCGCTCCCACAGTTCCTCCGCGATATGGGGGGCGAAGGGGCTGAGCAGCACCACCAGCGGTTCGAGTATCGCCCGTTTGCTGCAGCCCAGCGAAGTGAGGTCGCTGACGGCGATCATGAATGCGCTGATGGTGGTATTGTACGAGAAGTTCTCAATGTCTTCCTGCTCCTTGCCGATGAGCTTGTGGAGCACCTTGAGTTCGTCCTTCGAAGGCTCATCGTCCGTTACCAGCCATTCGCTGCGGTTGTAGAACAGGCGCCACAGCTTGCGCAGGAAGCGGTCGACGCCGTCTATTCCCTTGGTATCCCAGGGCTTGCTCTGCTCCACCGGGCCGAGGAACATCTCGTACAGGCGTAGGGTATCGGCACCGTACGTATCGCAGATCAGGTCCGGATTGACGACGTTGAACATCGACTTGCTCATCTTCTCGATGGCCCAGCCGCAGCGGTACTCACCGTCCTCGAGGATGAACTCGGCGTCGGCGAACTCGGGCCTCCAGGCGCGGAAGGCGTCGAGGTCGAGACGGTCGGCGTGGACTATGTTGACATCGACGTGGATCTCGGTGGTCTCGTACTTGTCCTTGAGGCCGAGGGACACGAATGTATTGGTGCCGACGATGCGGTAAACGAAGTTGGAACGGCCCTGTATCATACCCTGGTTGACCAGCTTGCGGAAGGGCTCGTCCTCGCAGACGTATCCGAGGTCATAGAGGAACTTGTTCCAGAAGCGGGAGTAGATGAGGTGTCCGGTGGCGTGCTCGGTGCCGCCGACGTACAGGTCGACGTTGCGCCAATACTCATTGGCACTGCGGCTTACGAGCGCCTCGGAGTTATGGGGATCCATATATCGAAGATAGTAGGCGCTGGAGCCGGCGAATCCGGGCATGGTGGACGTTTCCAACGGATATCCGTGCCAGGTCCAATCCTTGGCGCGGGCAAGCGGAGCTTCGCCGGTGGGCTTGTAGGAATCGATTTCAGGAAGGCGCAGGGGCAGTTCGCTCTCGGGGACGGGACATGGAATGCCGTCCTTGTAGTAGATGGGGAAAGGCTCCCCCCAGTAGCGCTGACGGGAGAAAATGGCGTCGCGGAGGCGCCAGTTGGTCTTGCGCCTGCCGAGTCCCTTCTGCTCCACGTAGTCCTTGGCGGCCTCGATGGCCTGCTTTACGTCCATTCCATTGAGGAATCCGGAGTTGCACATACGGCCCTCCTTGGCGTCGAACGACTGCTCGCTGACGTCGCACCCCTCGATAATCGGAACGATAGGAAGATTGAACTTGCGGGCAAAGGCGTAGTCGCGGCTGTCGTGTGCGGGGACGGCCATGATTGCGCCGGTGCCGTATCCGGCAAGCACGTATTCGGAAATCCAGATGGGAATCTTCTCCCCGGTGAGGGGATTGATGCCGTATGCCCCGGAGAAGACGCCGGAGACGGTTTTGGTCTCGGAGATTCTCTCTCTCTCGGTCTTCTTGCGTACCTCGCGGACGTATGCCTGAACCGCCTCGCGCTGGCTTTCGGAGGTGAGAGAGTCAACCAGTTCGCTTTCGGGGGCGAGGACCATGAAGGTGACGCCGAAGATGGTGTCGACGCGGGTGGTGAAGATGGTGACGGGGAGACTGCGGCCGTCGCATTCGGTGTTGAATACGACCTCGCATCCGTCGGAACGGCCTATCCAGTTGCGCTGCATCTCCTTGAGGGAGTCGCTCCACTCGAGTTTATCGAGCGAATCCAGCAGGCGGCCTGCGTACGCGGAAACGCGCAGCTGCCACTGGGTCATTTTCTTCTGTTCGACAGGGAAACCGCCGCGCACCGAGAGGCCGTCCTTGACCTCGTCGTTGGCAAGCACCGTCCCAAGGCCTTCGCACCAGTTGACGGAGGTTTCTCCCTGATAGGCAATGCGGTAGCGCATCAGGATGTCGGACTTCTGCTTTTCGTCGGCAGCGGCCCACACCTCCGGCGTGACGTCTTCGTAGCCGGTGGATTCGAATTTTGCAATCAGTTCCCCGATGGGACGGGCCTTGTCCTGTGCGGGGTCGTACCAGCTGCCGAACATCTTCAGGAAAGCCCACTGGGTCCACTTGTAATAATCGGGGTCGCAGGTGCGGACTTCACGGTCCCAGTCATAGGAGAAACCGATGCGGTCCAACTGGCTGCGGTAGCGGTTGATGTTGTCCGTGGTGGTCTTTTCCGGATGCTGGCCGGTCTGGATGGCGTACTGCTCGGCGGGAAGGCCGAAGGCGTCGTACCCCATGGGATGCAGGACGTTGAAGCCCTTGAGGCGCTTGTAACGGGAATAGATGTCGCTGGCGATGTATCCCAGCGGGTGGCCTACGTGGAGTCCCGCTCCGGAAGGATACGGGAACATATCGAGAACGTAAAACTTGGGCCTTGAAGGGTCTTCCTTGGCCGCGAATGTCTTGTTTTCAGCCCAGCGGGACTGCCATTTGCTTTCGATTGACTTGAAATCGTAATCCATATCTGTTATTTCTTCTTTTCGAGTCGGAATTCAACGTTGAGGGACATCTGTGCCCTGACCTTCTTGCCCTTGATGCGTCCGGGCCTCCAGTCCGGGGACGCCTTGATGACGCGGAGCGCCTCCTCCTCCAGCAGGGGGTGAGGGCTGCGGACGGCCTTCACATCGGTCACGCGCCCCTTCTCGTCTATCACGAAATCCACCAGAACGCGCCCCTGGATGCCCTCGCGGACGGCCTGGGCGGGATACTTCAGGTACTGGTAAACCCACTTCTTGAGGAAGACCGACGGGTCGGAACTGCCGAGGAAGGTGGGACGTATGTCGCAGTCGTAATAAGGGACGACGGAGGAACTGCCTGACTGATACTGCTCCGCCACGGCCTTGGAAGGGTCGAATTCGGGAGCGTTGCCGACGGACAGCGCCACGATGAAGTTGTATATATACTCCACCTCCCGTTCCATCCAGTCGTATTCGAGTACGGACGGGGTGTCCCTCTCGCTGTTGTATTCGGGGTACATCCCGGTGGTGAACATCACCGTGGGGATACGTTTGTCGTAAAACATACGGTGGTTGGCCGGACAGGGCTCGGGAGCCACGATCTGCGGCAGCACGGGCTGCAGGGCGGGCAGGAGCAGGTTCTGCGCCTGCGCAGAGTGCGGAGGGGAAAACTGTCGGTTCTGAGGTCGGCCAACAGCTGGAGAACTTCACAATCAATTGTTTTGACGGCTCGACATTTAACCTCTCCGGGACGCGTGGTAAAGTGACCTTCATCAACCTCTGGGCAACATACTGCACGCCCTGCCTGCAGGAACTGCCGTATTTTGAGGCCTTCTATCGTGAGCATAAGGACGATATTGCCATGCTTGCAGTTCACTCCTCTACCGTGACAGAGGATCCGCAAGCCTATCTTGCGGATAAGGGCTATAGCATTCCTTTTGCCCTGGATAAGGACGATAAGGTCCGGCGCATCGTGAACGGTTCCTCGACCCTGCCGCAGACGATCGTTCTGGACCGGAACGGAGAGGTGATCTATAACCGGAAAGGCTCTGTCACACCGGAAGTGCTGGCGGCGCTTTATG
>CACZEU010000115.1 GCA_902780175.1 uncultured Bacteroidia bacterium
CCTGGGCGGGGAGTTCCAGCGTGGTGTAACCGATGGATGAGAAGACCAAAACGGCACCTTCTTTCACCGTGATGGAGAAGTTGCCGTCAAAGTCCGTCGTCGTACCGTTGGCGGTACCCTTTTCCATGACCGCGGCGCCGATGACGCCGTAGCCGTCGGCCGATGAGGTCACAGTGCCTGTGACCGTGATCTGCTGGGCGAAGGCGGTAAAGCCGGCCAGCAGCAGGGCCGAGATTAAAATTGACTTTAATTTGAACATATAATATGGGTTAAGTAGTTCCGTGTTTGTGGGGCGTTTCGCCAGTTGTGCAAATATAGGTACAAGGGGCATTCCGGCTCCGCAACAAATGTTACCATTGCTGCGACAAATGTTTCCTGGTAACAATTATTGCAGCAAAATAATCAAAGTTGTAACTTTGAGCCCGGCAATGGATCACGCTCGCATCATACTGGGAATAGACCCCGGAACCCAGCTGCTGGGGTTTGGTATTATCCGAAGCGCCGGGAAGAAGGCGGAGTACGTGGATATGGGTGTCCTTGACATCCGGAGGGAGAAGGACCCCTATGCAAAACTTCGCGCCATCTATGACTGCATTTCGGAGGTTTGCAAGAGTTACAGCCCCACGGAACTTGCAATCGAGTCTCCGTTCTATGGAAAGAACGCCCAGGTGGTCCTTAAACTTGGCCGCGCGCAGGGAGCCGCAATGATTGCTGCGTTGGAATTTGGCGTTCAGTCCGTAACGGCTTCATTGATCCGAGACATCTGCCTTTTGACCTGCCAATAAGATTATTTCAGAAAATTTCGATTGTCTTCATATCCGGATCAAGTGTTTCCCCTGCCGAATCGCTCAGGTATTGGGGACGGGAGGGTACAGATGAACCGTAGCCGCTGATGTAAGTAAGGGTCGATTTGACCAAATCTATACCCAAGGCATTCTCCAGACGGGCGATGGTTTCAAGCGTCATATTGGAACTGCCTTTAAGCAAGTTGGAAACATACTGCTGCGTACAGCCCATACGCTTCAATTCAACTTGTGTGATAGACTGGTCGTCCATTGCGCGCAGTACCTGAAGTGTAATGTGGCGAGCGTACTTGAGCCAATATTCGTTGTCTCTGCGCCACTGCGCATCTTCGCGCCAGCGTGAAGGTGTAGGAGACTGATGTGCCTCCAGGATTTCAATTGCCCTGCTCATTGTCATACTTCTGCACACAGCCGTTTATCTTCAAGTATCTTATCGAATGTCATACATCATCTTTTTCGCAAAGATAAAAACAATATTTGTATTGTACAATATTTATATTGTCTTTCCCGTAATAGAAAGACACTGACTGACAGAAATGTTTCAGTAATGTTACACTAAATAACGAATCCTGATTGGCAACTATTTGACATTCAAGTGGTTTTGTCCAATAGTTAGTGTTCCCGCCCGAGGCACAAAAAGAGCTGCGACTGTCGCAGCTCTTTTTTGATGGGATATACGGAAGAACCGTCAGAATCTTTTGCCGAGACAGAGCTGAATGCTCTCCGCTGCCCGGAATCTGTGTGCCTTCAGGACAAGTCCCAGGTACATGTCGGCCAGTTTGGGGAAGTAGTACTTGAGCGTCACCATCTGATACCAGGTCTGGGCTTGTTCCAGGCCGTCGTTGTGGTGCAGATACCGTCCGAGACCGACCATCATCGAGAAATCACGGTAGCTGAACTCATGAAGGGCGGAAATACCAACGGAGACAGGATCATACTTCAGTCCCTGGCCGTCGCTTTCCGCTATCTTGTCGCAGAACGGCGTAACATACAAATCGAAGCCCAAGCCGCTGGCCATCGAACGAGAATACCTGTAAAAAGCGTTGACCTGGAAAGAATACTTAAAGTAGCGGTCGTTGACCCAGGTGCCAGTCTCTTCCAAAGTCTTTAAGTAACTGGCCTCGTTGCTCATGATGCCGCCCGATATCTGCACGGCGAACTGAAAGCGGCGCTTGAATCCATCGTCTACAGGCTCGGCGGGCACGTTTTCCTTGCTGCGTTGAGATTTCATTCCCACGCGCATGGCAAGTTCGACTGCATTCAGGCCGTAATTCGGGAAGGTGACAGCTCCGTTGGAGTGATGGTTGAAAAAGAGGCCGATACCCACATCGTAGCGGGACGAAATGGCATACTGCGCCTGCAATCCCAAAGAGATATGGGCGTTGACAGGCGACGAAATGATCACATTCCAGGGGTTCGTGTCAGGATCATAACGTCTGTTGAACATGAATCCAAGGCCAAATTCCCCGCTATATCCGAGACTGAAACGGCCCGCTGTGAGAAACGGACGGTCAAAATATGCGTACAGGCTGTAAATATTGCCCATACCCGGCCCGTTTGCCGCCTTTACGCCTGCGACACCGTCAAACTGAAAGCCGATACCAACCTCCGGGTGCTTGCAAATGGAAGCGAAGGGAGACGAACTGTTATCGGTCCAGCCCACCTTGACATCAAAGGTAGGGTATACCGGCGCCACCTTATCCCCGAAAAGGCCCGGATAAAACCGTCCGTCATACAACGTCTTGCTGGCACCCGCGTAAACCGAGACATTCTGCGCCGCGATGCTTCCTGCAACTCCTGCGAGAAGGGACGTCAAGCAGATGATAAAGCGCTTAATTCTCATGATAATTAAGTGTTATTTCACCGAAATAACCACCCGGCGATAGGCGGGGAGGCGGTAGGGCCCGTCGTCGTGGACTTCGCAGATGAGGTGGAGCTTCTTCCCGGATAGGTCCGGACCGGGCTGGAAGGACACGACAGGAGAAGCCGGGTCCTCCAAGGTAAATGGCATTTCGTCGTCCGGGAACTCCTGGAACCACCAGGCGAAGCGCAGACTATCGCCGTCCGGGTCGAACGACCGGGACGCGTCGAAGCGCAGCGTCTGCCCGGGCCGCGCGTTTACCTCGATGGGTGCGAGTCCGCCCTGCCGGCCGATCAGCACAACGGGATTGTGGTTGCCCTCTCCCTCCGCGGCCCATTGCATGCGGGCCGCGAAATCGCGGAATTCATCCGGGTAGAACTGCTTCTCGTAGCGGTCGGAGATTCCCTTGAGCGGCTGCTCCCAGTTGGTCCAGGCGCTGGTTTCCCCGTCCGGGGAGATGCCGAAGCGGTGCACGCCGCCCCAGCCCACCTGCGTGGGATCGTCGGGATCGTTCAGGCCGTTCGGCATGACGTGCAGGAAGCTGGGCGTGTCGCCCTCGACGCCCCAGAGGTAGTGCGGGTACACGCCGCCCAGCGCTCCGTGGCCCTGGATCTGCGCGGCGTAGTCCTCCCATCCGGCCACGCCGAGCGCGTTCTGGTTCAGCCAGGCACTCTCGTCCCAGACGAGCATCAGGCGGTCGGAGAATTCGCGCCGCAGCCACATGTGCGAGCTGTAGGCGCGGTCCATCCGCATGGCATAGACCATGTCCTGGTCGGTGATCGTGTACAGGCGGAACTTTCGCAGGAAGGCGTCCAGCTCCTCCGGAGAACGCGTCTGCTGCACCTTCCAGACCGCCTGCGCGAAGGTGTTGCCCCCGCCCCAGACGCACACCCAGATGGGGCGCGGGTCGGGTTCGTCCGCCAGGCGGATAATCAGCTCGCTGCCGGCGGTGTCGTTGTCCGGCCCGATCACGCCGATGCCGGCGCGCGGGCTGCCGTACACGGCGCGGCTGCGCAGGTAGTCCGCGCTGGGCCAGTAGCCCAGCCGCTGCTGCTCCTCCTGCTCCGTCGGCAGGAAGTCCGTTTGCGCGGAGCGCTTCATCAGGTTGGGAACATCCTGCTCGTAGGCGTCGATCACGCGGTCCAGGTACTCCTTCCACTCGGGGGGATAGGGATCGCAGTTCCAGCCGATGGTGGTGACGATGCCTTCGATCTCGAAGCGGTCGGCGTACGCCATCAGGCGCACGGCCGACTCGTTGTCGTCCGGCTCCACGTCGGCGGGACCGATGTCGGTCAGAACAAGGATGCGCGGCTTGAGCGCCGCTTCTTCCGGGACAGCGCTGCACCCGGCGCACAGCGCCAACGCAGCAAGCAGGAACAGTCGGATATTCATAGGATACGCTTTGAGACAAATGTACGAAATGCGACCGTAAAAATCGTACAAATCATTAAAATTCGTATCTATTTTCGTTAAGGATTATTGAAAAGGATGGTAACGGGTATTCCATTTATACCGACAATCTCCAGACTGTCCTGCACGGTGTGGAACCAGCGCACCACCGAAATCACGATACAAACGGCCACGAATACGGCTGTCGCCAGACCGTAAATATACTCAGTCGTCGAAAACATAGAATAACGGTGCAGAGATAGGCAGAAAACGGCGAAACCTTGCATTTTTTAACGCGTTTGGACAGAATTAACGCTTCTGGACAGTCGAATTAACGCATCCGGACAATTCTTAACTCCCGCCTGACATACCTTTGCCGCCTAAAATGGAAACAGGCACCATCCTGTTCGTGATCCTGTTCGACATCGTGGTTGCGGTGCTGCTTGTACTGACAATACAATCAACATAAACGAAATATGGAAAAAGAAAAAGTAGTGTATGAAGCTCCTGCCACCGTGGTTGTGGAGGTAAAAACTGAAACCGGCATTCTGACCGTATCCAATTACTATGAGAATGAGTATTACGAGGAGTAAACCCACCAAACGAAGTAAGCAATGAAACAGAGCATCAAGAATCTGGGCATGGCCACCCTCGTCATCCTGGGCACCATCCTTTCCAGCTGCGAAAAATTAGAGCCCACGCAGCCCGAAGAGCACGAAGACAATATCGTCGTCTGCACCACCACCGTCAGCCTTGACGCGGAGGCGACGAAAGCCCTTACCGAGCATGGTGAAAAGACCTTCGCCGAGGGTGAAACCATCGCCGTCATCTATACGAATAAGGATAGCGAAACCGTGAAGGCCGTCAGCGACGCGCTTCCCAGCGGCAACTATGGCAATACCGCTTCCTTTATCGTTTCCCTGACCAACCCTGCGTCCGACGCTGCCGTCCGCATCATCTACCCTGCTGCCATGGCTGCCAAGACTGTGGCCACCAATGTGGCTGTAGATGATGATGCCACCATCAACTACGCCGCCCTCGGCACGCAGAATGGTACGCTGGAAACGCTTTCCAGCACGCTGGACCTGAGCGTGTATGACGGCACGCTGGAAGGAACGGTCCTTCCTGCCAACCCCGCACTGAAGAACAAGCTGGCCATCTGCAAGTACACGCTCAAAGACGCCGCCGGCACCAACGACATTACCAGCACGGTCTCTGCCCTGGGCACCAACAGCTATCGCGTCAGCCGCACGAAGGAAGCAGGCCCCATCTATGTGGCCATCCGTCCTACTGACGCTGCCACCATCAACTATACCGCCACAGACGGTTCGAATTTTTACGAGAAAACCGTGTCGGGAAAGACCTATCAGGCCAGCCAGATGTATCCGCTTGGGTTGAGGATGGCAACCACGAATACCGTTAATCTTGCTCTGTTTACAAGCAATTATACGGCTCAGGACGGCCAGACGCTCACCGGTACGCCTGGCGGCCCCTGCCAGATTTCCATCGCCGCCGGCGCCACCGTGACCCTCAAGAATGTGAGCATCAATGCCGATGATAAATGGTCAGGCATGTACGACGGCGTCAGATGCGGTGGCGGTGGCAATATCACCATCAAC
>CACZEU010000116.1 GCA_902780175.1 uncultured Bacteroidia bacterium
ATGCCCGTCGTGATGGGCGCCGGCGCCTCCGGCATCCTGCTCCACGAGGCCATGGGCCATGCCTTCGAGGCGGACTTCAACCGGAAGGGACAGTCCATCTTTACGGGAAGGATCGGAGAAAAAGTCTGTGCCTCAACCATTTCCATCATCGATGACGGGACCCTCAAAGGCAACCGCGGCGCGCTCAACTTCGACGACGAAGGCGTCCCCGGGCAAAAGACCCGGATGGTCGAGCACGGGGTCCTGACCTCGTACCTCCACGACCGGATCAGCGCCCGGCATTACGGCGTGGCCCCGACCGGAAACGGGCGCCGGGAATCCTTCCGTTATGCACCGCTTCCCCGGATGAGAGCGACCTACATGGAGAGCGGGGACGCGACACCCGCGGACATCATCGCCGGCGTCCGCAACGGCATCTACGTGGATGAATTCTCCAACGGGCAAGTCAAGATCGGCGAGGGGGATTTCACCTTCTACGTCAAGAGCGGCTTCCTGATTGAAAACGGCCGGCTGGGCGCTCCGGTGAAGGATATCAACATCATCGGCAACGGCCCCCAGGCCCTCGCGGACATCGTGGCCGTGGGCAATGACCTCGCGGTCGATCCCGGTGCCTGGGTCTGCGGGAAGGAACAGAGCGTCCCCGTTTCCTGCGGCATCCCGACCGTGCTGGTCCAATCCCTTACCGTCGGAGGAGAATGAACATGGAAAGAAACACGACCGGGCTCCTGACGCCCGGAGAAATGGCCCTGGCCCGGAAAAGCCTGGACATCGCCCGCACCCTGGGCGCCGGGAAAGTGCGGGTCACGCTGAACAAGAGCCTGCTTGAACTCGTCGGCATGCTGGACGGGGAGGTGGACAAGGTGACGCATGCCCTCGACCGGAGCCTGCAGGTCGCCCTTTTCGTGGACGGACGCTTCGGGACCTTCTCCACCAACCGGCTGGAGGAAGCGGAACTGGAAGGGTTCATCCGCAAGGGCATCGACATGGTCCGGATGCTCGCCCCCGACCCCTGCCGCGACCTGCCCGACCCATCGCGCGTGGCGAAAGACGCCCCGGGCGGACGGGAACTGGACCTGTACGACCCGGCCGTCGAGGAACTGACGCCGGAACGCCGGCGCGCGCTTGCCACGGGGTCAGCCCTGAAAAACCGCACAGGAGACGGCTGGAAGGTCGTTTCCGAAGAGGGCGAGTATTCCGACAGCGTGTTCGACAGCATTGTCATGGATTCGCAGGGCCTCTGCGCGCGGCACACGGAAACATCCTTCGAGATCGGATACGAAGTCACCGTCGAATCGGCGGACGGAGACCGCTACAGCGCCTATTGGTGGGATGCCTCGCCCCGGTATGCGGACATCCTGCCCTCCCTTGCGACCTGCGCCGGGACGGCGCTCGCCCGGGCGGTGGGGCAGATCGGACCGCAGTTCTGTGCCGGCGGGAAGATGAACGTCGTCGTCGAGAGCGAATGCGCCTCCAAACTGCTCAATCCCCTGCTGACCCAGCAGCTGCTCCTGTCCATGGGTTCGCAGGAGCAGCCCGCCTTCTTCTCGGAAGCGCTTCCGGAGTTTCCGGAACTTCCGGTATAGTCGGCTCTGCCGGCTTGTCAAATACCAGGACCACGCGGGCAGCACGGAGTTCTGGGAAGTAGTCCTTAAGCAGGTGACGCCACAGGATACCACCCTGCAGCTGCTTTAGCTTGTTCTTCAGAATCGTATACTCGTAGCGGGGCAGGTGACGGTCGCAAAGGCTGCGGACGATACCTACGGCGGGATCGCCAGCACGTTCCATCATAACCAGTAACAGACTGTAGTCTTCGGTTACAACCTCGGTAGAGAAGTTCTGCTCGTCAACGGGCACGCTCAAGCGGGCGCGTAAAAAAGAAGTCAACGTTTCGCTACGACGACGTCCCAACATGCGGTTGTTGGGTACAGGACCTTCGGGCGAAGAGGCTCCGCGAACAATGAGGCGGCGCAAACGCAGCGAGTCTTTGTTGATACGGGGAATGATTTCGCTTTCCAAGAGACGCAAGAGCGAATCGTTGGTAAAGACATCATATCTGTTGATCTTGAAGACGACCTTTCCTGCCTTGTCGAGGAAGTCCTCGTCGGAAAGGCGCACTAACCCTGCATCCTCTTGTGCGTCGATAAAGCGTATGAAGGGGTAGTGTCCATAAAAAATACTGTCAGCGGCAAAGGCGAATGCTTTTGGAGATGCTGGCGGCGCTAAGTGTGCATTGATATTTTGTGCTAAAAGAAGACACACAACGACAATAATCCCCGCCAGCGTGGTTCGCAAACGGGACAACGGTCGTTGCTTGGTGAATAATATGTACAATCTTCTGTTTAGCATGTTTAGGTTAGTTTAGTCTAGTTCTAAATAGTTTAGTCTTTTAGGTTCTTCTAGGCTTAGCTTTGAATGCTACTGCAAAGGTAGGGATTTTTTTGTTATATATAATGTAATTTGGAACAAAAAACCTTAAAAAGTGTAATTTTTCTTGATTTAAGTCAAGTTTTACACCTTTTAAGGTTAAAAAAGTATCACCTACTTAGCTCTCAAAAGCTAAATATTGCGCAAATGTGCTTGAAAAAGCTTTATTGATGATGAGAATAAGAGAAATCGGGAACAGAAAAAAAGAGTTATTGGACATTGGGAAAATGCCCAATTATTTCTGGAAGTTTCTGGAGGCGAAGGGTAGGGCCATCCTCAGAGCCTGGTGCCAGTATTCCCAGTTGTGAACTCCGTTGCGGACACTTAACTCGTCCTTTATCTGTGCATCGCGCATCAATTGGTGAAGGCGGACGCTAAGATCGAAGAGAAAATCATCGTCGCCACAGTCGAAAAACCACTTGACGGTACGGAGTTGCTTCTTGGTCTCTTCGTCAGCCTGTTCGATGAAGCGAAGAGCTGAATGTTGCTTTACTGCCTCGCAGACGTAGTAGCGCTTGTCTTTCTCCTGGCCGGCACCCACATTGTCGTTCTGGTTGTCCAGCCATGCACTCATGGCATAGCAGCTGCTGAACATGTCGGGGTGACGCTGGCAATAGACGGTGCTGCCGCCACCACCCATGGAGAGGCCCATTACGGCACGGTGTCCCTTATCGCCTATGCCACGGTACTTCTTCTCGACCGTGGGGATGAACTCCTGGAAGAAGAAGTCTTCGTAGTTCCAGCCCGGCATGTTAAAATAGCCGTTCCAGGTGTTGCGGGTGTCCGGTCCACCGGCATTGGGCATAACGATAATCATTTCGCTGGCCTCGCCTGACTCTATCAGCTCGTCTGCCACATCCTGCATGCGACCTTTGTCGCGCCAGGCGCGGTAGTCGTCGGACAGGCCGTGTAACAGGTACACTACGGGATACTGCTTTGTGCTGTGCTCAAACCCGTTTGGCAAATAGATGTTGTAAACCACTTTCTCGCCTAATACCTTACTGGTGATGGTGTCGGTCTTGATTCTGCCAGCTTGCGCACCCACGCAAACGGTCAGGAAAAGAAGTAAACTTAGAATCTTTTTCATAATACATTATTTAATTTGTCAATTGTCTCTTAGAATCTACGGAATCCGTGTGATATTTCCGCTTTTTGCCAGACAAAAATAGTGGTTTCGGATTAGATGGGCAAATTAAATCGATATTTATTTTGTTCTTCTCTCGCTTACTCGTAACTTTGAGACTATGTCTCTAACTTACTTCCGTTCGGATTTTCTCAAATTAATTTGGAAAACCACTCACTTAATCGTAACTTTGTCCCCCGAAAAACCGAATATTATGAAAAGAAGAGACTTTCTTGCACTATCGGCCACAGGAATTGTTGGCCTTGGTCTTAGCAGCTTCCCCTTGTCGGTGCTGGCAAAGGGGAGGGGAGAGAAATCGTATTCTCTAATCCTGTTGGGAGACACACATTATGATGTGGACCCGTCCACGGTGTATCATGCTGACTATCTGGAGAATAAGGACAAGATTAATAAGGCTCACTTGTCTGAGTTTGCCCGAAACGGCGAGATGTGGAAGGATCGCTGTCCCCGTCTGTTGCGACGCGCCAATCAGTTGATAGGAAAAGATACCCGCATGGTGTTGCAGATGGGTGATCTGGTGCAGGGCGACTGTGGCAATGGTGAAGTGCACAGGAAAATGCTCTCGGATGCCTTGGACCGCATGAAGGGCGAACTGAACGGACTGCCCTTTGTTACGGTGGTGGGTAATCATGATATTCGTGGTGTAGACGCCAAGCAGGTCTATCATCAG
Organism: uncultured Bacteroidia bacterium; assembly: GCA_902780175.1. Classification (GTDB taxonomy): domain Bacteria; phylum Bacteroidota; class Bacteroidia; order Bacteroidales; family UBA932; genus Cryptobacteroides. The sequence goes on from CACZEU010000116.1 coordinate 4,239, forward strand.
TTTATGCCGGGGCGTATGTCGCAGGAGTTGGGAAAGACCATCACCAAGACTACCTTTGGCTTTAATAT
>CACZEU010000117.1 GCA_902780175.1 uncultured Bacteroidia bacterium
GCCGAGGGACTGTGCGAAACTGGCAGAGTACCTTCAGGAGACGTCGCTACGCTCCCCCTCCCATCGCAAGCGATGGGCCCCTCCCGCTCCAAGCCGCGGGCGGCAATGCCTCCTGAAGGTACTCTGCCAGTTTCGCACAGTCCCTCGGCTGAAGCAATTTCCAACGACACCAATACACAAGAGGCAAGTTATTCATCATCCAAACCATTATCGCATAATAAATTAGAGAAAGCGAATTCACTCGACGCTGGTGATTCTGATTTGCAGCGGAAGGTGTTTGCTGCTTGGAGCAGTGGGGAGAGGACACGGTCGTTTTTGAAGGTGCAGGATGGGTGTGATAATTTTTGTGCTTATTGTACTGTGCCTTATGCTCGGGGAAGGAGCAGGAATGTGCCGGTGGCGGAGTGTGTGCGGAATGCTGAGGCTGCGGCGGCTTTGGGTGTTAAGGAGATTGTGCTGACCGGGGTGAATACCGGGGATTTCGGGAGGAGCAGCGGGGAGAGTTTTCTGGAGTTGCTTAAGGCTTTGGAGGGGGTTGAGGGGATTGAGAGGTATAGGATTTCTAGTATTGAGCCGAATCTGTTGACTGATGAGATTGTTGATTGGATTGCGGGGGGGACTAAGTTCCAGCCTCATTTCCATATTCCTTTGCAGACCGGGACTGATGAGCAGTTGGCGGCTATGGGGAGGAAGTATACTACGGAGTTTTTTGCCGGGCGTGTGGATTATGTGCGGAGGGCTTTGGAGGGTCCGGGGAGGCCGTTGGTGTTCTTCGGGATAGATGTTATGGTGGGATTGCCCGGGGAGAGTGAGGAGCAGTTCGGGCGTACGTTCGCTTTCCTGCGGGACAGGGTGCGTCCGGCGTTCATCCATGTATTTCCTTATTCGCGGAGGCCGGGGACGCCTGCGGCGAGTATGCCGGGGCAGGTGCCGGAGGCTGTGAAGAAGGAGCGGGTCGCCGCTCTGGAGGAGCTGTGTTCGCGGCTTCATTCGGAGTTTGTGGAGGCTAACCGGGGCATCCGTGAGCGGGTGCTTTGGGAGTCCACGGACCGGAACGGCATAATCGAGGGATATACTGGGAATTATATACGCATACGGAGGCCGTGGGAGCCTTCGCTGTGCGGTCAGATAACCGACGTTATAATATGAAAGCTAAAGTTACGATACTTGGTTCGGGCACGTCTTCGGGGGTGCCGATGATAGGTTGCAAGTGTCCCGTCTGTATGTCTTCGGACCCTCGGGACAAGAGGCTTCGCGCTTCGGCGCTTGTGGAGTACGGCGGGCTTACGATACTGGTCGACTGCGGGCCGGATTTCCGTCAGCAGGCGCTGGCGGCGGGCATCGTACACCTCGACGCCATACTGTTGACCCACAATCACATGGACCATATCGGGGGGCTCGACGACACCCGTGCCCTCAACCTCTGCGAGAGCCATCCGGTCAACATCTACTGCGAGCGTTACGTGGAGGATTCGCTGCGGCATATGTATGCCTATGCGTTTGCAGACCCCAAGTATCCGGGCGCTCCGGAGTGGCATATGCATACCATCGACGGCAGCGGGCCTTTCAAGGTCTGGTCCAATGCCGGTGACGAGGTGCTGCAGTGGGAGAAGGGTTTCGGCTACAGGCATCTGGGCAGTTCCGGGCAGGAGGGCAGGAGCGTGGAGGTCATTCCGATCCAGGGGTGGCATCACAAGGTCAAGAAGCTGTCGGTGCTGGGATACCGTTTCGGGGACGTTGCGTACCTGACGGACATGAACCTCATCGAGGAACCTGAGATGGAGAAACTTAAGGGGCTTCGGGCGGTGACGCTCAACTGCGTCAAGCCGGGCCCTCATCATTCGCATTTCTCGCTGGACGAGTGCCTGGAGTTCTTTGAGAAGGTGGGGGCGCAGGAGTCATACATCACGCATCTTTCGCACCTTCTGCCTGTCCATGAGGACTTCGAGAAACAGTTGCCGGAGCATGTCCATCCGGCTTATGACGGTCTGGTATTATGAAAAAGTTTATTCTTGTTTTCGCCGCCCTCCTTGCGCTGGCCGCCTGCAGGCAGGAGAAACCGGGGCTGCGCAACGGCGACCTCGTTTTCGTCGGCATCCCCCTGGATTACAGCGTTGAAGATGATTCGATGGATGCCGCAATCACGGCCGCTACCGGTGACACTGTCGGCCTGAACCTCATTCACGCCGCCATACTCGAGGTGGACGCCGACAGCGTGTTCATCATCGACGCAACCCTCCGCAGGGGCGTGGACCGTCATCCGCTGGATACGTTCCTTACGGACTTTACGCTCAAGGACGGGTCGCTGCCGGAACTGATCGTCAAGCGTGTGAAGGGTGTCGATACGGACGCCGCCGTGGAGAAGGCAAAAACGTTCTGCGGGCGTGCCTACGACCTGTATTTCCTTCCGGACAACGAGGAACTGTACTGCACCGAACTCATCCAGCGAAGCTACCTGGACGCATCCGGAGCGGAGGTTTTCGACAGCGAGCCGATGAATTTCCGCGCTCCGGACGGCACCATGCCGGTCTATTGGGAGTGGCTGTTCGGCCTGCTGGGAATCGACGTTCCGCAGGGCCTCCCGGGGACCAATCCCCAGAGGATGTCGGAGGCGGCGTGCCTGGAGGACGTCAGTGTGAGTCTGAAGGATTATTCCGCGCTGAAGCGGTAGATGCAGGTGTGGGTGTAGTGCTCGCCGGGCCGCAGGATGGTGGGCGTGAAGTTGTCGTGATTGACGGAATCGGGATACTTCTGGGTCTCCAGGGCGAGCGAACTGCGGAATCCGAGCACCTTGCCGTTTGAGCCTTTCTCCTTCCCCAGGAAGAAGTTTCCGCTGTAGAACTGCAGGCCGGGCTGGTCGGACAGCACCTCTACCGTGCGTCCGCTGACGGGGTCGTGTACGCGGCATACCGGTTCTACGCCGTCGGTGTTCTTGTCTATGCACCAGTTGTGGTCGTAGCCGTGGGCATTGGCGAGCTGGACGTTATCTTCACCTATCCTCTCCCCTATCAGGTGGGGCTCACGGAAGTCGAACGGGGTGCCCTCGACGGGAGCAATCTCCCCGGTGGGGATGCTGAGTTCATCGATTGGAATATAATGTGATGCCTTGATGCTCATTTCGTAGTCCTCTACGGTGCCGTTTCCCTCGCCGCGCAGGCAGAAGAAGGGGTGGTTGGAGAAGTTGACGGGCGTGGCCTTGTCGGTCGTGGCGTCGTAGGTGACGGTGAATTCGTTGTCGGAATTGACGCTGTAGGTCATCGTCATGTCCAGGTTGCCGGGGTAGCCCTCCATGCCGTCGGGATGAAGGAGGTGGAGGGTGATGGAATGCGGCTCATAATCAACCACATCCCATACCATATTGTCAACTCCGATGAAGCCTCCGTGCAGGGTGTTCTTCTCGTTGTCGTTGGCGGGGGTGCTGAAGGTCTGGCCGTCGAGGGTGAAGGAGGCGCCGCCGATGCGGTTGGCTACCGGTCCCACGCAGGCGCCGAGGAAGCGCTCGCCGGGAGGGGTGATGTAGTCGTCGAGATTGTCGTGGCCGACTACTATATCAGTGACACGTCCCCTTGCGTCCGGGGTGAAGATGGATACGACGCGGGCGCCGTAGTTGGTAACCTGGAGGGTGATGTCGCCGGCGGCGATGGTATAGAGACCGACCTGCTTGCCGTCTATCTCTTTCTGGAACTTTTCAGCCTGCATAAGCTGCGGGTGCGGACCGCAGGAAGCAAGGATCGCCGCAGCGAGGAAGAAGATTGCCGTGTTTTTCATCATTGAGTGTCTTTTGAGGCAAAAATAAACAAAAAAATGATTATATTTGTGGATTGGATAAATCTTATTAATCATCAATACAATTATGTCTAAAATCAATCTTGACAAGTATGGCATCAAGGGCGTAACGGAGATCCTTTACAACCCCACCTACGAAGTTCTTTACAACGAAGAAACCAAACCCGGACTGGAGGGATACGACAAGGGTCAGGTCACCGAACTCGGCGCCATCAACGTCATGACCGGCGTATATACCGGCCGCTCCCCCAAAGACAAATACATAGTCTGTGACAACACTTCCAAGGAGGGTGCCCCCGGAGAGGTCTGGTGGACCACCGAAGGCTACCCCAACGACAACCACAAGATGTCCGAGGAAGTCTGGGCCGAGGTCAAGAAACTCGCCCTCGCACAGCTCAGCGGCAAGAGGCTCTTCGTGGTCGACGGCTTCTGCG
>CACZEU010000118.1 GCA_902780175.1 uncultured Bacteroidia bacterium
GTCATCCTTGACAATATCAGACTCCTTCCCTCTGCTGCTTTCCTTGCCAATCTGACAGAAGAGATTGAGGGCACGATGTCAATCATTTGCGAAACAAATGGTAGTGAGATTGCCCGAGAACAATGCCCCGTTACACTTCTACCCTACGATTTTTGGGAAGGAGTGAACGACGCGCCCGAACTGCTTGCCGCTTTCGTCCTGCCTAACCATCCTGCCATCCGCCCTATCCTGCAGCGGACAGCAGAAAAGTTGCAGAAATGGACAGGAAATCCCGCCCTTGACGGCTATCAGCAGGAAGATATCAACAGGGTCAAAATGCAGATTGCGGCTGTTTATGAAGCCATTGCAGACGAAGTAATTATCTATGCCAATCCGCCGGCATCGTTTGCCGAGCAGGGCCAGCGGATTCGTCTTCCGGAAGACATCCTCTCCGGTCGGCTGGCCACCTGCCTGGATGCAGCGCTTCTGTATGCCGGATGTCTTGAAGCGATTGGTCTCCGGCCGATTATCGTCATCCACGACGGGCACGCCTATGCCGGAGCCTGGCTTGTTGAAAAATCCTCGCCCTATCCAGTGAATGACGACCCCGCCCTTTTGCGGAAAAGCGGTGCGGACGGCATCAATGAACTGATCCTTGTGGAAACAACCGGTTTTTTGAAGGGGAACGAACTGTCTTTTAAAGAAGCCGCATCCAGGGCCTCGGGAACGATTGCCGACGTGGACAGCTTCCTGATGTTTGTCGATGTCGCTTCCGCCCGCAATCTTGGAATAAAGCCCATTCCGCTGCGAGTATTGACACCGGAAGGATATGTTATCGTCGAAGACACTGTATACAGGAATGCGGCCCCCGAACGCATTGAGGAAACGGATGAGATTGACATCGAGCGTCCGGCCAGGGTTGACAAGCATACAATCTGGGAGCGGAAACTGCTGGATTTGAGTCTCCGGAACAATCTTATTAATATCCATCTGAAAAAAAGTGTCCTACAGCTGATAGGCGCTGGGTCTATGGAGGCAGTGAAGATGCTGGAAGACGGCGTTGGCTTCAATATCTTCGGAATCCCTCTCGGATGGATAGGCAAGACCAGGAATAACGGCGTTTGTCAGGAGATTGAAGCCGAGGATCCGATGTATTCCTTCGCTTTCAAAGAAGTGCAAGATAGGAGGTTCCATTCCTTTACAGCCGAAGAGCCAACCATTCTGGCCCTGGATGCCATCAGGAAAGAGGCACGGCACTACTTGGAGGAAAATGGAGCCAACACGTTGTACCTTGCTGTGGGGGCGCTCAAATGGCTGGACCAGGACGATGAAACGCCGCACTTTGCCCCCATCCTTCTGATCCCTGTAGAGATTACCAAGGCAACCTGGAGCATAAAATGGACGGGAGAGGACATTACGGCAAATCTCACCATCCTCGAGAAGCTCCGCCAGCAGGACGGTCTTTCCATTCCCGGTTTGGACACTCTTCCCGAGAAGGACGGACACACAGACGTGCGGAAGGTTATGAGCACTATCCGTCGTGCCATAATGGACAAGAAAGGATGGGATGTGGAAGAGTTGGTGTTCCTGGGTAATTTTACCTTCAACAAGTTTATTATTTGGAATGACATCCACGTCAATCGTGAGATGTTGGATTCCCATCCGGCCGTTTCCAGCCTTGTGGAAGGACGGTTGAAGGTGAAGGATATGGCCATGCAGGAGGGTTCTGTCGATATCTTATGCCCGTCGGCCAAAATCCTCCAGCCCATCAGTGCCGACTCTTCACAGCTTCGCGCCATCCGTGATGCCGCCGCCGGGCGCAGCTTTGTGATGCATGGCCCTCCCGGTACCGGCAAGAGCCAGACCATCACCAACATCATTGCAAATGCCCTGTATAGCGGCAAGCGAGTGCTCTTTGTCTCGGAGAAAAAAGCAGCCCTGGAGGTGGTACAAAAGAGGTTGGAGGAGATCGGCCTTGATCCTTTCTGCCTGGAGCTGCATTCCAATAAGGCCCGGAAGTCCGTTGTACTGTCCAAGCTGGACCACTTGCTGGGCCTGCCTAAAGAAACGGCTCCGGATTCTTTTGCTGCCGATGCTGTCAGGGTAGATGAAGAAAGAAAAACACTGAATACGCACGCCGAGGCGGTGAACAGGGTGTATCCCGCCGGCTTCTCTCTGTATGACTGCGTTTCCCGCTATATCCATTTGCCGGAGAAACTAACACATCGGCGCATTTCTGCATCCGTCATCGGGTCGTTGGACGTGGGCGGATTCAAGGAGATGCATTCCGTTGTCAATGACTATATTACGACAATCCGTCTTTCCGGTGTCGGCCCCGAATGCCAACTCTTGGATTTGCCGGCAATGGAGTATAGTCCTCAGATGCGGGACTCCCTCTTGCAGCGTTTTGACGCCGTCCTTGGCAAAAACGGCATCATCTTCTGGTGGGATGCGCGGAAATTGGAGAAAGAGTTTGGTCGGCCGATAGGAGTCAAGCTCTCCGGCGAAGCGCTTGCCGCTGTACGAGAGAAGATTTCGCGCTGGCGGGATAACATATCAGGCCTTAAGATGTACTCGCTTTATGCCAGGCAGAAGTCACGTCTCTGCGGTGTTGGGCTGGGCATGATGGCCGATGAATACGAGAGCGGTCGTGTCCCGGAGGAGCGGCTGGGAGATTTCTTCTTCAAAAGCTTCTACCATTCCTATGCCGATTATATCATAAGCCGGGAGAAGGGACTAGGCATCTTCTGCGGCGAACTCTTCGAATCCTTTGTGAGCAAGTTCCGTGAAGATGATGTGTCTTTCCGTGAAACGACTCGTAGTGAGCTTGTTGCAAAAGTCTTTTCACGCATTCCCGGGCCAAATGACAGCATTTCGCATGGATTGGAAATGACCATTTTGAAAAAGGCTATTCGGAACAATTCCCGCGGAGTTTCGCTCCGAACCTTGTTCACACGTATCCCCAATCTACTCCCCCGTTTGTGCCCCTGCATGCTGATGAGCCCTCTGTCCGTGTCGCAATATCTCCAGCCGGAGGGCGGGCAGTTCGACCTCGTCGTCTTCGATGAGGCCTCCCAGCTGCCCACCAGCGAGGCTGTCGCCTCCATCGCCCGGGGCAAGGCGGTCGTCGTCGTGGGCGACCCCAAACAGCTACCGCCTACCACCTTCTTCGAGACAGATTCCTTCGATGAAGAGAATGCCGATAAGGAGGATATGGAAAGCATCCTGGACGAATGCATCGCCCTGTCACTGCCGTCAGTCCACCTCAAGTGGCACTATCGCAGTCACCACGAGAGCCTCATCGCCTTCAGTAACGCGAACTATTACGACAACGGCCTGCTGACTTTCCCGTCCAACGACGACCTCGCCACCCGAGTAAGCTTCCACTCTGTCGAAGGCGTTTATGACCGCGGCCGGACGCGCACGAACGATGCCGAAGCCGATGCTGTCGTGGAGGAAGTTCGGCGCCGTCTTGCCGATCCGCAGGAGCGCATGAAGAGCATCGGCATAGTGACCTTCAATGCCGGCCAGAAGAACCTGATAGAGAAGAAGTTGGAGGAAAATGTCCTGAAAAACAGGGCGCTCGCCCGCGCCGCCGCGGACCAGCCGGAGCCGCTGTTCGTAAAGAGCCTGGAGAATGTCCAGGGCGATGAGCGGGATGTGATTCTCTTCTCCGTCGGCTACGGCATGGACCGCCGCGGGCGGGTGTCGCTCAACTTCGGCCCGCTCAACCAGGACGGCGGTTGGCGCCGCCTCAACGTGGCCGTCTCTCGCGCCCGCTGTGAGATGCATGTATTCTCCTCACTCCAGCCAGAGCAGATTGTGGAGAACGGCTTCGTCCCCAGGGGCGTCACCGACCTCAAAGCCTTCCTCAAATACGCCAGGGACGGCCGCGAATCCCTGGACATCCCTCCGTTCGCTTCCGGCGGCGAAGACCTGTTCGCCGAGAAGATTGCCGAAGAACTCCGGGCGGAAGGGAACATCGTCCACACAGGCATCGGCTCCTCCGACTTCCGGGTGGATGTGGGCGTCGTGGATCCCGCGCGCCCCGGCTGCTACCTCTACGGCATCCTGCTGGACGGCCCCGTCTACGCCTCGGCCGAAGCTGCCCGCGACCGCGAAATCATCCGTCCGCAGGTTCTCGGGAGCTTGGGTTGGAAAATTAAAAGACAATGGATA
>CACZEU010000119.1 GCA_902780175.1 uncultured Bacteroidia bacterium
GGGCAGCCTGGTCTCTTCACAGGAGAGGACCAGCCACAGCGCCAGAAGAGAGTAGAGTATCCTTTTCATATCTTGAGCTTAATTTCAAAACCAAAGTACATGGGATTGTTCAGCTCAGTGAAACTGCCCTTGGATATTTCCGAAGGATCCAGGGGCCTGGAGTTGAACAAGTTGTTCACGTAGAAGGAAGCTGTCATGAACTTGCGGATTTCCTTGGTTACGTTGAGGTTGAACACGACCGTAGGGATAGTACGGCTGACAATGAAGCGGGACTCCGACAGCTGCCCTATCATGTATTTGTAGGCGGGATCGGCGGCCATCTGGGAGGTGAAGTCGTACACCTTGCCGTCTTCCACCGATATGTAGCGCTGGGGCGCTTCGTCGTTATGATACTCGCTCCAGTTGCGCGTAAAGACGTTGAACTGGGTGGTTAGCGTCACTACAAAACCTATTGACGGGATATTGTGGGTGGTACGGAGGGTGGTGAGGAACTTCTCGTAATGGTACTTTCTCACGCCGGGGTCGTAGATGGCCACGTTGCTGTTTACGTAACTGCCTTCCTTGAGATTGAGGGAGAGAGTCTCGCCGGAGTTGGAAGATACTGAATGCATCCACGCACCGTTAAGGAAGAACGACGTGCGGATGGCGCTGAAGCGGCCCAGGTCGAGTTCATACTCAAGGCCGTAGTGATGTTCCATGGCATTGTTGGCAGGCCGGTACCAGCCGAAGAAACGGTGTGTGTCGGCATCCGGCACGAACAGCGGAGATCCGTCGGGGTTGTGCCCTCCTATGTTCCAGGTCTTGTACGGAACCCAGGCAAATGACTCCCGGCTGCGGGCGAACGAATAGCCGTTCTTCATCAGTTCATCATACCAGGTCACCCCGAGGCGGTAGCGGTCGGCAATCTTGAGGTCGAAGCCTATTTCGGCCTTCCTGTTGCGGGCGATCTCCAGGTCGGGATTGACGGCGCTGAAGATGCGCGTGGTGGCCATGACGGTTCGGTCGGCTTCCGACGGGGCCTGGCTGGTGTTGATGTTCACCTGGTCGTAATAAGCGTCGGTAGGGTAGAGGTATGCCGATGTGGGTGCTTTGGCAGTGATTCCCCAGCCGCCGCGCAGAGTCCAGATGTCGGGAATGATGTCCAGCGAAGCATTTATACGGGGCCCCAGGGCCGTAAGGGAGTTGACTATATCGAGGCGCACTCCGGCGCTGAGATTGAAATTGCGCTTAAGTACTTTGGTCCTGAAGCTGCTTTCGGCGAACAGTCCGGTCTGGTTGACGAAAGGAATATCGTTCAACGGTCTCTCGCGGTAACCCGACTCGGTATTGCTGCGGTTAGGCGGCAGGCCCTCGGTGAACACCAGGCCACGGCCAAGATTGCCTTCCGACTTGAAGTCTCCGCCCACGATGATCTTCTCGCTGGTGTCGCCCCATTGCTTGAAAAGGTTGAGGTATGCTTTGGCAAAAGTGCTGAGCTCTTTTCCGTAGAAGTCGTAATGGCAGAAGTAGGAGTAAGGAGTCATGATGGCGTAGGCGTATGGCGAACTGCCGAAGGCGGTAAGCTCATTCCCTTCAGCGTCGAAAACATGCTTGCCTACGGCGTCTGCCACCGTGGTCCCGTCAGTCATGTTGGTGGTGAATACCGCTATGGCGTTGATGTTGTCTTGCTCGTGGAAAGACTCCTTGTAGGTATAGCTGTTGGACAAATCGTAGCGCAGGGTCTTGAGCCAGCCGCGGTTGATGTTCCAGGTGCCGTTGGTATTTATGCGCCAGCCTAACGACGTGCCTCCGGATGCCAGATTTGTGCGGAGGTCGTCGGGGTTCTTGTCCCTGGTGTCTTTGCCGAGGCGCAGGTCCAGGGCGGTGGAAGTGTTGAGGCTGCCGAATCGCTTGGACCACAGGCCCTTGAGGTTGAGCCTCTGATAGTGTGCGTACGATTCGGTTGTCTTGGCGTTGCTGTAGGCATAGTCGCCCGAGACGTGCAGGTCGCCAGCTTTCTCACTGATTTTGAAACCCTTGGATACAGCCACCTGATATATCTTCGGGTCGGCTTTCAGGCGTACGGTAAAGGGCTCAGCGCCGGCCTTCGAGTTAATGATGACCGCTCCGGCAGTCAGGTCGCCGTACTGTACGGAAGGGATACCCCGGATCACTTCAACCGACTCGATGTTGTCTGTCGAGAGCTGGCGTACGTCAATGCCTCCGCCGGGAGTCGCTCCTCCGGATGATACGGAGGTGCCGGCGATAGCGGAGGATACACCGTTCATGGTTGCGGTAATGCCTTCCATGTTGGCGTTGTTGGACATCGGCGCGCCATCCACTATGATGGCAGTCCCGAGGCTGTTCATGTCGCTCCCGTTAACCGAGCGCAGGCCTATGCTGTGCGCCGAGCTCAGGTCGGGATTGGTGATTGAGGCTCCGGGCAGCAACTGCATAATGTCGCGCAGCGAGCTGGTCTGGCTGTGGTCGATGGCCTGGCGGGAGATAAGAGAAGCGGTAGATTCTCCGGCTTTTGACGCTTCTGCAACCACGTGCACCTCTTCCAGCCTAAAGGAACTCAGGGTGAGGACGAAGTCGCGGTGAACCTCGCCCCGTATGGTCAGGCTGGTGTCGATTGTCTCGTATCCGATGAGTTGTATGTTGATTTGATACGAACCGGGGTCGAGCCCTCCCAGCCGGTATGAGCCCTGCTCGTCGGTAGTAGTATAGACTCCGGCAGGCTTGAGCAGAATAACGGCATAATCCACAGGAAGGCTGACCCCGTTTTCAATCGTGGTCACCCGCCCCTGGATGGACGCTTTCTGCTGCGCCTGCGCTCCTATGGACGCCAGCAGCAGCAACGCCGTCAGTATGGCTGTTCTACTTGGTGTGCGCATTGTCTTCAAGTCTTCTGAGGGTGCGGTAAATCTCGTCGGCGAGGGCGCTGTCGGTGACATTGACCGCTTTCAGCCGTTCATAAATCTCCTGACGGCGGAACGAGTGGGTGTACCATCCAAGGGCTTCGGCGGCCTTGAGGCGGAGGTCCTGAGGCGACTTCTCGTCGCTTATAACGGCAATCATAGGATCGATCGCAGCGGGGATGCAGGCGTTGCGCTGATGGCTGACGGTAAACGCCCGGTCTTTCTCGCTGCCTTCTCCCTTGGCAAGTGCCGACAGGTCGGCATCGCTGCTGCGGATGCTGTTGCATATCCTTTTGACACCGGCTTCGAAATCCTCGGCTGTGGGCCAAATGCCGTCCCAGGCCGAGCGAAGGGCCTTTTCGACACTCTCGGCCGGATAGAGCGAGAATGCGTTGAGCAGGTGATAGCGCACCCGCGATCCTTCCTGCGGGTCAAGATAATGCCCCGCAATGGCCTTCAGCATATCGGGAGCACCGTAGTTCTCGGCGTAACGGGCAGCCATGCGGCGCAGCATCTCGTAGGGGTCGTCAAGGCCCTTGCGCAGCGCCTGGTCTATGATGCTGATGTCGGAAGCCTCGCGCATAATATTGTAGAATGCCTCCAGGCGCACGTTCATTGACGGATCGCATGAGAGAATCTGCAGGCACTTCTCGGGGCTGTAGCGTCCGTCGTGGATGGCTTTGCCGCGCTGTGAGTCGGGACTTTTGGCCTTGGACGGAGCGAAACTGTAGGTGGGATCGCCGAAAAGGTGCGATTCGAGCGTCATATAATTGCGCGCCCATTCACCAACGCAGACACCGGAGACCAGCAGGCCGGCAAGTTCGTTCTTCCAGTGGTCCTGGATGATGTTTACCGAGTTGGCTGTGACTGCCAGGGTGCGGCTGCCGTGTGCGAAGGCATAGCGCGATGCCACATAGTCGTCGTGGAGGAAGGCTCCGTTGAAGCAGGCATCGAGAAGGATCACCTTGGCTCCGGGCTTATAGCCGTCAAGGTCTTCGAGCGTAATGTCAACCGAAGCGGCGCGCACCGAGTCGGCGCGGCTTACTTCGGCATCGTCCCATCCTTCCAGCCAGGAGGCGGGCACGTCGAATGACTGGCAAAGTTCGGCAGCCGTGGATTCTTTGTCCTTGGAGCGGCGCATGCGTGCGCGAAGGGCCGACTTTACATTGTTGATATGCTCGCCGGTCATGTAGGTATAAGGCTCCTTGCTGATGTACTGGGCATCCACC
>CACZEU010000120.1 GCA_902780175.1 uncultured Bacteroidia bacterium
CCTGCTCATCCGTGTCGCTCCATGCGTTATAAGTGGCTACGGGGCCGTATTTGCAGTTAGTTTCAACCAGCAAGTCGTCGTAGTAGGCATCGGTGAAGAAGGCCTTGAATCGCTCGTTTCCAGATTCGGTGGTGGCGCTGTTCATGTCGCCCACAAGTATCGTCGGTATGCTTCCTCCGCTCAAGGTTGTTGCCCTTTCGATAATCAGTTCGGCCGATTTGTCCCTCACCGTGACACAACGCTCCTCAAGTTCTTCCTCCGAAAGGCCTCCTGTTCCGGCAATACCGGACGAGTACACCTCAAGGTGAGTATTCATAAACAGAAGGGTATTGCCTGTCTGTGTGTCGCGCAGCTTGACCCAGATGCAGATGCGGCTGCGCGGGATGGTAACGTCTATCCATGGCGAGCCAGGCTTCGAATTAGGCGTGTCCGGATTCGGACTCAGCCAGAACTGGCCCCAGTCGAGTTTGGTAAAACGGGAACTCTTCCATGCGATGCACGGCTCTTCATAGCCGGATTCCTGGAAAGAATAGCCGGAGAGCTGCGACTTGAGGTAAGTCCTTTGATCAGACGTGGACTCCTGGAAACCGATAACGTCGAAGCCGTAGTCCTGTATGAGGCGCACCACCTTGGTCTTGCGTACGTCCCATGCTCTGTCGCCTGTGTCCTTGTCGGTTATGAAACGGATATTGAATGTTCCGGCTCTGAGCCTTGGTGAGGGAGAAACGGAAGCATCGGCGTTACCAAGGAAGATCTCCCGCACATAGCCTCCCGTCTGCTCGGTCATATAGAGAACCGATTCGTCCGGACTCAGCATCATGCCGCCGAAGGAATTGAATGTAGCGCCACTCCCTACTCCGTCGCCCACCTCGCGATAGGCTGCCTGTGTCGACCCGGCAACGGTAGATACGACTGCATCCGCGTAACCGGCCAGACCGGGCACTATCTTTCTCAAACGGTAATTGTCTCCCAGGTAGATGACTCCTCCGGAAGTAACCACAACAGAATTCAGGTTGTTGGTAAATTTGGCGGTGCGGGGACGACCGGCAGTGCCGTCATCAATGGTGTTGGCGGCTTTTTCCCCGGCAATGAGCTCCTGCTCGCCACTAACAGTGTCGAGCCGAATCACCTGGCCGCCGTTGGTTGTGACAATCATGTCGCCATAAGGGTCGAACGCCATGCTTAGCGGACGCTTGCCGTCAAAACTGTAGGTTGCCGACGGCGAGGCTGCGTTAAGGTTTCCTCCGTCGAAACGATAAATTGCATAATTGTCCCATACCGCCACATAGGCGTTCCCGGCAGAATCGAATTTGACGTCCACCGGGCTCTTTCCGGAATAATCGGAGCGCAGGAGGGTGAATGCGCCGGAAGAAACGTTGTACGAATAAATCTTACCCTGGGCTTTTTCCGCAAAATAAACCAAACCGTCCCTATAAGTGCCGTACCACGGGACATAGGACGAACTCTCATAGGTTTGTGGCTCGGAAACCGTTTTGGAATCGAGATTCCAGATACGCACGCTCTGGTTCTGGTCGAGAATGAATGCCGTATGGCCGGGATTTATCCAGCCAAGACCGCGAGGGCAGCCCATCACCACGTTTGAGTAATCTCCCCCGGTTTTAGAGCCAGCAGCCGTATTGCGGCCTTTCTGCCCGAACAGCGTCGTTACGGAATACGGACTTGGAACAGGAACTTCCGGCATAGGCTTGATTGCTGTGCGTTCAATTTGAAGGTTTGTCGCCGTTCGTAGCGTTCCCGGGATGAGTTCTCCCTCTAAGGTTGCAAGATACAGCCTGATTTTCGGATACAGATGTGACGCTCCGGGCCCCACGGGCAACGGGATATAGAAGGTTTTCTCCGATGAAGAACCGGGAGGGAACGATATGTTTATTTCCCCGTCTCCGCCAGACCTCGCCTGCAGGTATGGAGTGTCCGATTCGAACGCGCCGTTCCAGCCGACAACCTGCAGGGAACTGGTGGTTTCGTAGCCCGGCGTCACGACAACGAGGCTCGCGGCATCGGAAGGAATGTTGGTGTAAACAACCTTGAGCAGGCCGCACATATTGGTAAAACTGAGAGGCGTTCCGGAAAGGACTTTTGCAATCATCGGGGCCTCGAGATTACCCTCTGACCAGTCGTAACGGTTCTTGAGGTTCAATGTCATAGTACCCGCATCCACAATGCAATTCTCCTCGGCAAGCGAAGGATATATGGCAAATCCTTCAGCGCCGAACAGAACCGTTTTCGCAGTAGACTCATTTTTCACAAAGGTAACCTCTCCTGCCGACGGCATCCCTGAATACTTGAAGTCGATGGTGCCTTCCTCGGCTGCTGCCACCCGGATGCGGTCGTCCGTCATCCAGGAATACACCGGGCCGACGAAGGCTGTCTTGCTCACCGGTTCTGCGAAAACAGCCTTGAGACTGTCGGCTGAGACATTCTCAATCTCCGACTGCTCACCGCCAGGAGTTGTTCCCGATTCTTGCTTCCGGCAGGCGGCTCCTACTAACGCCGTCATTGTAAGAATCGCAAATGTTTTTACAAAACAGAGTTTTTTCATAAAGAGAAATCTATCAGGATGGGCAGGTGGTCCGACGGGAGGAAAAAGCCGTGCACCTCTGAACTGCGCACAGGCGTAGTATATGTATCTTCAATGATGTCTGCGCCGATCACCCTGTCCATAAGCGCCGGGGTGGCGTAAACGAAGTCGATGCGGGTGTTGCTCTGGGCGGAACGGAAGAAAGCGTCCGGGTGTTTTTCTTTCACCACGTCAAGGTACGGGGTATTGTCGAGAATATAGTCGTGGGCGAGAAAGCGCAGGTCGTCCTCAGGGTAGCAGTAGAAGGCGTTGTCGCGGCGGGAGACGGCATTGAAGTCTCCCATCATCAGCCAGTATTCTTCGGAGGCCGCTGGTTCCGAGAGGACCGTGTTCCGGCAGATGACTTCCATTTCCATGCGGCGGTAGCGGTCGCCTCCGTTGCGGGCTGCGTCGGCCTTCTGCTCTGCCTTGGAAGCATGCTTGAGCCGGAAATCACAAGCCAGAGGACTCGAGTGCAACGTAACTATGTTGAGTGTTTTACCGCGGACTTTTAAACGGGCCCAGCCAGCTCCGTGAACCACGAGCGAATCGGGTGCCGAGCCTGTTATACGGGCGACGTTTTTGATTGGATAACGCGAGGTTATCACCTGGGGATAACTGTCGCAATGCGCTCCGACATATATATACCTGTGGCCGTAACGGCGGGCGAGTTTCTTCCATCCTCCCCCCAGATAACGGTCTTCCTCCGGTATTTTTATGTCGGTGCCTGTCTTGTAAATGGTCTGGGCTTCACACCACACACAGATGTCCGGCCTGCGCTCCTTCACCCACGATACGAAGGCGGTGTAATTGTCCTCCTGCCCCGCCCACATCCCGTTCTGGATATTCCAGTACAGGAGCCGGAGCGGTTTTTCGCCGCCCCAACTCGCTGCACTGAAACACAGAGCGACAAGCGTACAGAGTGTCAGGATTCTTTTCATGGCTTATTCAGTAACGACCGTAATCTTGCGGATACGGTGGCTGCCGCCGTCTGCCACATAGAAAGCTCCTGTAGCGGGATCCTTGGTGAGCATTCCCTGAGCCCTGAATTTCACCTCAGAGAGGCCGTCGCCATCAACGCACCCGCCGACACAGGGCTGACCGGCGAGGGTCTTGACCACGCCCTTGGAATAATCTCCGCCAACACCGGGGATAATAACACGGAAGGTAAGGCTGGTCTGGTCGTTGAAATATATGCAGCCGTCATTATCCCACTAGATACCGCTCATCGCACCTATTGTAGCCGTAAGCGGATTGCCTGCGTCACCGTCGTAATAATTGTCGACTGTTGGCTTTGTGCCAGCGCCGGCTACCACCGTGTACTCACCGGTCTCAATATCCAGAAGAGAGAATTTATACCCTCCGTTGCAGCCGATGGCAAGGACTGTCTTTGCCGGGTTGAATGCTATGGTGTAGATGCCGGTTGGGGAGCCCGAATAAGTTTTTACGTACTTGCCATCATAAGCAACGACAACTTCCTTTGCATCACGGTTGGAAATGTACATGTTGTCTGCTGAATCGAAAACACAGTTCATCGGGAC
>CACZEU010000121.1 GCA_902780175.1 uncultured Bacteroidia bacterium
TGAACGGTGCCTCCGGGGTGTCTCCGTAGAGGGAGAGCACTATTTTACTGGATGAAAAGATGGGGTCGTCCCTGTAGGCTTTCTTGAGGTAGGCGGGCACCAGGTGGGAAATCCAGCCGTGGCAGTGGATGATGTCCGGGGCCCAGCGGAGTTTCTTGGTGGTCTCCAGTACGCCGCGTGCGAAGAAGATGGCGCGCTCGTCGTTGTCGGGGCAGAAGTTGCCCTCGGCGTCTTCGAACATGTATTTGCGGCGGAAATAATCCTCGTTGTCGATGAAATAAACCTGTATGCGGGCCGCGGATATGGATGCGACCTTGATGATGAGGGGATGGTCTATGTCGGAGATGATGATGTTCATTCCGGACAGGCGTATCACCTCGTGCAGCTGGTTCTTGCGCTCATTTATGAAACCGTAGCGGGGCATGAAGGAACGTATCTCTTTCTTGCGCTCCTGGATGCCCTGGGGAAGCTGACGGGCGATGTTCGCGATAGGGGATTCCGGGAGGTAGGGATACATCTCGGAATTTACGAACAGTACTTTTTTTACATTCTCTGCCATTATGCACAAAGGTAAGAAAAATTTTTTAATAAATCATGATAATTGCCTATCTTTGGAGACCATTTTGGAGTTTATGTCCAGAAAAGAAGAAAGCAAAATCATCCGGCGCAGGCTCCGCAACGCCTACGCATCGAGCATAATCAGCATCAGCATGGTGCTCCTGCTTGTAGGTGTGGCGGCGCTTCTCATCGTGAACGCCCGCGCCGTGTCCGATTATTTCAAGGAAAACATGCAGCTGTCGGTGATACTCAAGACCGACACCACCCCCGACGAGGCCTCCGCATACCAGAAGTCCGTCTCCACGCTGCCCTACATCAAGGAAACGCGCCTCGTTTCCCGGGAAGAGGGCACAAAGGAGCTGGCCGAAATGCTTGGCGAGGATTTCCTTTCGGTATTCGAGGAAACCCCGGTTCCCATCTCCCTGAACATCACCCTCAAGGCAGATTACGTCGCGCCCGACAGCATAGCCTTCGTGCGCCGTGCCCTGTCTGCGTCCCCGGTGGTGGACGAGGTGGAGTGGCAGCAGTCGCTGGTGGAGGCGCTCACCAACAACCTGGCCCGCATTTCGCTGGTCATGGGTATCTTCATCCTGCTGTTGCTGTTCATTTCTTTCGTGCTGATTAACAATACGGTACGCCTGAGCGTGTACTCGCGCAGGTTCACCATCCATACCATGCAGCTGGTGGGTGCCACCAAGGGCTTCATCCGCGCCCCCTTCGTTCGCGGTGCGGTGTTCCAGGGGCTGATGTCCTCGGCGCTGGCGCTCGTCGTGCTCGCCGGAGCCATCTACCTGCTGTACAGGGAATTCCCCCAGATGGTAACATCCATCCAGCCGGTTTCTTACGCCATCGCCGCCGGTGTGGTGGTTGCCGCCGGAGTGCTTATCTGCGTGGTGAGCACGTGGCTGGTGGTGGGCAGGCTGATAACCCTCAACAAGGACGAACTTTATTATTGATATGAGTAAAATGGCAATCTCCCGCAAAGGACTGCGCCTGCTGCTTGCAGGGCTGCTTGTCATGGTGGCGGGATACATACTGATGATGGGCGGGCTCAGCCCCGACCCCAATGTCTTCAATTACGGGATGTTCGACTTCCGGCGCCTTGTCGCCGCACCGCTTGTAATCATCGCGGGCATAGTGATCGAGGTCGTTGCGATAATGGGTAAATTTGAAGATAAGGAGAAGTAGCGATGGATTGGCTTCATGCTTTTATTCTCGGTATAGTCCAGGGACTTACGGAATTTCTTCCGGTGAGCAGCAGCGGGCATCTCGCAATAGGCAAGGCCCTTCTTGGCGTAGAGCCTTCAGGGGACCTTATCTTCGAAGTTACGGTGCACGCCGCCACGGTGCTGGCAACCATCGTGGTCTTCCGCAAGCAGATTTGGAAACTCCTCTGCGGACTTTTCAAGTTCAAGTATAACGACGAGACGGACTACATCGCCAAAATCGTCGTATCGATGATACCCGTGCTCATCGTGGGAATGTTCTTCAAGGACTGGGTGGAGTCGGCTTTCAGTTCCATGCTGGTAGTGGGCATCAGCCTGCTGATCACAGCGTTGCTGCTGTCACTCTCCGACTGGCTGTCCCGCAACCCCCTACAGTTGGTGGAGCGCCGTAACGGCATCTCTTTCTGGCAGGCGCTGGTCGTGGGCGTCGGTCAGGCGCTGGCCGTCCTGCCGGGCCTTTCGCGCTCCGGTACGACCATCAGCACCGGTCTTCTCTGCGGCGTCAAGCGGGAGAATATGGCCCAGTTCTCGTTCCTTATGGTACTGGTGCCCATACTCGGTGAGATGTTCCTGGATGTCGTGGGTGGCGATTTCGCCGCTTCTTCCGTGGGCGTGCTGCCGCTGCTCGTGGGCTTCGCCGCGGCATTCGTTTCCGGCTTCTTCGCCTGCAAGGCTATGATAGCTCTTGTGCGTCGCGCCCAGCTCAAGTGGTTCGGCCTCTATTGCGCCATCGTCGGCATCCTGGTGCTGCTGTTCCTGGCCTGATGCGCACCCTCGTATATTTCGCCGCGGACGTTCACCTCGGTTACGCCGGAGCAGATCCGGCCGAGCGCGAGGAACGCTTCCTGTCGTTCCTTCGCGGCATTCCGAGGGACGCCCTGGCGTTGTACCTGCTGGGGGATATCTGGGATTTCTGGTATGAATACAGGGACGTCGTGCCCCGGGAGGGCGCGCGCGTTGTTGCGGAGCTGGTCGCCCTGGTGAATGCCGGCGTCGAGGTGTATTTCTTCTCCGGGAACCACGACATCTGGACTTATTCGTTCTTCAGCAACCTCGGGATGCACAAGTTCGACGGAGTGCAGACGCTCCGGATAGGGGAGAAGACCTTCTGCCTCGGGCACGGAGACGACATCGGCAACGGTCGCGGAGCTTACGGCTTCATGCTGAAGGTGTTCCGGTCGCGATTCGCCCAGGCGCTTTTCAGCACCCTTCACCCCTGGGTCGCCTACCGGCTCGCCCTGGGCTGGTCGGGCGGCAAGAGGAGGTCCCGGGGGGCGTATGTATTCCGTGGGCAGGAGGAACCGTTATACCGGTTCGCAGCGGCGCAGAAGGCCGATTTCTGTATTTTCGGGCATTATCACTGCAACGTCGACATACCTTTGGATGGCGGCGGACGCCTTGTGATACTGGGAGACTGGATTTCCGGCGGACAGCCGCACGCGGAGTTCGATACGGCTACTTCTTGCCTGACTGTTTCACCTCGCTCTTGAGGCGCGTGGCCTTTATTACGGTCTTCTTGGGAGACTCCCAGAAGACGGAATAGTAGAACTGGTCCCATTGGCCTGAGTCCCAGACTTTTATCAACTCTTCAATCTTGGCGTCCTTGCCCGTGGGGTCGTATCTGGCCTTGAGGTCCTGGGCAAAGAGTTTGGCTATCAGCTGCCAGAAATTGGCGGCGAATCCGCTTTCGTATTCCTTGATGATTTCGAAGGCACTCATGCCGCATTCCCTGTCTACCAGTCGCATGAGCAGGACTCCCTGCGAGGTGGTCATATGCTTGATGTCGTCGGTGAAGATGGAGAGGAGCTCCTTTTCCACCTGCTTGATGTACATGGTGCGCTGGCTGCGCTTGGTGGCGTCGGCGGCGATGGTGCTGTCCACCTGGGCCATAAGCTGGCGGCCGACGAGGGCGTAAGGGTAGATCTTGTTGAAGTTATATACGAGGCGGTATTCCCTGCGCCAGTCGCCGCTTTTCTTGAAGCCCCGGCCGCGAGGGAAGACCCAGATGGGGTCGATGGAGTCGAAGAAGGTGGTGTCCCCGTCGTGGACCTCGTAGTACATAGGGTATCCCTTCGGTGCGCGGGTACCTACGGTCTGCGCCCCGGCACTTATGCTTAAGGCCGTGAAAATGAGCAGGGCGGCGCCAGTCACCGCGGGTATCCGTGAAAGGAGTTTCATAATTATCCGCAAAGGTAAACAAAATCTGCGCCACTCGGTTGGGGGGTGCTTCCCTGGCTGGATCATTTTCGGGATTTCTGATCCCGTTTAGGCGTCGGACCACCCTCGCGGGATCATTTTCGGGATTATTGATCCCGTTTAGGCCTC
>CACZEU010000122.1:0-1135 GCA_902780175.1 uncultured Bacteroidia bacterium
GGGTAGGTCTTGCCGTCCTCTCCCAGGATCACTGACGCTTGCTCCGCGTCAACCCACAGGGTGGTGCGGTCATCCCACATATCAAGTTCATCGATGTACTCCCACACCTTGTCGATGATGTGGTCTACCAAAATTCTCCAATTATGTAACTGTGTTCTCATAATAATACGTCTTTAAAACTATATACAAGATAGTGAAAAATAACGACATTAACAAATTTATTTTCAATAAGTTAAATAGTGCTATAGGCACTCGAACCGCACTGCTTTTCAGCACCCGCAGCGGCGCAAGCCGCTGCCTTTCGTTGTATATATTTATACCCTTTTCTCCCTCGTCGGGCGGGTGATGTCGGTGGATTACGCACTGAGGATGGGGCGTAAGTTTCCTGGTTGGCCTTGGTTGCTGGGAGTCTCTAAGGCGGGTCGGTGATGCGTGTGATGTCGTTCCCGTTTTTGATGCCGTCCGGGCGGCAGCCCGGCTTAGAGTCTCCCAGTAACCAAGGGCGCGGAACGAAGTGGAGCGTGGCCCCGGAGGGTGTCTGGCAGCGTGAGGGGCGGCGGGCTCTGGAGCGCCGTGGAAGGGAGACGCAAGGCTCCCTGGAACAGCGGAAGAGACCGACGTTGTGGGTGGGCAGACTCCCTCCGGGGGGGTCTGGGACGGAACGGCCCATTCCCGGATCGAAGGTAGAAGGCTCGCGGCCGTCAGGCCTGGCACCATGCCCCCGGCGCAGTCTGTGGCGGGTGCAGCGAAGCGGAATCCCGTCACTGTCTGCGCCAACAGCCGGGAGCGGATGCGGACGGCTGTGTCCTGCCTGCCCGGAAGGCTTTGTGGCTTTGGAGACGACCACGGACCGCAGCGCAGCGAGGACCGCGCACAAGACGGAAAAGACACAAGGCCTGGAGGAATAGCAGGCAGGTGATAACACGGCGGAGCCGTACCGCGGAGGAACGGTGCCGGAAGTGGTGTGGCAGGCTCGTCCTGCCACACGACTGGAGGTGCCGGGCCGACCCCAAGCGAAGCGCCTAAGGCGGCAGACTGTCCCGCACTGCACCGAGGCTCCCAGCGAGAGACAGACGGTGGAGAGGCACTGACGGTGCTCGTACCGGCACTTTGCGCCCTGGCATACCTTCTTCCT
>CACZEU010000122.1:1151-5510 GCA_902780175.1 uncultured Bacteroidia bacterium
TGATACGAGGGAGCGCAAAGTGCGCGGCCCCCTGACGGGCCTGGAGGCCGGAGGTCCTTGAAGGGGGCCGCTTGTCTGCCGCCGCCTCGCCCGGGAATTCGAAGGGAGGACCTTCGCACCTTGACGACGGAGCGTCCTTAACATAATCCGAATTGTGTAATCAGACGCCTGGAAGGCCGTTTCTGCGGGCTTCTGACCCATCAATAACTGATACCCTCCGGGCGGGTAACGAGGGTGCCGGCGGCTGTTACACAATTCCGATGGGATTATGTTATGGAAAGCGGGATTCGGGGCACAACGCTCGCACTGGCACTGACGCTCCCGGGCGATTATCTCCCTTGGGGGTCCCTTGGGGGCCGGGGGGATGAGAGGGTGCAAGTCTGTGGCGGACTTGCTCCGGCACAGTCTTGCACACCGCTTTTCCCTTAAAAGTGCGGGAGCTGGAGGCGTGGGCCAATGGAGCGTGGGGCCGGCCGTGAGTCTGTGGCGGTTGACGCCGAGGCGGCAACTGACACAGTCTCACAGCGACGGGTGGCAATAGAGGTTGCTGGTCTGGCGGTTTGGGGCGGAGCGCATCGGAGAACCAAACTGACAGACGAGCAAGTACCGCTTCCCATATCGACCCTGGCATCGGCACTGCCGCTGGAACAGGGCACCATCGGCCCGGATCATCGGCATCGGCCTAACCCTTTCCGTCCACTTTGTCCACCGGTGGACGGTGTGGACAAGGTGGACAGTGGTGGACAGCGGTGGACGGGATTTGCCCGTCTGCCCGATAACAGCTAAATTTGCAGTCAATCTGTTTGGACTGAATCGAATATGACCATTGACCTTCATAAGTGGATTTCTGCTGACCGGGAAGCGCTGATGGCGCTCTGCAATGCCGTTGACAGGACATACCTGTCGGACCGGCTGCCGTATCCTTATACCGAAGCGGATGCTGACTGGTGGCTGGGTATGGTGACTGAGAATGACGGCAAGGAGGGCGTCTGGCGGGCTATCGTCGTGGACGGGCAGGTTGTCGGCAGTATCTCCGTGGAAAGGATGGCCAATGAGAATCGCTCCGTTGGGTCGATTGGCTATATGATCCTGACGCCGTTCTGGTCCCAAGGTATCGGCACAGAAGCGGTTCGGCAGATCTGCGGGATTGCTTTCCGGGAGCTGGAGCTGGAGCGCATCGTCGGCGAGGTGTTCCCGGAGAACCTGGCATCGGCCCGGGTGCTGGAGAAGAATGGCTTCCGGCTGGAGGAAACGAAGGTCGGCGCTATTGTGAAGGGCGGGAAGGCGATGGATGTGAGAGTGTATGGACAGGCATTTGGCTAAGCATCTCTGCACGATTTTTGAAGCAAAATGAGCCGGCATTGAGTTATGCGCAACTTCGAGAATTACATATTCGCTATCATCCTTATGGCCTGCCTGTGGTCGTGCGGGCATACCAGCAAGGTGCGGCCCATCCTGGACCGGGCGGAGATGTGTATGGAGTCGCATCCGGACAGTGCTTTCGTGGCGTTGGATTCATTGGATCGTCGTTTGCTGGACACTCCGGAACTCCGTGCCCGACACGCGCTGCTATACTCGCAGGCGCTGGAGAAATGCGGCATCGAGATCTATAACGACAGTATCATCCACATCGCGCTGGATTATTATGCCTCCATCGGCGACAGTGAGAATACCCAAAAGGCGCGGGCGTGCCTTGACAGGATCAACGAGAATGCCAGTATGCTGGCTCCCTCCGATACGCTCAAGATCCAAAACGCCCGCATCATCGAGGAGCGCTATTCGGATAAGATGACGCTGGCGGAAAAGGACGAACGGATGCGGGACGTCATCATCCTCTCCATCCTTGCCCTGGCTGCTCTCGCGCTCATAATCCATTTCATCACCAAGAAACTTCGCTCTAAGCCGGATGATCAGGCAATGGCTGTCATCCGTGAGCGGCTTTCCGTACTGGACAAGATCATCGCTTCCCGCATCTCTTCCGATGACAAACTCTACCGCAGCAGCGAGGAAGAATTAGACGTAATGATGGCCGACCGCGAAGAGTTCCTGCGCTCCACCAAGATTCTCTTTGAGGAGAACCATCCCAAGTTCACGGCCTTCCTGGAGGACAAGGGGCTCACCGATTGGGAAATCGGCTACTGCTGCCTCTATACCCTAGGACTGAAGGGCAAGGACATCGGTGAGTATATTCAGAAGAAGCGTCACTACATCATCAGCCACGAGATCCGCCAGAAGCTGGGCCTGGACGAGCACGATACCAACATCAGCATCTATCTCCGGGAGCTTCTTTTGCAGACGGAGCGCTGATGTAAAACTTTCGATAATCTTACGGATTGAAAATCTTTCTATCCCCATTGAATATCAGCCACATAACGGCTGATATTTTTATACCCTCACAGGCCGTGTAAAACTTTTTCCGGATAATTTTGTCTTCGACAAAACGTATAAAAAGCAATGAATGCGAAGACAGTTATTCTTACCGCAGCCGCCCTGTTTGCTGGCATTGCCGCCCGGGCACAAGACCCGGTGACAGAGCAGCCGGATACCCTCGGAAAAGTGGAGCAACTCAAGGAAGCGGCCGTCATAGCCCGCCGTGAGCTGGTTACGACCGATGCCGACAAACTTACCTATAACGTGGAAGCAGACCCGTTGTCGGCCGGCAGCGATCTCATCGACATTCTCCGAAATGTGCCGATGCTCAGCATCAATGGTGATGAGGAGGTGCTGCTGAACGGCAGCAAGGATTACAAGGTGCTTGTGAATGGCCGACCCACCGGGATGCTGGCCCGGAACTTCAACCAACTCATCAAGACCATTCCGGCATCGTCCATCAAGGAGATCCAGGTCATCACCAATCCGCCGGTCAAATACGACGCGGAAGGCATTGGCGGCATCATCAATATCGTGATGGCCAAGCGCCTGAAATCTGGCTACAGCGGTTCGCTGGGAGTCAATGCAAGCACCCTCGGCACCGTAAGCGGAAACGGCTATCTGAATGCTCAGCTGGGCAAATTCACCTTCAGCGCGAATGCCAGCGGAACCTATTACCCGAGCCCGACGGTCCACGGTGTCACCGACATAGAGAATTATACCAGCGAGACAAACCACTATCAGAAGTTGGCGTTTGACAGCGATAATACCTATCGCATCGGCGCATGTTCCCTGGAAGCCAGTTATGAGCCGGATTCCCTGAATCTTATCACGCTTTCGGGCTGGACGAACTTCGAGAAGATACTGAGCGATTACGACATCACGGAAACCTTCTGGAATACCGACCATGTCAAAACCGTTGAAATGCTGGAGCCGACGGTACGGACGAACCGGTACAACACCTTCTCCGGCGAACTGGCTTACCAGAAGACATTCCGGAATGACGGCGGTATCCTGACCTTCAGCTATTCCATCGACGGGAATCCGAACAGCACGGACAACAACATTATCGTGAAGCCTGTCCTGAACTATCCGGACTATCACCGGCATTCCTTCAATACGGAGCACACCATCCAGCAGATCGGACAGATCGACTACTTCGCCACCCTGCGGAAGAAGCACCAGATTGAAGCCGGAGGCAAATACACGCTGCGCAGCCACGTGGCCGATTCCAAGGATGAATTGTGGGACTACGCTAAGAATGAGTGGTTCATTGACAATTCCAATGTCAACGACCTGGACTACAAGCAACACATCTTTGCGGCCTATGCCAGCTATGGGTACAAGTTTAGCAAGCTCACCTTAAAGGCCGGCACCCGGCTGGAATACACCTTGAACCGGGGACTCTCCAAGAGCGCTTCCAGGGACATCACCTTTGATAACAGCAACTTCAACATCGTGCCGTATCTGAATGCGGCCTGGCAGATTGATCCGAAGAACTCGCTTGCGCTATCCTATACCCGCCGCCTGGGCAGGCCCAGCGTGAGCTACCTCAATCCCTATATCTTCGAGGAATCTCCTTATAGCAGGGCGCACGGGAATCCCGATCTGCGGACCGTTGTCTCCGATGCGCTGACGCTCACGTATCGCGCCAGCGGCGACAAATGGGACCTGACGGCACGCACCTATGGCAGTCACTCGGGAAACAAGATTGAATATCTGTCCGTGGTTGGTCCGGATGGCGTCAAGGTATCGACCTACGAGAACGCGGTGAAATACAACCATATCGACCAGATGCTCAGTTTCAACTGGAATCCCTCCGACAAGTTCAGCCTCCAGACATCGGCCCAGGTTGGGTACGACTACTATTACGCTCCCACGCTGGATCAGAAGAACGACGGCATCAACTGGAATGTCAGCCTGAGCGCCAACGTATTCCTATGGAAAGGGGCTGTGGCGTATGCGTCCGCGGATGCGGGAGGAGGCGAA
>CACZEU010000123.1 GCA_902780175.1 uncultured Bacteroidia bacterium
TTCCGGGGGGCTGCCTTAGCGGCAGGGGTCGGAACCCCTGAGAGCGTTCCTCATGAGTCCGAACAGGACTCATTCGATTTCAAACATAGGAACTCGCGGTACTTAGGCAGGAATGAACGCAGGAAGCAGCGGGAGGCGGAGTGTCCCTCGGAAGGCATTGGCCCTTACGGACTGACTTCCGGGGGACACTCCGCAGGGAGCGCGTTGTTCGCAAAGTACAATTATTTTACTATATTTGTAGTATGAAAGCAGCTATCGTTGGCGCGAGCGGCGCCGTGGGGCAGGAACTGCTCCGTGTACTTGAACAGCGGAACTTCCCCGCAGACGAACTTGTCCTCTTCGGCTCCACCCGGAGCGCAGGCAGCAAATATACCTTCAGGGGCAAAGAGCTTGAGGTCAGGCTCCTCCGTCATGGCGACGACTTCCGCGACATCGACATCGCCTTCACCTCTGCCGGCGCAGGCACCTCCCGCGAATTCGCGGAAACCATCACCCGCTACGGCACTGTCATGATAGACAATTCCTCCGCCTTCCGCATGGATGAGGACGTCCCCCTCGTCGTACCCGAATGCAACGCCGAAGACGCCCTCTGTCATCCCCGCGGCATCATTGCCAACCCCAACTGCACCACCATCATGATGGTCGTGGTCCTCAATCCCATCGAGCAGCTCTCCCACATCAGGCGCATACACGTGGCCAGTTACCAGTCCGCTTCCGGTGCCGGCGCCCGCGCCATGGCTGAACTCCAGGAGCAGTACCGCCAGATCGTAAACGGGGAGCCCGTCACCATAGACCGGTTCAAATACCAGCTTGCCTACAACGTCATCCCCCAGATCGACGTTTTCATGGACAACGGCTACACCAAGGAAGAAATGAAGATGTGGGCCGAAACCCGCAAGATACTCCACTCCGACGTAGAATGCAGTGCAATGTGCGTGAGGATTTCCGCCCTGCGTTCCCACTCCGAGGCCGTCTGGATAGAAACGGAAAAACCCCTGGGAGTCAAGGAGGTCCAGGAAGCCCTTGCCGCGGCCCCCGGCGTAACCCTGCAGGATGACCCTGCAACGTCGACATACCCTATGCCCTTGTTCACGGGCGGCAAGGACGACGTCTTCGTCGGACGCGTCCGCAAGGACCTGGCCAACCCCAACGGCATCACCCTCTGGCTCTCCGGAGACCAGATCCGCAAGGGCGCGGCCCTCAATGCCGTACAGATAGCGGAATACCTGATAAAATCCGGCCTAAAGAAGTAAATCGATGTCCGAGGAACTGAATCTGGTAGCGGAGCTTGCTGTCATCCTTATTGCAGCCGGCATCTTTACGGTCATCTCCAAGGCCCTCAAGCAGCCGCTCATCCTCGGGTACATCGTTGCCGGATTCATCGTCAGCCCCCACCTGGGTCTCATTCCCGCCATATCCGGCACGGAATCGGTCCATCAGTGGTCGGAAATCGGCATCATCTTCCTGCTCTTCGCCCTCGGACTCGAATTCAGTTTCAAGAAACTCCTCAAGGTAGGCAGCAGTGCGCTGATAACGGCGGGGACCATATGTATAGGTATGTTCATAGCCGGCATGATAACCGGCAACGCCCTTGGCTGGGGACGAATGGAATGCCTTTTCCTCGGCGGCATGCTTTCAATGAGCTCCACCACCGTCATCATCAAGGCATACGACGACCTCGGCCTCAAGAAGAAGCCGTACGCAACGCTCATCTTCGGCACCCTGGTAGTGGAAGACCTCATCGCGGTCCTGCTGATGGTACTGCTTTCGACACTTGCGGTCTCCAAGCAGTTCTCCGGTTCCGAGATGTTCTTCAGCCTCGTCAGGCTGGCGTTTTTCCTGATTCTGTGGTTCCTCGTGGGGATGTACGTCATTCCCCTGCTGCTGAAGAAAGCCAAACGCTTCCTCAGCGACGAGATACTCCTCATCATCTCCATCGGCCTGTGCTTCGGGATGGTTTCCCTCGCCTCCTTCGCCGGTTTCTCGTCGGCCCTGGGTGCATTCGTAATGGGGTCCATCCTCGCGGAAACCGTCGAGGGCGAACGCATCGAGCACCTGCTCACCGGCATCAAGAACCTGTTCGGCGCGATTTTCTTCGTCTCCGTGGGCATGATGATCGACCCTGCTGTCATCGGCCAGCACTGGCTGACCGTCATAATCATCGCAATCGTTGCCGTCGCCGGCATCCTGGCGTTCTCGACCACCGGTTCGCTGCTGGCCGGCCAGGGACTTGACAATTCGGTCCACGTCGGCTTCACCATGGCCCAGCTGGGCGAGTTTTCATTCATCATCGCCAGCCTTGGGTGCAGCCTCGGCGTCATGCGGGACTTCATCTATCCGGTAATCATCGCCGTCTCCGTCATCACTACGTTTACGGCTCCTTATATGATAAAGGCGGGGGATCCCGTCAGCCGCTGGCTGGCCGTCAGGCTTCCGGCAAACATTCTGGCGCGGATCAACCCCAGGCAGAACGAGTTCTCCGGCAAATCGTCGGCGGAAAAGAATGAATGGGCCGAGCTTCTCAAGAGCTACATCCTCCGTGTGGTTCTTTACAGCGTCATCCTGATCGCCATCTTGCTGTCGTCCAGGTTCTTCCTTGGCAAACTGGCCGCCAGCCTCCTTCCCTTCATGAATGAAGACTGGCGCAAATTCCTCTGCCTGGCGCTGACCCTGGTGGTAATGGCGCCATTCCTTTATGGCCTCGCCGTCACCAACGGATCCATCAACATACACGCGCCCAAGCTCCTCAAGCAGCCTTCCAACAGGTGGCCGATACTGTCGCTGATGATATTCCGCATCCTCATAGCGATCGGTTTCATCCTGGCCGCCATTACCGGCTACTACAGCCTGGGAGGATGGGGTGTGGTCGCCGTAATAGGCGCCGGACTGCTTTTCGCCTTCATTGCCAAGAGATCGTTCCACCGCATTTCCGGCCTGGAGAAGCGGTTCATCGAGAACCTTAACGCAAGGGAGGCCGAAGAGCGCAGGACCAGGCCGGTCACCTCATCTGTCCGCGACAAACTGTCCGGATACGACATCCATACCCAGGTTGTCGAGGTCTCGCCTGACTTCGATTTCATAGGTAAACCGTTACGTGAGATGCCATTCCGTAAACACTCTGAAATCAACATAATAAAGATTCAAAGGGGTGGCACGAGCATTCACATTCCATCAGGTGAGGAACCCATCTATCCCGGCGACCGCCTCCTGGCCGTAGGCACTACTCCGCAGCTCGCGAGTTTCACCAGGATAATGGAAGAGCACAGCCAGGCCCCTGCGGACATTCCGCCCGAGCCCAATTTCACGGTGAAGTCAGGACAACTCGCCCCCGACTCCTTCCTTACGGGCAAGTCCCTGAAGGACACGGAGATGCGCAAGGGCGGCTGTATGATAATAAGCGTACTGCACGACAATAAACTCATAACAAACCCGGGAGCGGATTTCTGCTTCTGCGAGGGCGATACCGTATGGATCGCCGGAGAAGAAGAATCCTGCGACTGGTTCCTACAATGATATGGCAAAAATAATACTTACAGGCGACAGGCCGACAGGCCGGCTCCACCTCGGACACTACGTTGGTTCGCTCCGTCGCAGGGTGGAACTCCAGAATCAGGGCGGATTCGACAAGATTTTCATCATGATAGCCGACGCCCAGGCGCTTACGGACAACGCCGACAACCCCGAAAAGGTACGTCAGAACATCATCCAGGTGGCCCTGGACTATCTTTCCGCGGGTCTCGACCCTTCGAAGGTCAACATCTTCATCCAGTCGATGGTGCCCCAGCTCACCGAGCTCACCTTCTATTATATGAATCTGGTTACGGTACAGCGGCTCCAGCGCAACCCCACGGTGAAGCAGGAAATAAAGCTCCGCGGCTTCTCCGAAACCGACGACGGCTCCGACAACAAGGCCGGCACTCCGGTAGGATTCTTCTGCTACCCTATCAGCCAGGCCGCAGACATAACCGCCTTCCGTGCCACTACGGTACCCGTCGGCAAGGATCAGGAGCCCATGCTTGAGCAGTGCCGCGAGATCGT
>CACZEU010000124.1 GCA_902780175.1 uncultured Bacteroidia bacterium
ATGACAAATGCGAACCTGCCGGGTGCGCCAATGCGCAGGCCGGGGGCAACTCCGAGGCGGAGGTCGTTGCTCTGCTTGATGGTCCAGCCTTCTTCGATGTTGGCGAGGCCGGAGATCTGGTAGAATTCGCTGGGCTCGGTCTCACCGGTGGATATTCCGCTGTTGTATGCGACTTCGGTTGCGCGCAGGTATCCGCGGGGGACGGATTTAAGATTGCCCTGATTGTCTTCGGTGTAGGAGTACGAACGGTAGCGGGCTCCGTTGACGAGGTCTTCCTTGGTGCCGATCTTGGCGCGCAGGGGCTTGGTGGCGACAATGCCTACGGCGACCTCCCAGGCGGGGATGGCGTCCTCAAGGCCGGTTATGACACCGGACATGCAACTTCTGGCGGCCTCCTGGACGTTTTTGCCGGAACCGGATGCAACGGTATATGCGACATATTCCATGGGTATGTCGAGATTCTGGAATGCGCTGTTCTTTGCGTCGCGGGCGGCCTGGCTGTCATCGTCGTAGATCCAGCACCGCTCGAAGAAATCGTTGATCGCAGCGTCGTCCACGCCGAGCCTGTATGCATATGCCCGGGCGCTTGTGTGCCAGGTGACCTTGCCTTCCTTGTTGGTGCGGCTCTCTATGTTGTAGAAGTCGGTCAGGACGATGTAGCAGCCCTTGAGCAGGCCGTAGCCCATATCGCCGAGGGCCTCCTCGCCGACGCGGGCGGCACGGGCGTTGATGACGTCCTGGTCCTTGGCGTCGTAGTTGCCGCGGTAGCGGACGGTCTTGTCGTCCATCATTCCCTGGGCGTCGCGGTTGAAGACGCTGGCGAGGATTTCGCGTGCGAATGGCGTGGCGCCGACGGCATCGTGTACGTCGGTGCTGTTCACGGGCTCCTTGCGGTCCTTGCGGATGCGGACGGTGCGTGTCTTGATGCTGTTGATGTCGAACTTCTCACCGGGGTTGAAGGACGAGACGGCGCTTGCGGTGGAGCTGTCGTGGGAATCGCCCCTCTGAATGGTGATGAAGGAGACGCTGTTGCGGTTGTAGTCGCTGGTGACTACATCGCGGATCTTGGCCTGTGCTGCAAGCTGCAGGCTCGCAAGGCAGAGGACAAGGCTGACGAAGATGGTACGATTCTTCATAAGAATGTCTGGTTATTGATTCACAAATATAAGGAAAAGATGCTATCTTTGCAATATGTCAAACCACGTAGTAATAATGGCCGGGGGAGTGGGGAGCCGCCTTTTCCCGCTCAGCACTCCGGAGAAGCCCAAGCAGTTCCTCGACCTCACAGGGTGCGGAAAACCGCTCCTGCGGCTTACATACGAACGCTTTCTCGCCGTCGACCCCGATGCCGTCTTCTGGGTCGTTACATCCGCTGAATATGTCCATTTCGTCCGCGAGATAGTCCCGGAAATCCCTGAGTCCCGGATACTCGCCGAGCCCGCCGCCCGCAGTACAGCCCCATGCATAGCCCTTGCCTGCTGGAAGATCAGGTCCGGCTGGCCGGACGCCAACATAGCCGTCACTCCTGCCGATGCCTACGTTCCGGATATCCAGGCGTTTGCCTGCACTGTCCGCACGGCGCTCGATTTCACGGCCGGCAGAAATGCAGTCGTATGTCTTGGCATTAATCCCACTTCGCCCCATACCGGTTACGGCTATATCCAGGCTCCCGCCGAGCCGGGCAAGGTCGTAAAGGTGACTGCTTTCAAGGAAAAGCCCACCCTTGAGGTGGCCGAGCGCTATCTGCAGGAAGGTGGATACTGGTGGAATGCAGGAATCTTTGTCTGGAATGCCGCTACCATCGAATCGGAACTCCGTGCCCACGCGCCTCAGATCTGCTCGGTGATGGACGATATCTCCGGACACTTCGGCCAGCCGGATGAAGGGCAGGCTATCCGCGAACTGTTTCCCACCTGCGAAAAGATCAGCATCGACTACGCCGTCATGGAAAAATCCTCTGAAGTTTACGTACTTGCAGCCGATTGGGAATGGAGCGATCTGGGCAGTTTTGAGGCGATTGCCGCAATAACCGGCAAAGACCCGCGAAAAAGTTTATAAAAATTTTGCAGATTCGGGAAATTATTCTATCTTTGCAGTCCCAAAACAACGGAGGACTCGTTAGCTCAGTTGGTAGAGCATCACACTTTTAATGTGGGGGTCTCGGGTTCGAGCCCCGAACGGGTCACAGATTGAAATATTGCTTCCTTAGCTCAGTTGGTAGAGCACCTGACTCTTAATCAGGGTGTCTAGGGTTCGAGCCCCTAAGGGAGCACACTATGAGGGCATAGCTCAGTTGGTTTAGAGCGCTTGCTTGACAGGCAAGAGGTCGACAGTTCAAATCTGTCTGTTCTCACGAAGAGGTTGGCTGTAAGGCCGGCCTCTTTTTTTGTGTTTTTCCGCATCCCCGGGTCAAAAAAACAGGATTTTTTTTATATCTTTGTATTTATGAATCAATTAGACAGTCTCACATACGTCGCTCCATCGTGCCGTGAGGTACTTCTGGCATTGTCGTGCCGGGAGGTCCTTATGGCATCGAATTCCGATATCCCGGGCGGGTCTACGAAAGATATTCGCTATGAAGATATTTAGGTACATAGTCCCGCTCCTTCTTTTCCTCCCCGCATGCGAGCGCCAGGAGGGTCCCGTGCCTCCTGAGCCGCAACTGGTGGAGCATACTTTGTATGCGTCAACCCCCGGCGAGGATGCCCCGGAGACCCGCACCATTGTATCCCCATACGATGATGACAAGATTCTCTGGAGCGCACACGAGAAGATTTCCATCCTGTCGGGCGGCGGTAATTACCCGTTTCAGGGCGATAACGATATAATTGAATCTTCCGCCAGTTTCACCGGAATGGGCCCGGCAGACCTTGGCAACTACATCGCCTTGTATCCCTACGATGCATCGGCAAGCTATGACGGTACTTACGTCTCAACGACGCTGCCGGCCGTCCAGACCGGCAGGATCGACTCTTTTGCCGACGGCTACCTGATTACCGCGGACGACGTCAGTGGACGCAGCATATCTTTCAACCACCTGTGCAGCGGCATCCGTTTTGTGGTAAATACCAATAATATCAAGGCTGTGAGCATCCGCGGCAACAACGGTGAAAAGATTGCCGGAGATTTCCGCTTCCGTTTTGCCTCGGAAGACACCCCCGTTGTGGAAGACGGAACGGAGGAGAGCGTAACCCTTAAGGCGCCAAACGTCTGTTTTGAAAACTTGACGTATTATTATATCGTTACCCTTTCCACTACTTTCACCAAGGGATTCACCATTATCGCTGATAACGGCTCCCAGATCGGTGAGCTTCGCATCGATTCCGAAGTAACATTCTCTCCCGGCGTTTTCAAGAATGTTACAGGAATGCTCGATGAAAGAATGACGTGGAAGCCGGCCATGGCTTATTATGGCCCCGAGAACAGCTTCTGCCTGCGGCCGGGCGGCAGCGTTTCCTTCGATGTTACTCCCCGTTTGATAGAAGATGCCTGGCAGCGGGGGCCTGTGCCGGCTGTGGCCGATGTCCCGGATGGCACGCAGGTGCTGTGGGGCGATTCCACCGCTTCCCTTTCCGGAACCACCCTCACGCTTACCGCCGCCGCTACTGAAGGCAGCAGCCTGGTGGCCATCAAGAAAGGGGAAACCATCCTCTGGTCCTACCTCATCTGGGTAACGGCAGAGGCCCCGTCCGGAAATGTCCTTCCGCCTCTTGGCGGGCAGCTGTATTTCCAGTGGGGGAGGAAAGACCCGCTCCCGGCCACGGTGGAGACCGGCGTAGATAACAAAGGTTCAAACGGCTTGAGTTATTCCATTTCCCATCCTTGTGATTTCATAGCAGCCGGTGGCAGCGGATATGACTGGTTCACTGACAGTTTGGACCAGGATGACACTTTGTGGGGAGAAGGCGGCAGCAAGACCGTGTGGGATCCCTGTCCTTCCGGCTACAGGGTTCCGTCAAGCACTGACAGCGTTCCCGGATCTGCTGACAACTACGGATATATTACAAATATCGGCAAC
>CACZEU010000125.1 GCA_902780175.1 uncultured Bacteroidia bacterium
GTACCGGAGACCTCGTCCACTTCGACGAAGACGGCTTCCTGTACATCACCGGCCGCATCAAGAACCTCATCATCCTCTCCAACGGCGAGAACGTCAGCCCCGAGAGCCTCGAGGAGCCCTTCTACGCAGATACCTGCGTCCGCGACGCCATGGTCAAGGAAGACGAGATGAACGGCGCCCAGGTGATTGCAGTGGAGATCCTGCCGTTCATGCCCGCATTCGACGGCAAGCCCTGGGAAGAGGTCGTCG
This sequence comes from uncultured Bacteroidia bacterium, assembly GCA_902780175.1. Classification (GTDB taxonomy): domain Bacteria; phylum Bacteroidota; class Bacteroidia; order Bacteroidales; family UBA932; genus Cryptobacteroides. The sequence continues at coordinate 250 of CACZEU010000125.1, forward strand.
ACTATATGAACAAGCTTGTGGCTAAGATCAACGCCACCCTGCCCAGCACCCACCAGATCAGGAAAGTCACCGTACGCACCGAAGATTTCAAGCGTACGGGCAGCATGAAAGTATCCCGCGTATGACAAGAGAAGAAGTATTTGAAGGCCTGAAAGAAATAATCGGCGCCATCCGTCCCAAGACGGACCTTTCGAACGTTGGATTCCAGACCGAACTGGTGAGGGAATTGGGTATCGATTCCCTCACCATGCTGCTGCTGTCGCTTGCGGCCGAGGAAAGGTTCAAGATGCACTTCCCCGACGGAGCACCCGCTCCCGTTACAGTCGGCGAGGTTTGCGACGCAGTTCTCAAAGCCCAGGCCTGACGGCAATGCAACCGCACCCCGTCACGGACGCCGAGTCGCTTGAATTCTCCTTCATGGGAGAAGTCAAGGCCGGTTTCCCCTCTCCGGCGGAAGATGTCCGCGAGAGGCTGGACCTCACGCACCTGCTGGTGCGCCACTCGGCGTCCACTTTTTTCTTCCGCATCGACGGCGTATCAATGGTCGACGCCGATATGGATGAAGGCGACATCATCATAGTCGACCGTGCCATAGAGCCCTACAACGGCTGCAAGGCAGTTTGTTTCATCGACGGCGAGTACACCGTCAAGCGCGTGGAGATAGGTCCCGCCGGCGCGGTGCTCCTCCCGTGCAACGAGAAGAATACAAGGTACAGGCCGATTCCGGTGGGGCCGGATGACGATTTCCTCGTTTGGGGTGTCGTCACTTTCATCATCAAGAAGGCCTGAGCGTATGTACGCCCTTGCCGACTGCAACAACTTCTTCGCTTCCTGCGAACGGGTTTTCCGTCCGGACCTGAACGGAAAGCCCGTTATCGTTCTGTCCAACAACGACGGCTGCGCGGTGGCCAGGAGCAACGAAGCCAAAGCCCTCGGCATCAAGATGGGAGACCCGTATTTCAAGATACGGGACATAATCGACAGGAACCACGTGGCCGTCTTCAGCTCCAACTTCGCGCTCTACGGGGATATGTCCCGGCGCGTGCAGGAGGTACTGAGGACGTTCGCACCGAGCGTCGAACAGTATTCCATCGACGAGTCGTTCCTGGACCTGGGCGGAATGGAGGGTATCGACTTCAAGGCATACGCCGAAAGGATTTCCCGCCAGTGCTGGAAAAGCACGTCCATCCCGGTATCGGTCGGCATCGCCCCCACCAAGACGCTTGCCAAGATTGCATCGAAACTCTGCAAGAAGTACCCCAGGCTTAACGGCGGATGCTATATGCACCGGCCGCAGGACATCGAGAAGGTACTCAGGAGCTTCCCCGTGGCAGACGTCTGGGGCATCGGCCGCAGGAGTGCGAAGAAACTGGACCAGATGGGCATCCGGACAGCCTGGGACTACGTGAGCATCCCCGAGACCTCCGTCCGAAAACTCTTCGCCATGCCGGGATTCCGCACCTGGAAGGAGCTCAAGGGTATCCCCAGCATCGAGTTCGAAGACATGATAGAGCCGCGGCAGAGCATCTGCGTATCGCGTTCCTTCGCACACGAGATCACTTCCCTGCCGGAGCTTGCAGAGCAGGTCGCCAACTTTGCGGAAGGCACGGTGGTCAAGCTGCGGGGACAGGGCTCGCTGGCGCAGGAACTGGTGGTATTCGCAATGACCAACCGGTTCAAGGAAGGGGCGCCGCAGGCCTCCGGCGGCATCTGCGTACCCCTCGCGGACGCCACTGCGGAACACCGTACGATAATCTCTGCTGCCGTAGATGCCACACGCAGGCTATACCGCCAGGGCCTGGGATACAAGAAGGCGGGAGTGGTCATTACCCGGCTGGTCCAGGCCGACGGCCATACGTATTCGTTATTTGAAGACAAAGACGCCGCCGAGCGAGAGGCACGCCTTTCCGAAGCAATCGACAGCATTAACCGAAGCTTCGGCCGCGGCTCCATCCTGCTTGGCCTGCAGGGCGACGGGCACATCCGCATGTCCCGCGAGCACCAGTCGCCGCATTATACCACCCTGTGGGAGGATATTCCCGGGGTCAAGGTAAAATAGGGGCTACTTTACGAATATCAGTTCATAGCTGCGGCTTCCGAGGCCGATTTTCTCTCCGTGGGTGAGCTGTGTCTCCCATTCGGACTCGGGAGTGGTGTTGCGGAAGTGGTCGTGGTGGTCGTGGAAGTCCGCTGCATGCATGTTGTCTCCCAGGACGGAATTCCTGACGGGGGTTGCTGCAAGGCAGGCGTCGGCGCAGGCCTGGTCGAGCGCCACCGGGTCGCGGGAGACGAACATTCCTATGTCGGGGATGATGGGGGCGTCGTTCTCCGGGTGGCAGTCACAGTAGGGAGAGACGTCCAGGATAAGGGAGATGTGGAAGCACTCGCGGCCGCTGACCACGGCCTTGGTGTATTCAGCCATCTTGGCGTTGAGTATGGAAATGGCCTGGTTCTGGGCGAAGTCGATGGCGTCGAAGTTGCAGGCGCCGAGGCAGCGTCCGCAGCCCACGCAGTTGGCCTCGTCGACGTGCATCTTGCGGGTCTGTTCATCAAATACAAGGCCTCCGTTGGCACATTCCCTCTGGCAGCGGCGGCATCCGCGGCACTTGTCTTCATAGATGACGGCCTTGCCTGCCGAATGCTGGTCCTTCTTGCCGGCTCGGGAGCCGCAGCCCATTCCGATATTCTTTATCGCGCCGCCGAATCCGGTCATCTCGTGGCCCTTGAAGTGGGTGAGGCTGATGAAGACGTCGGCGTCCATGATGGCGCGCCCTATCAGGGCTTCTTTTGTATATTCGCCGCCCTCCACCGGTACCGCGATGTCGTCGGTCCCCTTGAGACCGTCGCCGATAATCACGGGGCAGCCGGCTGAAAGTGGCGTGAATCCGTTCTCCCAGGCGCACTCCAGGTGCTCCAGGGCGTTCTTGCGGAAGCCCGGATACATGGTGTTGCAGTCCGTGAGGAAAGGCTTGCCGCCAAGTTCCTTCACGAGGTCGGCAATGGCCTTGGCGTAATTGGGACGCAGGTAACTGATGTTCCCCAGCTCCCCGAAATGCATTTTGATGGCGACGAATTTGCCGTCCATGTCGATGTCGGCAATCCCGGCCCTGCGGGCCAGACGCTTCAGCGTGGCAGGCAGGCTCTCCCCGAAAGCCTTGGTGCGGAAGTCTGTGTAATATACCTTGGATTTTTCCATATTTCAGAGTTTCCGATAAAAGTAGAGATTTTTTGGGATACTTACAAATACCATTTTATTACGTTATCCACCTTCTTTTAGAACCTCTGAATAATTATTATATTCGCGTTATGGAAGAAGGAGCACCGAAAGTCGTGAAGATCCACGACGTGAAAATAGACAAAGAATACATGCAATGGCTGGGTGAAATCAAAGCCCGGTATCGCAATGCCCAAATCAAGGCCGCTGTCAAGGTGAACGCTGAACAGTTGCTATTCAACTGGCAGCTGGGGCGCGACCTCGTGACTCGCAAGGCTGAAGAGAAATGGGGATCAGGGATTGTTGAACAAGTTAGCCTGGACCTCCAAGCCGCCTTCCCGGAATCCAAGGGATTCAGCACCTCGAATCTATGGTACATGAAGCAATGGTACCAGTTCTACGCAGCGGCAATTCCAAAACT
>CACZEU010000126.1 GCA_902780175.1 uncultured Bacteroidia bacterium
CTATAATTTCCACCCTTTTATCTCCGCTCTCCGTGTCAGGTCCCTTCCTCTGATTCCGACCTGTCACGCTGTTTCTGGGTAAGCCTTTTATTTCCACCCTTTTATCTCCGCTCTCCGTGCCAGGTCCCTTCCTCTGATTCCGACCTGTCACGTTGTTTCTGGGTAAGCCTTTAATTTCCACCCTTTTATCTCCGCTCTCCGTGTCAGGTCCCTTCCTCTGATTCCGACCTGTCACGCTGCCGGTTTATAATCGGCAGAACATCAAGCAATTACAATTTTGTAACGTGCCAGGTCCCGTGCCTTAAACGTTGCCGATAATAGAAAATGGTTAATTGCGTAAGATTCAAAAATCGTTTTTATCTTGCCGGAAAAACGATTATGAATGCTTCATCAAAATCATTACGCGGGTGGTACCACGTTTGTTCGGATGGCAATTTCGCCTCCGCTATCTTTCTCGATGATGAGGATTTCAAGGCCGGGATGAACAGGATCGCCGTCTGTAAACTCAAAACGGGTGTGGTCGTTGTTGCCGATGTTCTTATGGACAATCATTTCCATTTTGAAATCCAGTCTGAGGATTACGATCAGGTGGTAAAGTTTGCAAAAGAGTACAAGCGTCTCACCGCCATGTACAATGCGGCCAGGTATGGTCCGGGCTGCGTGGCTGGTTCGATACAGATAAAGATCATTCCTGTCACCACTCCCGATTATGCCAAGACGCTTTTGTGCTACATACTCAAAAACCCGACAAAAGCCAGGATTGCAATGTTTTATGATTATAAATGGAGCACTGCTTCGTGTTGTTTTTTCCGAAATGCGCCCAAAAAGGCGGCGGTCCCTGCCGGATCAATTCCAAGAAGGAAGATGCGGACGCTGATCCACAGCCATGCCATCATTCCGGATGACTGGCTGATTGCAGAGGGAGTCATTCTGCCATCGAATTATACTCCAGTCAAGTTGATAGAAGACATGTTCGGGGGACCGAGGGGATTTATGTACTTTCTCAGTCAATATGGCGATGATCAGATAGACAATGATCTCGGCGATTGGAACGATGTGAGTCTTACGGATACGGAGTTGAGGGTGTTGACTAAAGAACTGTCTGTGAAGATGTTCGGGACAAGCAAGATGCGAAGCCTTTCAGCTCCCCACCGCGTGAGGCTCGCGAAGGAACTGCGGAGGCGGTATTTGTGCTCCAGGAAGCAATTGGCGAGGATTGTCAATTTGCCGGTGCAGGAGATCGAGAGGCAGGTTTGAAAGACCTGTCACGGTCGTTATCGCTATGTGCTTGATTGTGAACCGATTGCCGGAAAGGATTGTGCCGGGTCCCGGTCACGGAAGCCGACTTGGTACGGTGACAAATGGTAAGGTGCTGAATGAAAGGCGATTGCCTGCCGAGGGGCGTGACAGGTCCTTGGTTGTTTGCCGGGGGGATGGTTGGCAAGGTGGGGGGGCAGCATTGAGGAAGGGCGGCATGGCTGATGTGCAGCATTGAGGAGGGCGGCATGGCTGATGTGCAGCATGGAGAGTGATCCGTCAAGGAGGCTGGGCGGCATAGATTGGGGGCTGGCATTGCTGATAGGTAGCAAGTATGCCGGTGCAGGAGATTGAGAGGCAGGTTTGAAAGACCTGTCACGGTCGTAACCGCTATGTGCTTGATTGTGAACCGATTGCCGACAAGGATTGTGCCGGGTCCCGGTCACGGAAGCCGACCTGGCACGGTGACAAATGGTAAGGTGCTGAGTGAAAGGCGATTGTCTGCCGAGGGGCGTGACAGGTCCTTGGTTGGTTGCCGGGGGGATGGTTGGCAAGGTGGGGGGGCAGCATTGAGGAAGGGCGGCAAGGCTGATGTGCAGCATGGAGAGAGAGCCGTCATGGAGGCTGGCGGCATAGAGAGGACTGGCAAGGCGGCTGGGCAGCAAGTATGCCGCGCCGGACTCGCCGAAGACCGGTTGCCGGCCGTTATGGTCCTGAGCCTCAAGGTGATTAGGGTGCTGAGTAAAGAACAGTCTGTGAAGCTGTTCGGGACAAGCAAGATGCGAAGCCTTTCAGCTCCCCACCGCGTGAGGCTCGCGAAGGAACGGCCGTCACCGACCTGCGCCTTAACTGACCGGGATAATTCCGGTGGAATAACCCTCGCGGAGGCGGCGCTCGATGGCGTCTGCCATCAGTTGAGGGTCGGGGGCGGGGGATTCTTCGGCTACAGGCCGATCGAGCCGGTAATCTTCCCACTTCATCCCTGCGGCCTCCACGAGGCTGCGGAGCGTTACGCCGTGCTCGTCAAGATAGTCGTGGCAATAGGGGCCGGACACCCTGCAGGCGGCAAGCACGAAGTGCAGGGGCTCCACGACGGCTGAGCCGCAGCGGCGCGCCTCCAGGCAGGCGTGGTCGAGGAACGAGCGCGCGCCGTCGCTCATCACGACGCTGTCCCTTTCGTCCCACGGTACTTCTTCTTCTACGAAAACGGCGTCATCCAGGGCTGCCTTCATCCCGTCGGCGGGCACTCCGGCGCAGCCGAGAACGTCGAACACAAAGGAATCATCCAGCCGCAGGATGCCGAGCATGATGTGGTCGGGGGAGATGTTGTGCCAGCCGGTGCGGACGGCCTCGTCGCGGCTGAATTCGAGGGCTTTGAGAAAATCGTCGGAAAAGCGCATTTCCATAGTGCAAAGATGGCAAAAATTCCCAGATTTTTTACTATATTTGTACGTTTATAACCTTAATAAAGTTTATGGATAGTGAAGAAATCGTTCACGGCTATATAGAGCCGGTAGAAATCGACCACGAAATGCGTACGGCCTACATCGATTATTCGATGTCCGTTATAGTCTCCAGGGCCCTCCCGGATGTCCGCGACGGCCTCAAGCCGGTGCAGCGCCGCGTCCTTTTCGGTATGGACGGCCTCGGCCTCAGCGCCAGCGGCCAGACCAAAAAGTCCGCCCGTATCGTCGGCGAGGTCCTCGGTAAGTTCCACCCCCACGGCGACTCCAGCGTCTACGACGCCATGGCCCGTCTGGCCCAGCCCTGGAACCAGCGTTACCCGCTCGTCTTCGGCCAGGGCAACTTCGGCTCCATGGACGGCGACCCCGTCGCGGCCATGCGATACACCGAGGCCAAGCTCGCCAAGATGACGGAAGACATCCTCGCCGACCTCGACAAGGACACCGTCGACATGACCCTCAACTTCGACGACTCCCTCCAGGAACCCACCGTCCTCCCCACCAAGCTGCCGCTCCTCCTTCTCAACGGTTCCAGCGGCATCGCCGTCGGTATGGCCACCAACATGGCTCCCCACAACCTCGGTGAGGTCTGCGACGCCATCTGCGCCTACATCGACAACCCCGACATCACCACCGAGGAACTGATGGAATACATCAAGGGCCCCGATTTCCCCACCGGAGGCATCATAATGGGCCGCCAGGGAATAGTGGACGCCTACAATACCGGCCGCGGCAGGGTAGTGGTTCGCGCCCGCACCGAGATTGAAGTCGCCGACAACGGCCGCGAGACCATCGTCGTCACCGAAATCCCCTATATGGTCAACAAGCGCGACATGATCGCCCACATCGGCGAACTCGTCCGCGACAAGAAGATAGAAGGCATCGCCGACCTGCTTGAGCTCACCAACCGCGAGGGCATCCGCATCGAGATTCCCCTCAAGATGGGCGCCAACTCCAACGTCGTCCTGAACACCCTGTTCAAGTACACCGCCCTGCAGAGCAGCTTCGCCATCAACAACGTTGCCCTCGTCAAGGGCCGTCCCCGCACGCT
>CACZEU010000127.1 GCA_902780175.1 uncultured Bacteroidia bacterium
CGTTCTTCTCTGCGCGATCGAGCAGCTCCTTGAGCCCCTCTGGGCTGCAAGCCGTGTTATCGTACTGAATCGTACCAGACAGCGAGATTATCCCGATCGTATCGCGCGTCAACGTGTCGAGCGACGCCGAAGAGTATCCGGGATAAAACGCGCCCACCAGGGATGTGCACGACCCGACCGAATGCATGATAACGCCAGCCAACGCAATGACGATGACGATGGCCACGATCCACCCATGCGACTTCGGCGCAGGTGTTGGTCCTGAGCTGCTCGGCGCGGAGAATCTGGTTGATGGAAGGAGCTACCTCGCTCACCGGCTTGTAACCCTCCTCGCGGATGTCCTTGAGGGCGACTACGAAGAAGTAGTTGTTGTTGACGGTGATGATGTTGGAAGCCTTGCCCTTCTTGGCGTCATATACCCAGCGGGTGATCTCCTTGGCCTGGCCGATGGAACCGTAGTTGGAGGTGGCCTCGGTAACGTTGTTCATGGTGTGGGAATAGACACCGGTGGAATCGACGGCCCTCTTGTAGCCCTCGTAGGTACCTGCAGCGATGGTGGCGAAGCGGTTGGCCTTGGAATAGAAGTCGTTGAAGGTCTCCTTGCCGGCAAGGGCGGTCTTCTCGAGGATGGCGACCTGCTTCTTTGCGACGGGCTTGGTGCGCTTGGTGACGAGCACTACGTGGCTGCCGTACTGGGTGTTGAGCACGAAGGGCTTGTTGAGGTCAGCTGTGATGCAGCTCTCGAATCCGGGGATCATGTAGGTCTGGGTGAACCATCCGAGGTTGCCGAGTTCGCCGCCGTCGGCGGAATTCTGGTCGACGGAGTAGAGGGCTGCAAGGCCGGAGAAGTTACCGCCCTTGGCGACCACGCCGCAGAGGCTGTCGGCCAGGTGGCGGGCGTCGCTGCCCTGGAGAAGGATGTGCTTCACATAGACGGAGTCGGGAACCATGGCGTTGCCCATGACCTTGACGCTGCGGAAGGTGTTGCCGTTCTTGAAGACGGGGGAAACACCCTGTGCGGAACCGAACACGAAGTCGTTGACCTCGGAGGATACGGTGTTGAGCTCACCGGCCTTGTACCAGCGCTCGGAGAGTGCCTGCTCGGAGTTGCGGAGCAGGAATGCCTTCATGTTGGCGGTGGCTGCGAACTCGGGAAGGAGAGCCTCGATCTCGTCGCTGGTGGCGGCGATATCGGCATCGGAGGGGACTACCTCGTAGACGACATACTCGATGTCGCGGCCTGCGGCCTGCTTGTACTCGTCCTTATGGGCCTTGTAGTACTTCTGGATGTCGCTGTTGGAAACCTTGACGGTGCTGTCATTGTAGTTGAACGGCACGGAGACGTACTCGACGTCGAAGGTGGTGTTGGCCTCTGCGAGGGCGCGGTCAGCGATAGCCTTGGGAAGGTAATCGGAGGAGGAGAACAGGGCGTTGTACTTCTCGTAGGTCCTGGTGGTGAGGATGGTGTTCTGGAGGTAGTTCCAGAAGGTCTTGAGGCGGCCGGTCTCGTCGGAATTGACGTTCTGGACGAACTGGCGGAGGGCCTCGGGATCGTAAGTGCCGTCAGCACCTGCGAAGGCCGGGTTCTGTGCAAGGACCGGGGAGATGTGGTCTCCGGTGGTCAGGTCTACCATTTCGTCGGCACCGACGCGGATGCCGGCGTCCTTGGCGTTCTCGAGGAACATATACCTGTCGACGAACTCCTGCCATGCGGCGTTGCGGATCTGCTGCTGGGTCTGCTCGTTGGTGACGCTGCCGCCGCTGAGAACCTGCTGTACGGTGGTGAATTTGTCCACGTTCTTCTGGAAGTCGGTGTAGGACACGCGCTTGCCTGCGATGCGGCCGACGTCGTACTTGGACGACATGCCGTTAAGTGCATTCTGGAGGGTGGAGGGATCGATAATGAATGAGAGGAGGGCCAGAGCGATGATGATGGAGATCGCAAGGCCGAATTTTACGCGAATTTTCTGAAGAACCGCCATTGTATTTTATCTTTTAATTTTTTCTTTCAAAAGTAATGGGCCGCGAAGATACTAATTTTTTGGGAAAGCACCAATAAAATTCACAGAATCAATCACAACACGGGTGGAATCACGCTCCGAAACGGCGTAACTGTTGAAAGGTTTGTGGAGGATGGAGTTGCGGGCGTGGTCGTCGGAACGCATGCCGTAGCCCTGCATGAAACCGTCCGGAGAATACATCTTGACGTAGCAGTCGGTGTAGATTTCCTTGCGGGTTTCGTCCCAGTAGATGGTGTCCGTCTCCATTGCCTCGTGCTTTATGACGTTGTTTATTAGAACGTTGCCGTATGCCGACCAGACGTCGCTCCTCTTTCCGGTCTTGTCCACTTCGTGGCGGGCGTTGTCGGAGAAGATGACGGTCTCCAGCAGCCCCTCTTCCGTATAGGAATAGACGGAAAGCCCGCCGGGGAAAAGGTCGAGCTTGACGGTGTCGTTGTCGTATGTTTCCATCAGCGGAGCCTCGAAGCGCATTTCCACCTTTCCGTTCCTTGTCTGGACGGAAAACATGTTGCGCAGCGTCTGGACGGGGGTGCGGGAAAGGTCGAGGGTGTCCGCCTCCTTGAGACCGCCGCCGCAGGAAACGACAATACTGGCAAGCGCACATACGCCTGCCAGTATCGGTAAGAGATGTTTCGGGTATTTCAAACTACTTGACGGTACGGACTGTTGTGGTTGCCCTCATTCCGCCGCAGACGACGGTGTAGGACTGACCGTTGGTAATATCGTACATGAAGGCGTCGGCTGCAGGAGGGAAGTACCTGCTGTACTGGCCGATGTAGCGGTTGGCGTCGTCCGTCAGGGAAGGATCGGCGGCCTTGGCCTTGTTCATGTAGTCGCAAGCCACCCAGTAAGGTGCGCGGCGGGCGATTTCGTCTCCACCGCAGGCGGCGGAACCCCAGATGGTGCCGATGAGGAGGTATGCCTTGCCGGCGAGACTCTCATCCATCGAAGGAACCTTGCTTGCCGCCTCGTAAGCGGTGGCTGAACGGCCGTTCTTGAAGCAGTAGACCGCGAGCTCGTAGAGGTAGGATGCGTCCTGCTTGACGTCGGAGTCGTCACGGTCGATGGCTTCCTGCATATACTTGACGGCGTCGGCTACGTTGCCCTTTGAGGAGTGCAGTTTGTACAGATAGTATGCTGCGGCTGCCGAAGGCTCGAGCCTGTACATCGTGGTGACGGCGTTCAGGAAGAGCTCGTTGCTGTTGCAGTCCTCCGCCAGGGAGAGCATCTTGACGATGTTCGTGGCCAGGGCGAGGTCGTCGGGATTGGCCTCGTAACGGGGACCGAAGAGGGCGAGCAGGTCGTCGCAGGTGGCCACCTTGCTGGAGATGAACAGGTTCTCGATGTTGGTGCGGAAGTCGGAAATCTGCTTCTTCTCAATGTCGGATGCGGGGACGATGGCGTCGAGCATCTCGATGTTGCGGGTGTAGAGATTGAGGATCTCCTCGGTGCCGAGTGCGCCCTCGCCATACAGGTCTACCGCGGACTTGAAGTCGTTGAACAGCACGGAGGCCTTTGCCTTGTCGCCAAGGGAGGCGATCACGCTCTCGTAGATGGCGTGGACCCTCTTGGAATCCTTGGAGAGGTACTTGGCCGCATAGGTGGCCTTGTTGTTCAGTGCGGTGACCTTATATTTGGGATACAGTTCGGCCCTCTGGTCCTGCAGGGTCATGAGGGTGTCGACCAGTCCGGCAACCATTG
>CACZEU010000128.1 GCA_902780175.1 uncultured Bacteroidia bacterium
ACTTAAGATATTTGCCAATTTGCATAACGATTACGTGGTTTGCGGTCGCAAATTTAACAAAAAAAAACAGCCATTCTTCATCGGAACGGCTGTTTTTGTAAGGTTCAGGAGTATATTACTCTTCGACGACGTTGATCTTGACGTCTGCGAATACACCCTTGTAGCATTTGACCTTGGCCTCGAATTCTCCGAGTTCTTTGATCTCGGGGACCTCGACGTTCTTCTTGTCAACCTCGAATCCGAGCTCGACGAGGGCTGCTGCAACCTGGGCTGCGGTGACGCTGCCGTAAAGTTTGCCGCTTTCGCCGACCTTGACGGGGACGCTGACGGTCTGGGCGGAAAGCTTTGCAGCCTTTGCCTCGGCCTCTGCGATGTTCTTGGCCTCTTTGTGAGCCCTCTGACGGATGGTCTCCTCGTGCTGCTTGAGAGCAGAGGGGGTGCCTACTGTGGCGAATCCCTGGGGAACGAGATAATTGAGAGCGTATCCGGTCTTTACTTCTACCACTTCACCGGCGTCGCCGAGATTGGCAATGTCTTTCTTGAGTATGATCTTCATAACGCTTCAATTATTTAAGGAGGTCGGTAACGTAAGGAAGGAGAGCGAGGGAGCGGGCACGCTTGACAGCCTGGGCAACCTTGCGCTGGAACTTGAGGGAAGTACCGGTGATACGGCGGGGAAGGATCTTGCCCTGCTCGTTGAGGAACTTCTTGAGGAATTCAGGATCTTTGTAATCGACGTACTTGATGCCGGCTTTCTTGAAGCGGCAGTACTTCTTCTTGCGAACCTCTACGGTAGGAGGGTTCAGATAGCGGATTTCGTTGTTTTCGATGGCAGCCATGGCTTATTCCTCCACATTTTCGGTTTCTTCTTCGACCTGCTCGGGCTCTGCGGGAGCCTGCTCGGCCTTGGGTGCTGCAGCCTTGCCTGCACGGACCTCGCGGCGATGCTCGGCATAGGCGATGGAATCTTTGTCCAGGGCCACGGTGAGGAAGCGGATGATACGCTCGTCACGGTGATACTGGGTCTCGAGAGTACTGACGAACTGAGGGTCCGCCTTGAACTGGATCAGGTAATAGAATCCTGATGTCTTGTGCTGGATCGGGTACGCGAGCTGCTTGAGCCCCCAATCCTCTTCGTACACGACCTCACCGCCGTTGTCGGTGATGAGCTTGGTGTACTTGGCAACCGCTTCCTTCATCTGGGTGTCAGACAAAACGGGAGTTGCAATGAAAACGGTTTCGTACTGTTTGATCATAAAAATAAATAATTGTTAGCCCTATTTTTCTAAGGGGCCGCAAAGATAGTAATAATATTTTACTTTCGCAACTTTTTATCAAAGTGTGCCTTGCGCTACGGAGGCGTCTGAAAAAGTGGCACCTGCCTCCCGAAACCCTCCGGCCTTCGGCCTCCGCCCCTCCCACTGTCCCTTCGGGCCAGCGGGCCCCTCCCGTTCATGGTCACGGGCGACCAAAGGTTTCGGGAGGCAGGTGCCACTTTTTCAGACGCCTCACTCCGCTTGTCCTACGTCCTGCCACCATAAAACAAAAAAACAGCCTTGCGGCTGTTTGGTAGGGACGGTCGGATTCGAACCGACGACCTTTTGAATGTGACTCAAACGCTCTAAACCAGCTGAGCTACGCCCCTGAAAGGACTGCAAAGATACTACATTTTTTTGACTTTGCAACAAAATGTACCGTTTGTACTATTCCGCATTAATACATATATTTGCCACTCATTTAATTAGAATAGTTATGATTTATAATCATCTGACAGAATTGGTCGGCAACACTCCCATCCTGAGGGCAAGCGGATTCGAGGGACAAAAGGCGGAGATTCTCCTCAAGCTCGAATATTTCAATCCCGGCGGCTCGGTAAAGGACCGCGTGGCCCTGGCGATGATAGAAGACGCCGAGGCCAAAGGCATACTAAAGCAGGGCGCGACTATCATCGAGCCCACAAGCGGCAACACCGGGGTCGGCCTGGCGTGGGTCGGCGTATCCAAGGGATACAAGGTTATCCTCACCATGCCGGAGACGATGAGCATCGAACGCCAGCGGCTCCTCAAGGCACTCGGTGCAAGTCTTGAACTCACCCCGGGAGCGGAAGGCATGAAGGGAGCCATCGCGAGGGCGGAGGCACTGCGTGCCGGTATCCCCGGAGCCGTCATCCTCGGGCAGTTCGTCAATCCCGCCAATCCCGCGGTACACGAACGCACCACCGGAGAAGAGATTTACGCCGCCACGGAAGGCAAGGTCGATATATTCGTCGCTGGAGTGGGTACCGGAGGCACGGTCAGCGGCACCGGCAAGGCACTTAAGAAGCACAATCCCGCCATCAAGGCGGTCGCCGTCGAGCCTGCAAGCTCCCCCGTCCTGTCCACCGGAGTTCCGGGCAAACACAAGATCCAGGACATCGGAGCGGGATTCGTCCCTGCAACGTACGACGCTTCCGTCGTCGACGAAGTCCTGACCGTAGCGGACGATGAGGCAATGCAGGCCTCACGCAGCCTGGCGGCACGCCTCGGACTCCTCGTGGGCATTTCATCAGGAGCCGCCTTCGCCGCGGCGCTGCGCCTTGCCCGTCTTCCGGAGAATGCCGGAAAGACCATCGTAGCGCTTCTTCCCGACACCGGCGAGCGTTACCTGTCGACAGAGCTCTTCAATCCTACCCGTTAGTGATGGCGCGTCAGTTCCCCACCCGCATCCGCCTTCTCGACATCTTCGACGCCCTCCGGCGCCATTTCTTCCCGGAGCTGTACGGCGTCCAGGTCTGCGAGGACGGCCTGCGGGAGTTCCTTCTCCCCTACCTCAGCGAGTCCGTCCTCCAGCAGTTCATCGAGACTCTTCCCGGCATCGCAGAACTCCTTCGCACCGACGCCCAGGCACTATTGGACAACGATCCCGCCGTCGGCGACCGCAGGGAAATCATACTTTGCTATCCCGGGTTCGAGGCAATGCTGTTCTACCGCGTCGCGCATTCCCTGTATCAGCTCGGCGTACCCGTCCTTCCGAGGATGATTTCGGAAACGGCTCACACCACCACCGGCATCGACATCCATCCGGCGGCGCAGATAGGTTCCCATTTCGGCATCGACCACGGCACCGGCGTCGTAATCGGGGCCACCGCCGTCATCGGCAATCACGTCATGCTGTACCAGGGCGTCACCCTCGGGGCCAAGAACTTCAAGTACGACGAGAACGGACGTCCGCTCAACATCCGCCGTCACCCCATCCTGGAAGACAACGTCACCGTTTACTCAAACGCCTCCATCCTGGGGCCGGTCCGCATAGGCGAGGGCGCCGTCATCGGAGGCAACGTCTGGATCACCGAGGACGTTCCGCCGCACACACGCGTGCTGCAGGGGCATTTCACCTCGAGTCCGCAGTTTACGGACGGCGCGGGGATATAAGGAAACGGGCGATGACTTTTCCGGTCACCGCCCGTTTCTGATAAAAGCAGAAATTTGGATTATACGTAAGTCACGTAAGCAACGCCGAACTTGATTGTCATGGTGTTGTAAAGCGCCTTGGTATAGGTCACCTCGTATGTGGGGTGGACATAGCCGTCGTAGCCCTCCTTGTGCGCCTCGGGGTCCTTGCTGGTGGCCTTGAACGAAATGGTGCCCTCGCCGTCCGCATAATCTTCGTACACTTCGTCGTATTTGCCGGAGGCCTTGACCTTGTTTACGTATTC
>CACZEU010000129.1 GCA_902780175.1 uncultured Bacteroidia bacterium
GGTCCCCGGCGACCTGGCGCTGGAGCACTTTTCCATCGACCGGGACCGCCAGCGGCTGATCCCGTTCATCCAGGCGGCGAAGGCCGTGAATCCTTCCCTGCGCATATGGGCCTCGCCCTGGTGCCCGCCGGAATGGATGAAAGTGAACCGCCATTATGCCTCCCGGACCGCCCCTTTCAATGGCCTTCCTAAAGACCGGGAAACCCCGGAGGGAACGGATGCGTTCATCCTGGAACCGGCTTACCTGCAGGCCTATGCGCAGTATTTCGGCAAGTTCATCGACGCGTACAAGGCCGAGGGCATCGACATATTCATGGTAATGCCGCAGAACGAACCCAACTCGGACCAGGTCTTCCCCTCCTGCACCTGGACGCCGGAAGGCTTGATTTCGTTCTTGAAGGACCTTGTGCCGGAGATGGCCGCTCGCGATGTCGATGTGTTCCTGGGCACGATGGAACGGGCCGATCCCGAGATGTGGGACCGCATCCTGACCAATCCGGAGGTGGGACCGTCCATCAAGGGTATGGGCTTCCAATGGGCCGGAAAGGATGCGCTGCCGGAGCTGCACCGGCGGCATCCCTCGCTGCCGTGCTACCAGACGGAGCAGGAATGTGGCGACGGCCGCAACGACTGGCGCGGCGCCATGCACAGTTGGGACCTGATGAAACACTACTTCGGCAACGGGGTCCAGAGCTACTTCTATTGGAATACCTCTCTGCTGGATGGTGGCATCAGTACCTGGATGTGGCGGCAGAACTCCCTGGTGGTCGTGGACAAAGAGAAGGGGACTTATCGCTACTCGCCTGAGTATTATGTCCTTAAGCACGCCAGCCACTACGTCCAGCCCGGCACTACGTCCAGCCCGGCGCCCGTGTCTTCACCTTGGGCGGCACTTTCTCCGACGCCTTGGGCTTCCTGAACCCCGACGGCCGCATCGTTTTGCTATTGGCCAATCAGAGTGACGCTCCGAAGACCGTTTCCATCGACGGCCTGCCGGGACACGCCCGTACCCTCACCCTCCCGGCCGGGTCGATCAATACACTGGTGCTTTAGATTCGCCGGTCTCCCGGGCCTTCCATATCCGCTAAGTGCTCGTACCGGTCCCGACGATGGACCTGTACGAGCATTTTTTTGGTGTTTTTGCTTGTATGGGTCCCGCCCATGGACCTGTACGGGCACTTGGAGGCTGTTGAACTTGATCTGACAATCTGCGGAAAGGGGTTGTGGGATTTCGGGCAATTCCTTATTTTTGTGGAGATAGATTTTGAGGCGTATGAGAAAATATTATCTGGTCACGACGGAACATCTGAAAGCGGGGCTTTGGTTTCGGGACGAGCGCGATTTCCGGGCCGGGATGAATTTCGTAGCCATCCAGGCGTATCAATCCAAAGTGACGGTTCTTGCATTCACTCTGATGTCCAATCATCTTCATTTTGTCGTCCAGGGAAGATGGGCGGATGTCAAGGCTTTCATTGACGGCATCAAGAGCCGTTATTCCAAGTATCTGAACCACAAGTACGGAACTGCTGAATTCCTTCGTCGGAACAAGGTCACCATCGAAGAGGTGTCTACGCTGAACGAGGGGTTGGAGAGGGCGATTGCCTACACGCAGATGAACAGTGTGGCGGCGAACATCTGCTCGCATCCATCGCAGTATCCGTGGGGGACGGGTCCCTTGTTCTTCAATGCGTCCAAACGGTCCGGGAAGCCTCTGGGGAGCCTGTCGAAGCGGGCCCGGATCCGGCTGCTTCATTGCTGCAAAGAGGGTTTTCCTGCCGATTGGCTGGTCTCCGAGGAAGGGTATGTCCTTCCCGAATCGTATGTGGCTGTGGGGTTTGTGGAGGGTTGCTATCGCCGTGCCAGCCGGATGAACTATTTCCTGGTGAACTCTTCCAAGGCCAAACGGAAGATCGAGAATGCCGATGACCACCATCCGGCCTTTAGGGACCAGGTCATCCTGATGGCCCTGCCGGACCTCTACCGGAGCCTGTTTGGAAAGCAGAGTTTCGAGGAACTGACTCCTGCGGAGCAGATAGAGTCCCTCCGCCAGGTCCAACGGCGTTTCTGCTCCAATGTCCATCAAATTGCCCGCGTGACCGGCCTCACCTATGAAGCAGCCGCCCGGATGATGGACAGCGTTTGAAATCTCGCATCCGCGAAGGTCTCAGTGCTCGTACAGGTCCCGCTCATGGACCTGTACGAGCATTTTGGGGGTGTTTTTGCTTGTATAGGTCCCGCCGATGGACCTGTACGGGCGCTCGGATTACAGCCGCGTCTACTCCTGGGCCGAATCGTCGTCTTTCTTCGGGATCTTGGAACCGAGGACGAAGAGTGCGCCCATGCCGAGTGCGATAAGAAGATCCATGCCCGACAGCAGCAGTGCATCGGTCCATGATTCCAGTTTGCCGGAGCATGCGTAGTAGATGAGTGTTCCGGCGACCATACCCAAACCGGAACCGGCGAATGCCTTCAGCACTCTTTTCTGTTCACTGTCCAATTTCATACTACAGTAAACTATTTGATTTTCTTGTACAGTTGAATGATTCTGGCGCAGCACGAAATGACCATGCCCCCCATGGCTATGCACATCCACAGATTCTTGACAGCGATGAAATAGCCCAACATGCACGCAAAGAAAAGAGCAGAAACGAGCGCGATGATCAAACCCCCTTTGAGTTGTTTATCGTTTTCCATACGTTCCTGTGTATACTTTGATTTGACCGACAAAATTTGAATCTACTGATCTGGCGTTACTTTTCCTTCGCGCCCGAACCGGGGTTGTTGAAAAACAGGTTATAGAGACACACAAGGCACAGTAATAGGGAGAAGGGTAATCTCGCCCATTCCTTGCCCAGGATCAGATACGCAAAAATGGAGAGTAAAAATACGCTCCCCAAGACGATCTGGATGGTTTTCTTTACCTTCGGATTCATAAGAAATCTTTGATTGCTGTTTTTTATTTGTCCAGCCGCCTGAGGTTCTGAATGGTCAGGATCAGAATCCCGCCGAAACAGACGGCGCAGAACAGGAAGAAGATATCGAGGGCCGCCGGACCTTTGATGAGGATGGAGTGAATCATGAAAACCAGCAGGCCAAGCATGGCCGTAGCATTGCTGAAGAGGGTGATGATGAGGCCTTGGCGACGCTCGGCACGGATTAATTGCCGTTCGTCCGTGATACTCTTCTCCAATCGCTTCAGCTTCGCATAGGCAAACACCCGGAACGTGCAGTTCACAGCCAGTATTAAGAACAGCAGGTAACCGATGCCTTTAGAATGACCCGTCAAACGGCTATGGAGCTCATAGGCAAACAAGACATAGAGCAGGGCGGCGCAAATCACATTGGCCCACAGCTTGGGTTTGGTATAGGTGTAGTAGTCCATCACGAGAAGAATCTGATAACATGGACAAAAAGTAACCAGGGTGAGATGTTTTCATCATCCTTATGCTTCCGATAGTCAGCAATAACGGCAATCGATGCGGCCAGAATCACCAGAATCAGGAAAGAATTGACAATAATCTTCCAAGTTGCCATATGTCCAATCCGTTAAACTTATAAAATTGTCGCTTTAAGGTTATTCTTCAAACAGACCTTCCCTACAAAGATATAAAAAAAGTGGGAATTGTTTGAATGTCAGAGGAATTCCGCGGAACTGCAAGTGCCCGTACAGGTCCAGGGAATGGACCGGTACGGGCATTTTGGGGGTGTTTTTGCTTGTATGGGTCCCGTCGATGGACCTGTACGAGCACTCGGATGACTTGGAGATTGAATTATCGCTCGCAACTCTCATCATCCTGCTTGCGAGCCCCTTTCAAGGTCAGGTACAACTGAGCGGCAAAGATGAGGAGCAGGATAGCTGTCAAGATGATGGAAATGGGCCGGTCATGCTGGCAGATGCTGCTGATCAGCAAATACACGCCGAAAAGCACTCCAATTGAATAAATGACGATGGCACCTATGGGTTTTTTCATGATGCTTATTGTTTATCCTGATTCGATTGCGATTCATCGGCGAAGCAGCAACGATAATCTTTGATCCAGTGGATCACGACTTACGGAAGTAACTCGGACAGGATGGCATCAAGGTCCGGATGGCCTTCGTGGACCAGAATTTCCCCGGTCTTGCAGTCGATCAGAAAGACGGTCGGGATATACTGGATGCCGTAATCCTTATATACCTTGCCTCCATGGGCCAAGACATTGATCCAGGTCATTCCATTCTCCGCCACAAAGGTCTTCCATTCCTTGGCTTTGGAATCCTGGGAGATGCTGTAGATTTCCAGACCCTTGTCGTGAAACTTGGCATAAACCTCCTTCAGCGTGGGAATGGATTGCACGCAGGGGGCGCACCAGGTCGCCCAGAAATCCAGGATGACATAGCGGTTTGCGGGATTGTTGACG
>CACZEU010000130.1 GCA_902780175.1 uncultured Bacteroidia bacterium
CTATGGCGTCAAGTATGGGTGCTACGCCCTCGCCCGTACGGGCCGAGATTTTGAACACGTCCTCGGGATCACAGCCCAGCAGGTCGCAGACCTGGTCAGTGACGACCTCTATCTGGGCGGACTCCATGTCTATCTTGTTGAGGATGGGGATGATCTCCAGACCGTGGTCGATCGCCTGGTAGAGGTTGGAGATGGTCTGGGCCTGCACGCCCTGTGAGGCGTCAACGACCAGCAGGGCGCCTTCACAGGATGCGATGGATCGTGAGACTTCGTAGGAAAAGTCCACGTGGCCGGGAGTGTCGATGAGGTTGAGCTTGTACTGCTCGCCCTTGTACGTGTAGAGCATCTGGATCGCATGGCTCTTGATCGTGATGCCCTTCTCCTTCTCGAGGTCCATGTCGTCGAGGACCTGGTTCTCCATGTCACGGGCGCTCAGGGTGCTGGTGAGCTCCAGCAGGCGGTCGGCGAGCGTGCTCTTGCCGTGGTCAATATGGGCTATGATGCAGAAGTTTCTGATGTGTTTCATCTCGCGGGGGCAATTTATATGCAAATATAATTCAAAAAATTGTTAGCTTTGTATGTTTGAAACTATCTTAATTCCTAACAATATGTCTACAGTACAAGAATTGACCAGAACCGCATCCCAGATCCGGCGTGACATCGTCCGGATGGTTTGCGAAGCCAAGTCCGGACACCCGGGCGGATCGCTCAGCAGCACCGACGTGATGACGGCTCTCTATTTCCATGTGATGAAGCAGGATCCGGCCAAGTGGACCCGTGACGGCAAGGGCGCCGATGTCTTCATCCTTTCGGCAGGCCACCTGGCTCCCGTCTATTACGCCACTCTCTCCCGCGCCGGTTATTTCCCTCCGGCAGAGCTCGGCACCCTCCGCAAGTTCGGTACCCGCCTTCAGGGTCACCCTTGCGT
Source organism: uncultured Bacteroidia bacterium (assembly GCA_902780175.1). Classification (GTDB taxonomy): domain Bacteria; phylum Bacteroidota; class Bacteroidia; order Bacteroidales; family UBA932; genus Cryptobacteroides. The sequence goes on from CACZEU010000130.1 coordinate 929, forward strand.
GGAGACCGGACTTCCTGGCATCTTCCAGCCCTCCGGCTCCCTCGGACAGGGTCTTTCCGTTGCCGCCGGCTTCGCCCTCGGCAAGAAGATGGACGGTGAGAAGAACTACGTCTTCACCCTCATGGGAGACGGCGAGAGCGAGGAAGGACAGATCTGGGAGGCCGCGATCTTCGCCGCCCACCACAAGCTCGACAACCTTATCGCCTTCACCGACTGGAACGGCCAGCAGATCGACGGTGCCGTCGAGAACGTCGCCGGACTCGGCGACCTCGCCGACAAGTGGAGCGCATTCGGATGGAACGTCATCGTCGTAGAGGACGGACATGACTTCGAGAAGATCCTTGCAGCGTTCGATATCGCCAAGGCGTCCGAAGGCAAGCCTTCGATGATCCTTCTCAAGACCGAGATGGGCCATGGCGTAGATTTCATGGCTGGTACCCACAAGTGGCACGGCAAGGCTCCTTCCGAGGAGCAGCGCGACGCCGCCCTCGCCCAGCTCGAGGAGACCCTCGGTGATTATTAATCCTTAAACCCGACACTATCATGAAAGAATATATCGTCACTGGAAAGAAAGACACCCGCAGCGGTTTCGGCGATGGCCTCTATGAGGCCGGCAAGAAGAATCCCGCCGTCGTCGCCATGACCGCCGACCTTCTCCCTTCCCTGAAGATGGAGAAGTTCGCAGCCGAGTTCCCCGAGCGTTTCGTGGAGTGCGGCATCGCCGAGGCCAACATGGTCGGCTCCGCCGCCGGTCTCGCCCTCACCGGCAAGATCCCGTTCATCGGCTCCTTCGCCGAGTTCGTCACCGGCCGCGTCTATGACCAGGTCCGCCAGGAGGTCGCTTATGGCCATACCAATGTCAAGATTGCATCCTCCCACGCGGGTATTACCCTCGGTGAGGACGGCGCTACCCACCAGACCATGGAGGATGTCGCCCTCATGCGCGCCCTTCCCGGCATGGTGGTCATCAACCCCTGCGACTACAACCAGACCAAGGCCGCTACCATCGCTGCCGCCGAGTATGTCGGACCGGTCTACCTCCGTTTCGGCCGTCCTTCCGTCCCTATCTTCACCCCTGAGGACCAGAAGTTCGAGATCGGCAAGGCCATCGTGTTCGAGGAAGGCAAGGACGTGACCGTCTTCGCCACCGGACACCTTGTGTGGGAGGCCCTCCAGGCCTGCAAGGCTCTCGAGGAGCAGGGCATCAGCGCCGAGATCATCGACATCGCGACCATCAAGCCCCTCGACGAGGAGGCCGTTCTGGCATCAGCTTTGAAGACTAAAGCCGTTGTGGTGGCTGAGGAGCACAGCGTGCACGGAGGCCTCGGCGAGCTCATCGCCGGCGTCCTCGCCCGCAAGGCTCCCACCCCGATGGAGTTCATCAACGGCGGCGACAAGTTCGGACAGTCCGGTACCCCGGCCGAGCTCATGAAGGCCTACGGCCTGGATGCCGACCATATCGTCGAAGCCGCAAAGAAAGCGATTGCAAGAAAGTAAATGACCGACAAGGAGATCCTCGAGCTGTACCACGGCGGACAGCAGCAGAGGGCGTTCAACGAGATCGTCAAGAATTACAGCGAGCGGCTATACTGGCACGTCCGCTCGCTTGTATGCTCCCACGAGGACACCGATGACCTCCTTCAGGACATTTTCGTGAAAGTATGGACTGCGCTTCCTTCCTTCAGGGGGGATGCGCAGTTCTTTACATGGCTCTACAGGATCGCCACCAACGTGGCGTTGAACTTCCTGAACAAGCAGAAAGTACGTTCCGCGCTCTCGTTCGAGAGCCTTTCGGACAGTCTCGAGCGCAAGGTCGACGAGGATCCGTGGTTCAACGGCAACGAAGTCGAACTCGAGCTCAGCAAGGCCATACAGAAACTTCCCCAGAAGCAGAAGGCTGTTTTCTGCATGAGATACTATCAGGAGCTCTCGTACGAGGAGATCTCCGAGATCATGGGCACTTCGGTCGGGGCGCTTAAAGCTTCGTACCATTTTGCTTATGAAAAGATTAAAAAGGAGTTGAAGGAGAAAATTTCCGTTTGATTTTAAACCTGCTTCAAACATTCATGTCTAAGGATCGGTTATGAAAGAGATGAATAATATTTACAAAGTGCCGGACGGCTATTTCGATTCGCTTCAGAAGCGTCTCGAGGCCATTCCTTCGCAGCATACGGAGGAGCGTGCTCCGGTTGTCGCCATGCCGCTGTGGACGAGGATCCGCCCTTATGTCGCGCTTGCAGCGTGTATGCTCATGGCGTTTTTCATCGGGAACTTCTTCCTTGGACGGAACCAGGCTTCCGCACCGGCGGAGTTCGGCTTGCAGGACTACTACATGGCTGACCTCATACCGGTCACCAATCCATACGCCATCTATGACGATGCTCCTATGGACCTCTATACTATGGAGAGCAGTTCCGAGGATGACGTCGTGCAGTATCTGATCTCCTCCGGTACCTCGGTGGATTATATCGCTTACCTTTTGAATCAATAGGATATGAGAAATTTATTCAGAGCCATCTTCGTTTCCGTCCTCCTGGCGGTATCCGTTGCGGCCTTCGGCCAGAACAACGGCATGGGAGACTTCGCCCGTCAGTGGCAGGAGCGGATCGAGAGCGAAAAGATAGCTTTCCTCACCAACGAGATGTCCCTCACCCCCAAGGAGGCCCAGACTTTCTGGTCTTGAGAAATATACCAGGGCGATCGACAGTCAGGACACTTCTTCCAAGTACCTCAAGGAGTATCTCAAGATACTTCCTGCCGAGAAGGTGGCTAAGCTTTTCCTCGGCGAGGAGAAGTTCCGCCAGTCCCAGATCAACAGGCTCCGCCAGCCCATGGGAGGGCAGCCGATGGGTCAGCCAGGCAATTTCGGCAACGGCAACCGCCGGCAGCAGCAGAAGTCCGACAGCAACAAATGATGTCGTGACGGAATGACGGAGGGACACTTTTCGCAAGTGTCCCTTTTTTTTCATATCTTTGGACCATGATCATCCAGGCTGAAAACATCGAAAAGTCTTTCGGCTCCCTCAAGGTGCTGAAGGGGGTTGATTTCTCCGCCTCCCAGGGGGAGGTCGTTTCCATAATGGGCGCTTCCGGCGCGGGCAAGTCCACGCTTCTGCAGATACTCGGTACGCGTTCCACACCCGATGCCGGGCGGCTGGTAATCGACGGCAGTGACGTGCTGGCTCTCGGAAGCAAGGAGCTCTCGG
>CACZEU010000131.1 GCA_902780175.1 uncultured Bacteroidia bacterium
TTCAGCTCCTCGATGAAATCCGACTTCATGGACTTGAATTCGTCAGTACCGATAGATATCCCTCTTGAACGGGCACGATTATCCCAGAACTCCGTGTTAATCTCAACGTGATAACGGATGTTCTGGCCGTTCTTGATCTTGGCTTTCTTGGCAACCGGAATCTCTATCACAGCACCGGGGTCCTTGAACAGGTGGAGGTAGAAAACCTTCGGATCATTCTTCGGGGCTGTTGAGACTCCCCACTCCTGTTCCTGAACGGGACCAGGGCCGCATCCCTTAATGGACTGGCCGTTCACTTTCATCCACTCGCCCATACCTTTGAGACGCTCGAGAGCCTTGGCAGGGAGCTCGCCGTCTGCCTGGGGGCCTATGTTCAGCAAAAGGTTGCAGTTCATCGAAACGCACTGGGCGAGGAGCCTTACGAGGGTACCGACTGACTTGTAATCCTGGTCAGCTACGGCATATCCCCATGACCTGTTCATGGTCTGGCACATTTCGATAGGTATGATCTCACTGACTTCCTGTCCCGCTGAGAATCCTGCAGTATTCCTTCCCGGAAGGTCCCTTTCGAAGGTCTGATAGTCCTCACCGTCTATAGGGGCGATATGGTGGTTGTTGCAGATCAAGCAATCAGGCTTGATCGAATGGATATATTCATAGAATTCCGGCATCCTCCAGTTGAAGGGCACCGCATCTTTCTTGTGGTCCCAGTATCCGTCAAACCATAGGGCGCGGGTGTGGTACTGGGTGAGCAGTTCCTTTACCTGGGCCTTCATGAATTCGAAATAATGGTTGTAATCCTGACTGTCTCCCTTGCGTCCGGAGAATCTGCCGGATTCGCCGATGGGGAAGTCCTCGCGGTCCCAGTCCAGGATGGAATAGTAGAACTGGAGTTTTATGCCTTCTTTAAGGCATGCCTCGTCAAGGTCCTTTATGACGTCATGGGCGTACGGGGTAGCCTTCACGATGTTGTAGTCCGAAGCTTTGGTGTCGAACATGGAAAAACCATCATGATGGCGGGAGGTGATGGTCACGTAACCTGCTCCTGCATCCTTGAAAGCCTTGACCCAATCCTCGGCGTTGTAACGGATCGGATAGAAACCATTGGCAGCCTTGGCGTACTCGTCCTTGTTGAGTTTGCCATTATTGAGATACCACTCGCCCTGGGCGTAGGAGGCATATATTCCCCAGTGGAGGAATATTCCGAAACGCTCGTTCTCGAAATCCCTGCGCGCCTGGAGATTGCCCTCTGAAGGAGTGTATCCCTGCGCTCCGGCGGAAATGGCCATTAACAGCATGGCCATGCCTCCGACTATGTATTTGATCGCTTTCATTTTCAATCCTTTTATTTCTCAATCTTGTAAGTACCCGCGGTGTAGTCCTTGGACTCGGTATCGCCGGGAAGGGTAACGGTGGCGGTGGCACCTTCAGGGACGGAGAATTCCCAAATCCACTTGTCACCCTCGTACTTCCATGAGCTCTTGATGACTCCGGCGGCTGACTTGAATTCTGCATCGACATGACCGAGCCTCTTGTCGGGGACGGGCTTCATGACTATATGCTTGAATCCAGGCTTGGCAGGATCGGCGCAGATTCCGGCGACGGTTTCCCATATCCAGGCGCATACAGCTCCATAGGCGTAGTGGTTGAAACTGTTCATTCCGCTGGGGCCCATTCCGGATTCAATCGTATAGCTGTTCCAACGCTCCCAGATTGTGGTAGCACCATTGTCAACTGAGTACAGCCAGCTTGGATTCTTGCGCTGGAAGAGGAGCTCGTAGGCGATGTCAACCATTCCGTTGTCGGTAAGGGTCTGCATCAGGATGGATGTCCCCAGGAATCCGGTCTGCAGGCAGTTGCCATGGTCGATGAAATTCTGCCTGAGACGGGCGATGGTAGCCTCCTTCGCCTTGCCTTCCACGATGTTGTTCTTGAGTGCGAACAGTGCAGGGGTCTGCATGGTGTTCAGAATGTCGCACTTGAATGTGCCGTCGGGTTTGAGGAACTGCTTCTTCATGTATTCCCTTGCTTCATCGGCCATGGCCTGGTACTTTGCTGCATCCTTACCGGTTGCGGCAGCCATGTCGGCCATCATCCCGGCATCGAGGGCCCAGTATGAAGCGCTCAGATAGTTCCAGTACACGATCGCCTCAGGACGGCGGACGTTCTTTCCGGACTTGTCTTTCATGTTGATCCCGCCTCCGCAGCTCTCCAGGGGCTCATAGCTCAGCCAGTCCGCCCACTGGTAGTTGCCGTTCTCGGCTGCATGGGTCTTATGGTCGTACTTGGTCTCATGGACATAGGTCATGAAACGGTTCATGGCCTCCCAGTTTTCTTCGACTAAACTGTTGTCTCCGAATTGCTTCCAAATTGTCCAGGGAACTATGATTCCGGCATCTGCCCAGCCAAGGCGCATCATGTCGTTACCGTACTGCGCAGTAGGGGCCACTCCCGGGAAACCACCTGCTTCACTCTGGGAATCCCTCATGTCGCGGGTCCATTTGTGGAAGAAAGCGTCAGTGTTGGCGAAGAATGTTCCGGTTTCAGTGAAGACCTGGGTGTCGGCAGTCCAGCCAAGACGCTCGTTGCGCTGGGGGCAGTCAGTGGGAACTGACAGGTAGTTGGAACGCTGGCCCCAGATGGTGTTGGAGATGAGCTTGTTGATAAGGTCGTTACCGGTGGTGATGGTCCCGGTCTCAAGGTTTTCCGCGATGGAAGTGACCGGTACTGACTTTATGGACTGGATTGTGACCTCATCGGTGGCTGTGATGGACACAAGGCGGTAGCCGAAGAATGGATAGTTGTCACTCGCGCCTTGATAGGCTCTGTCATATGCGACAGCAGCCCATTTTCCGTTCCCTATGCCGGCCCCACGCTTCACATGACGAGCCGAATCAACACCAGCGCTCCCTTGGTCATCAGTAGCAGGACCGGGCGGCGCTTCTACATACGGACCGTCAATCGCATCATTGCGCGTAGCATACGCATCGCCAACATTGTAGTAGTCGAGGCAGATCTCCGGCACATTGCCAAGCATATCGTAAAGACCAAATTCATTAGACTTGAGAAGCCCTACTTCCTGCGGAATCTGGATGCCACTTGCGGGACGACACCCAGCTTCATTTAGCCACGCAATGCCAACAGGCGCAGTTCCGCCAGACGACCCATCGTACCGTTCTGTCGCCGTTCCAGCACGGCAGGCGAACTCCCATTCCGCCTCAGTTGGGAGATCTAAGGTGCTTATGCCAAGCACGGTGCGGAACTTGTCTACGTGGCAATTTGCATCAACATTATGCCCGTCAACCTGCCATGTCTTGGTCTTGCCCCTGAACTCCGTGTAACGGGTCTGTGGTATCGGAACCGCTTCATTATCCCTATATGCCGATGCAACAGCATCGCCAAAGAAAGACGGGAACCAACTCAACGAGCCGTCAAGAGCAGGCGTATAGCCCGTAACCTTGCTCCACTGCCCCTGTGTTAGTTCGTAAACAGCCATATAGAAATCGTTTGTCAACTTTACACGATGGTAAAATACGGAATTCCCCGTATTCCACCTTAATCCCATCGGGAAGATGGCGTTTGAGAGGGC
>CACZEU010000132.1 GCA_902780175.1 uncultured Bacteroidia bacterium
GCTTCGTGCGAGGTCTCCGTCTCCGGCAGCGCCGGGCCCATGGTCTTCTATGACTTGTATGATGGCCATGATTACGTGCCGTACATCAACGGCGCCCCCGACCCCCGCAACGGCATTTACGATGAACAGTCACTCCATTTTGCCGATGGACACATAGCCGGGGCCGAGTATTATGGCGGCACCCTCTATACGATTGAAGTATGGATGGGCTTGTATCAGCCGATCAGTTACTGGCTCTGCAAGGACAGGAAGCCTGCCGTCAAGCTTTCTATCCCTAATGGAGATAAAAAAATCCGCGATTTCATCGTCCGGGACGACTGGTTCGCCATCCTGGTCTCCTATCCGGGTTTCGAAAAACTAAGCGTTTTACGCTTTGACTATTCAGGTGGCTGCCAGGAAACCGTCCTTGACGCTTCCTCCTGTTCGTTCAGAAGAATCTACCACCCCGGAATGGTCTGCCTGCCGGACGGCACCCTCCGGGTAGCGGGAAGAATTGAAGATGCATACTTATCTCGCTACATTGCCACTTACGACATTCCCGCAGGCAGTTCAGTCCCCGGAAACGCAACGCTTCTTGACAAGAATGATGTTGGCGAGACGAGAATTGCCGCCGATTCCAACGGTGACGTCTATATCCTGGTGCAAGAATACGCCCCAGGGAGCACCGGCGGTCACTATCAAATCATCCTCTACAAAAACGGTGTCCGCTTCCGGGTTGTCGACAAAGTGGAGATGAACTATGACGGCGCTATTGCCTGCCGCGACGGACATGTCTATTATGCAGTATCCGATTCTTCCGATCCTGATTTGACGAATATTCGGGTTTATAAGGACGATACCCTTCTCTACACCATTCAGGACAAGAGGCACATCTACTATAACGATGTCCGCCCCATGCGCATAAGCGCTGCCGGAGATGTTTACCTTGTACTCAGGAAGGACAGTTACGCCCTCTACAAGAACGGTAGCCTGCTCTATTCCTATGACGAAACAACAGGAGCATTCGAAACTTACTGCATCATCGAGTAAGTGCACTAATCGTCAAGCCCGACAGGCATATGCCCCTCGAGGGCCTCTTCAAGCAGGTCTTCCAGCGAATCGTACGCACGGACTTCGTCATTGAAGCCACGGAAGGCATATAGCCTGCCGTTCTCGCCGGCATATACGATATAGGGCTCTCCGAAGCCATAGATACCTACGGGAGTTACCGGGCATCCGGCGGCTCCCGTCGCTCTCCAGTCCCGCCCGTGAGCGGCATTGAGGCTGCAGTCCGCCGGAAGGTCGGGCATCTCGTCGAACGTGTCGAAATAGAACTGCTCAGCATCGTCCGGGTTCTCGAATGAAGGGCCCATCGTGCTGAAAAGATATGCGTAACGCTTCAGGAAGTCCTCGCCGGCAGGAAGAAGGGGGACATTTTCGTCGGCATACAGCTTCCGCAGGCCGCTGATGTCCGCCGGGTGGCCGAACGTCTCGCCGGCAAGCTTTATCATACTTTCTATCCTCTCGCGCAGGGAGCTGCCTTCGGCGGGAAGGATGTATCCCGGGTAATCCTTTTCGGACAGCGGTCCCTTGTCCGGGGCGAACTCATCCCGATAGATGGACAGCATCTTCCCAAGGAAGGATTTGCCCATTGCGAAGGCAATTGTGGCGGGGTTGACGACTACGGTCTCCGCGGGAAGATCGGACAACTCTCCGGCACCCACCACCCAGCCCTGCCATTCGTGGGGGTCGTAAACCATCATGAACTGGTCCCAGTCGGAGAAGATGGGGAGTGCGGTCCGTCCTTCGGCGTTGGTCAGGGAGGCGTAAGTAATCTGATTGGCTCCGCCGAACGTGCGTATCATTTCGTCTTCGTACCCGTGCATAGTCTGCTGCTTGCCTTCGTAGTCGGCGCGCCAGTGGAGTTCCTGCTGCAGCAGCGTGAGCGCCCGGATGTAGTCCGGATTGGACACGGGGGCCTCGCCGGGGGCGTATTGGGGCTTATCGATAAATTCTTCGGGCCTGCACAGGCTCCAGTCCTGGCCGTCGTTGATGACGGCGTAACGGGCGCCGTTGTCGTAGAATTCGTTGCCCAGGAATGGATAGATATCTTTTTGTCCGATTTCGCGGACCTGCCAGATATGCATCTGCTGCATATGGTAATCGAGGGCCGCATCCGCAAATTCCTTGCGGGTGAAGAGGAAGATGCCTCCCCTCCTGTCGAGCGCCGGCAGCATGGTGGAATTGTCGATGAGCGTGTAGATGGCCGGCAATGCCATAAGTTTCCGGCAAAGCTCGCGGCCGAGCCTTGCAGTTGCGGCCTCGAAGACGTCCTTGCGGCTGGTCGTATCGTTGTAGAATTCGTCAAAAAGGCCTTTACGGATTACGTCCTTCGCCTGACGGAGTACGAGAATCGTATCTTCTGCGTCAAGTGCGTCGATGTCTTCCCATACATCGTCTTCGAACAGCCTGGGGACAATGTCGCCGCAGAGCTCCTTTTCGTGTTGCAGATTATCGTCCATCGGATGTTTTTTTTCAAATATAACAATAATTGACGATACCCTGTTGTTTTCGTGGACCGGGATAAGCAAAAGAGGCCGTTTTCGCACATAGGGGTCCAGGAGCCTGGACCAGTATCGGCACTCTCACCTTCCGAGTATCCCGGTAACGAGAACGCCTAGGTAATTGCCTGCGGCGTAGCCGATTATCCCTATCGTAATTCCGGTAAGGATTACCCGGCGGTTCTTCATGTTCTCTGCTATCATCGGAACGAAAAGCGGAGAATTGATCATGGCGACCGACGTTATCGTGGCGGTATCGGCGTCTATCCGCAGCAGCTTGCTCAGCAGAATCTGGAGCAGCAGCGACCCGAATATCACCAATGCTATGAAAGCGAGAAGCCAGAGTCCTTCCCGCAGGTTCAGGCTGCGCACATCCACCATCGACGCCACCACAAGCGAGAAAATCAGGACCAGATACATGCCGGCGTCATAACTTTTGGTCCATCCGCGGACCTGTGGAATGAAGGAGGCGCCTATCGATAGCGTGGTGAGCGTAAGGATGAGCACTATCATATTGATGCCGCCGGTGGTGAGCATCGACAGGCCGAGGGCCAGACCCGTTATCAGCACCGCCAATCCTATGGCTTTAAGAGTACCGCCGCGGTGCTCACGGGAGAAAACGTCCCTGTACATCCGGTCTTCGCTCATCGCCATGGCATTGGCGTGGAGTTCTCCGGTGTCTTCCCTTGCGGTGGCGGCGTAAGGCAGTATCCTGCGGAACAGTCTTATGCCCACGCCCATCAGGAAAACGAGGTACAGGAAGCTCACGAGCATGTCGAACGAATTCATCAGCAGGTACGTCCCCTCATCGACGCCGAGCATCATTTTTATGGCGGCAAGATTAGGCGTGCCGCCCGTATATACGCCAACGGCCATTCCTGCAACGGAAGCCGCCTGCCCGCCGAGATGCGGAGCCATAAGCAGATAGCCCGAGACGGACGCCGTTATTACGGAAACAAGGCCGATGACAAGTGACGCCAGCGCCTTCCTGACCGGCCAGCCGCGGAAGTCGCAGGCGAAAAGGATTAGCGGCAGCGCCAGCGGTATGGTTAAGCCGGAAAGGGCCTCCTGCACTCCCGAGACGGCCTTCGAGACTTCCGGAAAAGGGTAAATCAGGAAATTGCCGGCAATGAGTCCGATGAAGTACAGAATGAGGATGGCCCCGACACGTGCGGCCGCCCTGCTCCTGCGGCACAGCAGCACAACCCCCGCCGGAACAAGCAGGTAGAACAGGGTCCAAAGGACTGAAAGAACTATCGGCATCTTACCGTCATCCCAGCCTGACGGCCGTGCCGGATGCCGTTACCATCAGCATGCCGCCGTTTTCTCCGAGGACTTCATAATCGACGTCGATGCCCACGACGGCGTCGGCGCCGAGCCTGCTTGCCCGGTCCGACATTTCCTGCATTGCCTGCGTGCGGGCGGTGATGAGTTCTTCTTCGTAAGAAGCGCTCCGGCCGCCAACGATATTGCGGATGCTGGCAGCAAAGTCCCTGAGGAAGTTGACACCGGAGATGACCTCTCCGAAAACTACGCCCTTGTACTCCGTGATTGTCCTGCCCTCTATGGCAGGGGTGGTGGTAAGTATCATAATTCAGAATTTAACTTTCTTTCTATCTTGTTCAAAGTGTCGAAGAAGCGGCCGGTGGCGACGGCGGGGCCAAGCAGCAGGACGCCGAAAGTATTCCAGCCGAACATGTGCCACCAGGACGTATAGGGTCCTTCGATTCCGAGTTCAATCGCTTTTGCCTTCAGTTCCTCCGCAATCCGGGCCATCCAGACAAGAGTGTAGATGAATGCCGTGGGGATGCCCAGAAGGTAGGCCACTCCGTACCGCTGTGTCCGCCGCCCCAGGATACGGTCCAGCTCGTCCTGCAGGCCGCCCAGCGGCATATAGAACAGGAAGAACAGTCCAAAGGTGCAGAAGTCAAGGAGTCCCAGCCAGAAACCGGGCCTGTTTGTATGCTGGAATGGCGTTGGTGAATCCATGGTGCTAATCTGCGATGTTGGACAGCATTGCTTCACATCCTTCAAGAATGTCCTGGAAAGCCTCTTCAAAATCACCGGTATACCAAGGATCGGCGACGTCACGGCTCACTCCGGCATAAGACATCATAAGGTGGATCTTTCCCTGCGGGTCATCAGGAATAATACGCCTGAGGAGCCGCAGGTTTGACTGATCCATGCAGACAATCCTGTCGAACCGGTCATAATCGGCCCGTACTACCTGCCTGGCCCGTTTGCCATTATCGAATTGTATCCCATGCTGGGTAAGGCAGCGCTTCGCCGGAGGATAAATGGGATTGCCAATCTCCTCCGTCGAAACGGCCGCCGACTCTATATGATACCGGTCCTCAAGTCCCTTGGCCTTGACCAACGCCTTGAGTATGAACTCCGCCATCGGACTCCGGCAGATGTTGCCGTGGCAGACGAATAACACTCTGATCATTTCGATTGCGAATATAGCAAAAAAGGCTTACGGCCGCGCCATGGCTGGATCAAAAATCCCGGAAATGATCCCGAACGGGTGGTCCGAGGCCCTGGCTGGATCAAAAATCCCCAAAACGATCCCGAATGGGTGATCGGAGGCCCAAATGGGATCAAAAATCCCGAAAATGATCCCGAATGGGTGATCGGAGGCCCAAATGGGATCAAAAATCCCGAAAATGATCCCGAATGGGTGATCGGAGGCCCAA
>CACZEU010000133.1:0-3543 GCA_902780175.1 uncultured Bacteroidia bacterium
CGGTGGTGCGGGAGTGGGCTATGGTGACGGTGGCGTTGCGGTCGAGGAGGAGTTTGGCTGTGGGTTTGCCGACCATGTTGCTGCGGCCTACGACCACGGCGTGTTTGCCTTCGATGCTGATGCCGGTGCTGTCGATCAGGTGCATTATGCCTCTGGGGGTGCAGGGGATGATGCCGGGGCGTCCGAGCTGGAGGGCTGCTACGTTGGTGGGGTGGAGGCCGTCTGCGTCTTTGGCAGGGGATATGGCGTCGATGATGATGCCGGCGTCTATCTGTGCGGGCAGGGGGAGCTGGACGAGGATGCCGTCGACTGCGGGGTCGGCGTTGAGGGATTTGACCGTTTGCAGGAGTTCTTCCTGGGTGACGGTGTCGGGGAGGTCGATTTCGCGGCCGTCGATGCCGGATGTGGCTGCGGCTTTGATTTTGGCGTTGACGTAGATGCGGCTGGCGGGGTTGTCGCCGACGAGCACTACGGCGAGGCAGGGCTTGCGGCCGGCTTGCCGTGCGAGCCGTTCCGACCGGGCTTTGAGGTCCTGGAGGATCTGCCCGGCTATGGCTTTGCCGTCGATTATCATTGGATCAGTCCGGTTGCCTGGTTCCAGGCGAGGGTCTTGTAGAATTCGTTGAGCTCGTCGAGGTTGGGGTCGGGTTTGTACATCGCGAGGCCGCACATGTCTTCCATCTTGAGAGCGAAGAAGCTGTCGGTGTGGCGGGCGTAGATTATCGTTTTGTCTAGGGCGGCGTTGAGTTCGGCAAGTTCTTCTTCGTTGATTCCGGCCTGGACGAAGATGTCGCGGAGGTCGTAGAACCAGTGGAGTTCGTTGTAGAAGTAGCGTTTGACCTTTTCTGAGGGGGTGCTGTCGATGGCGTCGCGGTATTTGGCGACCAGTTTGCGGCAGACCTCTGCGAGGGGTTCCATGTTGTTGCAGTCCATGAGTGTGATGGATGCGGAACGGAAGCTGCCGCTCATGGAGTTGTAGTGTTCGAAGTATTCTGATGCTACGCCTTTGAGGTCGGGTGTGTGGACGTTGGTGAGGAGGGCGCCGATGGTGTTGTACATCAGGCCGTCGGAGAGTATTTCGGTGGGGGAGACTATGAGCAGGTCGCACAGTCCGCGGACTTCGTATGCCGTTTCGATGTTGCCCATCAGGCAGGCGTCGAGCACGAGGTAGTCGAGTTTGTAGGGGATGGCTTCCTTGAGGAGGTTGACGTTAATTCCGGAGCCGTTTATCAGTTCTATGCAGAGTTCGCGTGTGGGGGGCGTGGCGGAGAATATCGACGGGGTGCTTTCCTTGTAGCCGACGGGGATCCAGCCTTTGCCGTGGGATGAGATGACCATTCCGTAGTGGGGGGCGGGGAAGAGTTCCTTGACGTCAAGGAGGACTTTGCTCATCACTTCCGGGGTGGAGCTGATGTAGGTGTCGGGGTAGGTGATGAGGGTGTCGCGGCGGTAGGTGCCGTCGGGGTCGCGCCAGGCACGGAAGAGTACGGGACTCGTGGGGTAGTCGTATTCAACCCTGTTTGTTTTGGGGTTGACTCCGGGCATGTGGGAATAGACGAGGAAGACGTCGCCGCTCTTTTTTGTGGGGAGGGAGCCGGTGCAGAATTCTTCGAGGTCCTGGGATATGGAGGAGAACAGGTTGCTTTTGGCTGCGGCGTACATGAGGGTTACGCGGTACGTTGAGGGGGCCTGGGGCTCGAATACGGTGCAGGAGGCCAGCGTAAGTACTGCGGCGGCAGCGGCGAGGACTGTCTTTATGATGGTCTTTGTCATAATCGTACAAAGATAATGTTTTTTTTGCTAAATTTGTGTGTGGACCGGTTTTCGTATCATCTTGCTATAGAGAGGCAGCTTTCGCCGAATACGGTGGCGTCTTATGGCGCCGAGGTTTCGGCGTTCCTTTCTTTCCTGCAGGGACGTCCGGAGGATTGTACTTCCGCCGATGTGGAGTCTTATCTGGCTTCCCGCGCGGGGGATCTTGGCAAGCGTAGCCAGGCGCATGCGCTGAGTGCGTTGCGGTCCTATTTCGATTTCCTGGTGCTGGAGGGGGAGAGGAAGGACAATCCGTGCGATGCGGTGGACGCTCCCAAGTTGGGGCGTTATCTTCCGGAAGTGCTTTCCGTTGAGGAGGTTACTGCTATCCTTGATGCCGTTCCGCTGGGGACGCCTACCGGGGTTCGGGACCGCGCGATCCTGGAGGTCCTTTATGGTTGCGGCCTTCGGGTATCGGAGGCTTGCGGGCTGTTGATTTCTCATATCGATTTCGGGCGTTTCTTTGTGCGGGTCGTTGGGAAGGGGGACAAGGAGCGTCTGGTGCCAATCGGGCAGCCGGCGCTGGATGCGCTTGAGGCGTGGTTCGAGGTGCGGCCTGTTCCTGCGACGGAGTTTGCTGATTTTGCTTTCCTTAATCGTTACGGGGAGCCGTTGAGTCGCGTTTCCGTGTTCAATATGGTCCGTAAGCGCGCCCTTGAGGCCGGCGTTCGCAAGTCCATTTCGCCTCATACTTTCCGGCATTCTTTTGCTACCCATATGGTCGAGAATGGGGCCGACCTGCGTGTCGTGCAGGAAATGCTCGGCCACGAGAGCGTTCTCACTACGGAGATTTACACTCACATCGATTCCCGCACCTGGCAGGCCGAGGTCCTTTCCCATCATCCCCGGCGGTAGGATTCTTTCACTCTTGGAGTCTGATGAAAAAAAAGGGTATCCCCTCCGGAAACCCTCCGGCCTGACGGCCTCCGCCCCTCCCACGCCTTGCGGCGCGGGCCCCTCCCATTCATGGTCATGGGCGACCAAAGGTTTCCGGAGGGGATACCCTTTTTTTTCATCAGACTCCATCCGGCTCAGGTACAGACGGTATTTCGTACCTCAGCCCGTTTCCGCTACGACATTGAACCTTAGCGTTCTTCAATTGTTTCTCGTTCCATCTTATCTCATCTCATCTCATCTCATCCTTTTGTATTCTATTCTATGTAGCAGCGGGAGAGGCGGCGGGCGGTTTCTTCGGTTAGGATGGCGTTGGCTGCGAGGGCTTCTACGGTGCGGTCTTCGGGTGGGGTGTTTTCTCTGAAGAGGACTATGGAACGGGCTGTCTGCCAGTCTTTTATGTAGGGGTGGAGGCGGAGGCTGTCGGCTCCGAGGGTCCAGAGGCGGAAGGGTTTGGCTGGTTTGCTGCAGGTTATGAGGTCGCTGAGGCCGTTGTATTTTTCGCGGTCGAAGTTGTAGATGTCCATCAGTTGTTCTTTGTAGGAGTAGCCGCCGAGGCGCTGGCGGTAGCTTACCATCTTGGCGGCGAAGTAGGGTCCGATGCCGGGGAGGTCGTCGAAGGCGGCGGAGTCGGCTTTGTTGATGTCCAGTTTGGGGATGGTGATGTATGGTTCGAGGCGTTGGAATACAGTGTCGGCCACTACGTAGGAGCGGGCGAAGTCGGAGGGGCGTCTGAAGCGGCCGCCGGCTGCGCGGTAGTTGTCTATGGATTGGGCTTGTTTTTCGGTGAAGCCGAGGCGGATTAGGTCTTCTACGCTGACGGTGTTGGGGTTGAAG
>CACZEU010000133.1:3560-6920 GCA_902780175.1 uncultured Bacteroidia bacterium
TGCTGGACCTTTTCGGAGTGGGGGGCGTTGCGGCGGATGACGATGGATCTGCCTTTGGAGGGGGCATTTCCCTGGCTGCCGTCACTTTCCTCGCGGTCATCGCGCACGCCGCCGTCAGCGGAGTATCCGCTTTCCGTAAGGAGCCGGGCGGCCAGGGTTTCATCGACGACATAGACGGTGTCGGGGGTGTCGCGCAGGGATTCGATCCGCAGGGTTGCCGCCCTGTGGAGGAAGAGTGCTGATTGATAGCCGATTACCAGGAATGCAAGGGCGATTGCGCCCACTTTGAAAACGGAGCCGGGTGTGCCGTTATCCTTCGAGTCTTTCGCCCTCATCGTCCTTCTCCTCCTTGTACTTGTTGCGGTGCTCGCGGTGACCGGCGGCAGGCAGGCCTGCCACTACAATTACAATTTCTCCTTTGGGCTCAACGGCCTCGAAATGCTCCAGCACCTGCGCGAGCGTGCCGCGGCGGTGCTCTTCGTGCAGCTTGGAGATTTCCCTGGCGACGGAGCATTCTCTCTCCGGCCCGAAGACCTCTGCAAACTGCCTCAGCGTCTGGACCAGACGCCTGGGTGATTCGTAGAATATCATAGTTCTGGTTTCTTTGGTAAGTGATTCCAGCAGGGTGCGGCGGCCTTTCTTTACGGGGAGGAAGCCCTCGAAGCAGAAACGGTCGCAGGGGAGGCCGGACGATACGAGCGCGGGTATGCAGGCGGTGGCTCCTGGAAGGGTCTGGACTTCTATGCCCTCGCGGGCGCATTCGCGTGCGAGGAGGAAGCCCGGGTCGCTGACTCCGGGGGTGCCGGCGTCGGATATCAGCGCTACGGTTGCGCCGGCGAGGATCTTTTCCCTGACGATGCCGACAGTCTGGTGCTCGTTGAACTTGTGGTGGGCGAGAAGCTTGCCCTTTATGCCGAAATGCTGCAGCAGGATGCCGCTGGTGCGGGTGTCTTCGGCCAGGATGAGGTCGGCCTCGCGCAGCACGGTGACAGCCCGGAGGGTGATGTCTTCCAGATTTCCGACGGGGGTGGGAACTATGTAGAGGATACCGCTGGGCATATCACAAGTTTTTCTTATATTTGTCCCTACAAATCTAAGCAAATGTTTTCAGAAAACCACAAAAAATGCGGCTGCATCGAAGTTGTTTGCGGCTCTATGTTCTCCGGCAAGACGGAGGAACTCATCAGGCGCCTGCGCCGTGCCCAGTTTGCCAATCAGAAAATAGCCATCTTCAAGCCCGCAGTGGACAACCGGTACTCCGACGTGGAGGTTGTCTCCCATGACTTCCATAAAATCACCTCCCAGCCTATCGGGGACGCCGCTGAGATGCTCAAAATAGCTCCTGACGTGGAAGTCGTCGGCGTGGACGAGGCCCAGTTCTTCGGCCCCAACCTGGTCGATGTGTGCCAGACCCTTGCGAACAAGGGCGTCCGCGTCATCGTCGCCGGCCTGGATACAGACTACCTCGGCAAGCCTTTCGGTCCCATGCCCCAGCTTATGGCCGTAGCGGAGGATGTCCAGAAGGTACATGCCATTTGCGTCAAGTGCGGCAACCTGGCCAATCACAGCCACCGCCTATCGAAGAGCAAGGACCTTGTGGTCCTCGGCGAGAAGGACATCTACGAGCCTCTGTGCAGGGAGTGCTATAACAAGGCCGTCAAATAAGGCCCTTCTCCTTTGCTTTACGGATGAGGTCGGCGGTGTTGGCGGCCTCGAATTTCACCAGCAGTTTCTTGCGGTACCATTTTATGGTGGGCAGGCTCAGGAAGAGTCTGTCCGCTATCTGCTGGCTGGTCATTCCAGATGCTACCAGGGGCAGTATTTCGGCCTCGCGGTCGGTGAGCCCGGAGACATTGTCCTGCTCCAGCAGGGCTTCGGAAATCACGGCGTCGGCTCCGTCCTTTTCCTTCTTCAGTTTCCTCATCCTGCGGCCGGTGATCATCAGGGCAAGCATCAGCAGGGCGAGCATGACGCCTGCGATGGCTATCAGGCGGAGCTGCTTGGTCTGGCGGGTGAGCACCTGGTCCATATAGTCGAAATTCTCTATGCGGGCCATGAACTCCTGGTCAACGTGGTTGGCGTAGTAGTTGTCTGCGTCCTTCAGGTAGCGCAGGGCCTTGAGGGTGCGCCCTTTCTGCGCATACAGGCTTCCGAGACCCTGGAAGGCATTCGCCACCAGCAGGGAATCATCTGCAACCCTTGCGTATTCCAGGGCCTTTTCGTATGCGTCCTTCGCCTTGGACCATTCGCCTTCTTCAGACCAGGTCTCTCCTATGTTGTGCCAGAGGATGGAACTGCTCTCGTTCCAGCCGTTGCGCTCAAAGATTTCTCCGGCTTTGGCATAATACTCCATCGCCCTGGGGATTGAATCCATCAGATTGTAGCAGTTGGCGATGGAACCGTAGATGTTGGAATAATTGTCGTCGATCACTTTCCTGTCGTACACCGTTTTTCCGTCTTCCGGATTCTCTCCGGCAGCCATTCGGTCGGTTATGTCGAGGGCCTGTCCGTACAGCACGAGCGCGCTGTCGTATTGCCCGGAGCCGTACATATGCATTCCGAGCATTCTTTTGGCGTCGGCCATCGTGTTCAGGTAATTCTTCCTGGCGCCGAGTTCATATACTTTCGTGGCGCAGAATATCGAGCGGTCGCGGTTGATCTGGATGTATGCCCACATCAGGTCGCGGTAGGCGTGGATGATGTCGTCGTACTGGGCGTCGGTGGCGTTCTCCAGGCGCTGGGACGTCCAGCCTGCAATGACGTTCTCAAGGGAATCGGTCCTGTGGCTCCTGTGGTCGGTGTATTCTGCGTTGGCGGCAAGTGTGCCTGCCAGCAGCAGAAAAAACGGAAGGATTTTCTTCATGCCGCAAATATAACTCTTTGGCTTTATCTTTCCGCCGGGGTGTGGCCGGTTTTATGCTTTCGATAGCCGTAACCCATTCATTTCTATACCAAAGTATAGTATTTTCTATCCTTTGGGATGGTGTTTTTTGGGGGAATAATCCCCAATTTTGCCAAAGAAAACGCAAAACATAAGTATTATGTCATACGAAATTGCCGGCAAGCCGGTAAAACTGAGTGCAAAGGAGTTGGAGATTCTGAAGATGATAGCTGCAGGGCAGACCAGCCTTTCCATAGCGGAACGACTCTGTCTCAGCCTTCCCACCATCAAATGGTACCGAAAGCGTATGAAGGTAAAGTTCGATGCCACCACCACCGTGCAGATGGTGCGCAAGGCAATCGAGGCGGGAATAATATAAACCACATCCATTATGAAACGTTTTACACTCATCCTTCTGGCACTCTTCCTCGCCTGTGCGGGAGCGAGCGCCCAGGGCGGACTGCTCGGCCGGATCGGCC
>CACZEU010000134.1 GCA_902780175.1 uncultured Bacteroidia bacterium
GCGGCCGGTCTCCTCAAACAAACCGGCGGCAAGGCCGCCATAAAGCGCATAGTACCAGGTATTTCCCGAAATTGTGGCGCCGTGGGGGCCTTTCAGTACCACCTGGTGCATGATGGGCTCCAGCAGCAGCGCGAAGACGAAGAACACACCGGCACCGACCAGGATGGTGCTCAGCCTGGCGTGGTGCTTCTTCACCAGCCACCAGGCCAGCGCAACAGGCGCGACGATGCCCGCCAGGGCACAGACGGCCATCATGGCGAGAGAACTGACCGGTACCATGGGTTAGAGCATTTTCAACGCCCGGGCGAGCTGGTCCGGGCAGCTGGTGCCGCGGCCCTTGCAGTCGATGCCCGCGAGCCGCGCGATGATTTCGTCTTTCTTCATCCCCACGGCCAGGGCGCCGACGCCCTGCGTGTTGCCGTGGCAGCCGCCGGTGTAACGGACGCTCTGGACGGTCTCGCCATCCAGTTCGATATCAATCCTTTGCGAGCATACTGCATCGCAGGTCAGGAAGGCGGCCTTGCGGATGCCGCCCTCCGTGGTGTCGGAAATCAGGGTAACGTCAAACATAACAGAACAAATATACTTTATTTCCGCTAAAGCACAAAGTGTGTTGCACCAGCCCCGGCATTTCAGTATATTTTGTAGAGAAGCTTAAAACTGTGTAACTATGAAAAAGATCTATCTGTTATCGACAGATCACCTGGAAGATGGTCTTTGGTTCCGGGATGATGAAGACTTCCGCGTCGCCATGAATTATGTCGCCATCCAGGCCGCCAGTTCTCCCGAGGTCGCCGTACTGGCCTTTATTCTGAGTCCAATCACGTTCACTTTGTCCTAAAAGGACGGAGGGAAGATATGCTGGGGTTTATCAATCAGTTCAAGCAGCGTTATTCTCAGTACTTTAAGAGGAAATATGGCACTCCGGGATTCCTCCGGCGCAACCCGCTGGACATTCAGATTATTCCCAATGAGGATGAGGCAGTGGAAAGGGTTATAGCCTATGTACAAATGAATTGCGTGGCTGCCAACATTTGCGCTCACCCCACTCAATATCTGTGGGGAACCGGTGATGCTTTCTTTTCCAATTCCAGAACAAACGGAAAACGCGTAAAAGCGACAAACTACCCGGACACTGGCTGATCAACGAAGACGGGTTCATCACGCCAAAGTCCTATGTAGATGTACACTCCGTAGAATTACTGTTCCAATCAGCCCGGCGGATGAATTATTTCCAGAACAACTCATCCAAAGCCAAGAAGCGAATCGAGACTGCGGCAAACAACTGCCCTGCCATCCGGGATCAGGCCATTCTGGCTGTCCTTCCGGATTTGTACCGAAGCCTGTTTCAAAAATCGTCTTTTGAAGAGCTGAATAATCAGGAGCAGTCGGAGCTTGCACGGCAAATTCGATTCAGATTCAGCGCAGACGTTACGCAAATCGCCCGCGTCTGCGGGATTTCATATGCTGAAGCCGCATGTTTGTTGGACAGTCTTTGATTATTCTGATTCTATCTACTGCGAGTAGCCTGCCATATTTATGAGAAGCTACTCGCAAAATAGGCCATTTTTGCGAGTAGCTTGTATGTATTTATTCAGGCTACTCGCACTTTAGTTTGCTTAGGACGGTATCCCCCCTACAGCGTCAGGCTGTGGTCGATGCAGGCGGGGTATTCTTCGGGATAGTGGGTGACCATCAGGAGGGTCTTGCCGGGGGCGCCGCAGAAGCGGTCCAGCAGGGCCTTGACGCGGCGCCGCCGGGGCTCGTCGAGGCCGTGCAGCGGCTCGTCGAGCACATACAGCCGCGGATCCTTCACGAAGGCGCGGGTCAGCAGGCACATGCGCTGCTCCCCGCTGGAGAGGCGCAGGAAAGGCTTTTCGGCCAGCTCTTCGATCCCGAACTCCGACATCCAGCGGCGCGTGCATGCATACTGCTCCTCGGAAGGATGCCGGAACAAGCCCTCCGTGTCGAAGAGGCCGCTGGCCACGATGTCCAGCGCCGGGGCGTCCACCTGGAAGGCCCGGTGCAGCTCGGGGCTCACGTAGCCGATGTTGCGCTTGATGTCCCAGATGGTCTCCCCGCTCCCCCGCGGCCGGCCAAAGAGCTCGATATCACAGGCATAGGCCCGGGGATTGTCGGCGCAGATCAGGCTCAGGAGCGTGCTTTTGCCGCTGCCGTTGGCGCCGGTCAGCGCCCAGTGCTCCCCCTCCCGGACCGTCCAGTCCAGGGCGTCCAGGATCACCCGTTCTCCATAGGAGATCGTGACCCCGCGCATGCGGATGACAGCCGGCGGCAGGACCGCGTCCAGATAGGCCTCCAGAGGCACTTTCTCCCCCATCTGCCCGTCCGCGACGGATACGACGTGCGTGATGAACGGCGGGATCTCCGCCACGCGGGAGAGCACCAGCACCAGCGTCGTCTGCTCGCTGAGCGACGCCAGCAGGCGCGTCAGCAGCCCGCGTGTGCGCGGGTCCAGCCCGATGAAAGGATTGTCGATGACCAGGATCTGCGGCCCGCCGAGCAGGGCGCGCGTGAGCTGGAATTTGCGCAGCTCGCCGGACGAGAGCGTCACCAGCGGCTTGTCCAGTACCTTCTCCAGGCCGAACAGGGCCGTCAGCTCGGAGAGCCGACGAAGGGCCGCCGCCGGGTCCCGGTCGGACTGCGCCTCCTTGCGGAGCTGCTCCCCCGCCGAGGGCGGTTCCCCCTCCAGGGTGAAGAGGTTCCAGCGCTGCTGCATGAAGAAATTACGGTCGCCGTAGCTCCCGTAAGAATCGCGGAAGGTGATGAATTTCGCGCCGGCACGGCCGGAAAATGCGGACGCGAGGCGGCTCTTGCCGGAGGCGTTGGGCCCCACCAGGGCCACGTGCTCCCCTTTGCGGACATCCAGCACTTCCATCACCCAACGATTTGATGGTAAACGTCTTCGATCACCAGGCCGGCCAGCGTCATCCCGAAGATGGCCGTGATGTGCACCACCGCGCCGTTGATCTGCGCCTTGTTGAACAGGTCGGTCTCCGCCTCGCCCTTGCCGCCCCGGTTGGGCAGCACCTCCTCGTCGTACACACAGCGGAACTTGCGGCCCGGCCAGGTATGGTTCTGCTTGAATTTCTTGCGCAGGGCCGCGCCGAGCGGGCAACCCCGGACATTCCAGAACTCCGCCACCTTCACCTGCGTCGGATCCACCTTGCAGGCGGCGCCCATCGAGCAGAAGAACTTCGCCGGCGTGCGCGTCGCACGCAGGATCAGCTCACCTTTGTCCTTGAGCGAATCGATGGCGTCGAGGATATAATCGTACTCCTCCAGCGCGAATTCGCTGGCCGTCTCGGCCGAAAAGATCTGATGGAACACCGTGATCTCGGCATCCGGCGCGACCTCCAGCAGGCGGTCGCGCAGCGCCTCGACCTTCACCTGACCGACCGTGCGCGGCGTCGCCATCAGCTGGCGGCCCACGTTGCTCTCGCTGATCACGTCCGCATACACGATCGTGAGATGCTTCACGCCCGAGCGGACCAGCCCCTCGGCTTTGGCGCAGAATCCTTATCTTTATACAAACAATTATTGATCGTTAGAATTATGAAAAAACATCACCTCGCCGTCGCAGCCGCCATCTTTCTGGGCGCTGCCGGCCTCGTCTCCTGCGACAGGAACAACCCCCTCGCCCCCAATAAAGAGAATCCCACGGAAGTGGGCCTGAAGGGCGCCGCCTTCGATGTCGTCCTGCTCGACCACGAGAAGGGCTTCGAGAAGGATTCTCTCTATGTCTTTGAAGGAGAATGGAAACAGGACGCCTTCTACTTCGGCTACTGGAAGCTCGACCCGATGGTCCCGAACATCCTCCCGGACGGCCAGAACCAGATTGAGTTCCGCATTTCGTCCGACGTTACCGGATTCGAGGGCGTAAACGCCTCGAGTTCATCCCGCTGCATCAACATCGTCCAGGACGGCGCCGACCACACCCGCTACCACCTCGAATGGGTCGCCGAAGGCGAATCCACCATCACCTTCTGGAACGGAGAAGGCGCTTCCCGCAAGGAAATCTCCTTCATGGCGACCTCAAAAAGCGTCATTCCACTCGAAGGGATTCTTGCTCGTGTTGATGGAAAAGAATATAAGTTCTTGGATGGCCATAATGCGGCTGCTACCAACTATCGGAAGCTTCTGAAAACCTTCAAGAGCCGGGACGACTTCCCGGGCTGGGACAAGATGCACATCCTGGAAATCGTCGGCCCCATTCCGCTCAATGCCACGCCGGAAGCTGACAAGAAATACGGCATGACTTGCTACTTTCAACTGGCTTATCTCGACGATGATGGGAATGGATATGACTGGGATATTTATAGCACCACGGATGAAGTTCGCTCTGAACGTGTAAATGATCCTGAAATTGAAATCCTGCGTTTTCCGGACTATAGGTGGTTTGATGAAGAACATATGATCATTGATCCGCGAGAAAAAAACCCTTGGAGATTTGTTCCCGCAGATTTTCGGGAAAGAAGACTTATGCTTTGGAGTGTCAAAACCCGATTTGACACGTATGGTAAAAATAAACTTGCGATCGAATGGTACAAGTCTGATGAGAGTTATGAAGATTATCTGTTGTATATCAATTAAACATTTCGTTTCAATGTTAAGATGAAAATGAAGGAAAGGGGCCTGAACGGGCCCCTTTCCTGTTTATAAAGTAGTTCTTGCAAATGATTGATTCGTATTGAGATATATGCCATGTACCGCTCCTAATATCGAATTGGGACTCAACCATACACTATAATCACTCGACGGATAAACTTTGCCATACATCGTGACTGTTTGATTTGCTTTAAAACCTATAGCATTAAATGTAATATCTTCCCAAAATTTAATCATGTGATCAGAGTAATATTCTGGGACGAATGGCTGTCGTGAGCCCGGACAAGGGATTGAATCGTCAAGCATACTAATATAATAAGAAATCCACTTCGTAGCAGACGAACTTGCACCGGGAACGAATCTGGCATCAAAATTAGTCAAAGGCAATTTTCCGGGATTTTGTGTAGTATAAGAACTGTGATAAACAGCCGCACCACCGCTCACATAAGGAAAAGCCGACCTTACTTTTGCGGCTTTGCACCAATCTCGGTGGCCGAAAAGTGTCGTCATCCAAGTCCGCTGATCCAGGTCAGCCGTGCTTGCGCAACGTTTGAGGTATTTCACGTTCTTGGCCGGAACTAAATAAACCTGGGCGTAGCGCTGGTTCGTCGCCCCCACGAAATAGGCGAAAGGTGTTGAATACTGCAGCGTCACATATTTGCCTGAATCAACCGTTGCCTTCCGACTGCTATGACGGTTCGTAAAGGTGAAGACAATTCTTTGTTCACCGTAAGGCAGCAGCAGGCCGCCGGGAATTTTCTCGCCCGTGGGCGCCTGCTTTGCTTGCTTGGATTCGTCGTACACCCAGCGAAGCTCACCGCCGGAGCCTGTATCGTACGTTGTAGCCTGCACCTCATAGACGGGACCGTAGGTCGTCGAACCTACCGTATATGTCGTTTTGTTTCCCACCGGGGCAACATTCAAACTGGTCAGGTCGGAATTTGTAAAGTAGTATTCTGCACTGATCCAGAAGGTTTCGTCATCTTCGTATTGATTGACGCTTGACTTGAAATAGTTTACCGTTACCGTCGATTCCGAACCGGTGTTCCAGTTCGAGCCGTCTGCCAGAACAGCAGTAAGAACCGGAGCCGTAAAATCAAAATTGGTTCTGTACACATAGCCC
>CACZEU010000135.1:0-5177 GCA_902780175.1 uncultured Bacteroidia bacterium
ATGGGCCTCGATGCCCTCCAGCTGCATGGTCTCCCTGGTGAGGGTGTCGCGGCGGGCGACTTCCACGGTGCCGGCGGCGAGGTCGCGGGCGCCCATCGCAAGGCGTACGGGCACGCCCTTGAGTTCCCATTCCGCGAACTTGAATCCGGGACGCAGGGTGTCGCGGCTGTCGATCTTCACGCTGACTCCGAGGGCCTCGAGTCCGGTCTTGATCTTGTCGAATTCGGCAAGGACGGCGGAGAGCTCTTCCTCAGTGCGGTAGATGGGGACCATGACGACCTGGATGGGGGCGAGTGCAGGAGGCAGGACGAGACCGTTGTCGTCGCCGTGGGCCATGATGAGTGCGCCCATCAGACGGGTGCTGACGCCCCAGGAAGTGGCCCAGACATATTCCTGCTTGCCTTCCTTGTTGGTGAACTGGACGTCGAAGCTCTTGGCGAAGTTCTGTCCGAGGAAGTGGGATGTGCCGGCCTGCAGGGCCTTGCCGTCCTGCATCATGGCCTCGATGGTGAGGGTGTCGATGGCGCCGGCGAAACGCTCGTTGGGACTCTTGTGGCCGACGATGACCGGCAGGGCCATTACCTTGCGGGCGAAATCGGCATATACGTGGACCATCTCTTCGGCCTTGGCCTGAGCCTCCTCGGCGGTGGCGTGGGCGGTGTGGCCCTCCTGCCAGAGGAATTCGGCCGTGCGGAGGAAGAGGCGAGTGCGCATCTCCCAGCGGACGACGTTGCACCACTGGTTGCAGAGGAGAGGGAGGTCCCTCCAGGAGGTGATCCAGTTCTTGTAGGTGTTCCAGATGATGGTTTCCGAGGTGGGACGGACTATGAGTTCCTCTTCCAGTCTGGCGTCGGGATCGACTACGACTCCGGAGCCGTCGGGTGCGTTCATGAGGCGGTGGTGGGTGACTACCGCGCACTCCTTGGCGAAGCCGGCCACGTGCTCGGCCTCACGGCTGAAGAAGGATTTGGGGATGAAAAGCGGGAAATAGGCGCGTAGCCATAGGGCTTTATGACCATACACCCGCGGACGGCGGACTGCTCCGCAAGGTCTGCCTTGAGTGCAAGGTCGTTGTACCACTGCGAATAATTGTCCGCCCGATTTGTTACCTCTTTTGCCATATTGTCAAATTATTGTTAATTTTACGTGCTGATTGCAACGCGCGTGCGCGGCACGGATGTTGCGGTCACAAATATACAAACTTTTATTGAAGGAGGTACAATAATGAAACGTAGCCTGACATTTTTATTGCCCGCAGTCTTCCTGATTGCGGCTTGCGGGTCGCTCTCGGAGCTTGCCTCTCAGCAGCAGCAATTCCCGGACGGAATCTATTTCCGCCCGCAGCCTGCCGTCGAGCTTCTCTCCGAGGACGATTTCAAATCAATGGCTGCAGAGAACATCGCGGCCGACTCCCTTCGCCGGAAAAACAAACTCCGCGCGAGCGAAGCCGATGACTACACGTACCTGTACTCACCGTTCAGCTATCGCTATTACAGTCCCTTCGGCTATCATTCCTATTGGTACGGCAGCCCCTACTACCGCTACGGCTGGGGTATTTGGGATCCTTTCTACGACCCCTACTGGGACCCTTACTGGAGCTGGAGTTACAGTCCTTATTTCTCCTGGTACGGCGGAGGCTATTATTATTACCCTTACAGCCACTACCACTATTATCCTTACTCCGGTTTCACCGGAAGGTCATCCTACAACACCTCGTACGTGACCGGCAGCGGCAACCACCGCAGGGCCGGCAGCCTGTCCACCTCGGGCGGCTCGGCTTCGGCCCGTCTCTCCGGTTCGGGTTCATCCACCGTCAGGTCGTCTTCCGGCCGTTCGACCGGCAATTACCGCAGGTCCGGCGGATTCACCGTCGACACTTCCGACTCCGGCAGCTATTCCCGCGGCGGATCCTCCCGCAGCAGTTCGTATAGCGGCGGCGGATACTCCGGCGGCAGCTATTCCGGCGGCGGTTACTCGGGCGGCGGCTCATCCGGCGGCTATTCCGGCGGTGGCGGAAGCAGCCACTCCGGAGGCAGCGGCGGCGGTGGCGGCGGCCGCAGGTAAATCCTTAACCATTAACACCCAAGCATCATGAAACGATTTATCATCATACTCGGAACCATCGTGGCGGCGACCGTTACCGCCGGAGCACAGGATTCGTATTACGCTGAGATGATCAGCCGCAACAATTACTACGGCACGGCCCGTTCCGTCGCCCTCGGCGGCGCCATGACCGCCCTGGGCGGGGACCTCGGCTCCATCACCTTCAACCCTGCCGGTTCCGCGGTCAACGACTACTGTCAGTTCACCATCACGCCCGGCCTTGTGTTTTCCGGCACCCGGGCCTCGTACGACCCCACCGGCAAGGAAGCCTTCGGCGATCCCACTTCCACCACCCACACCAAGTTCAGGATTCCCAACATCGGCCTCAACCTGGTGTTCTACCCCAGTGAAAGCAGCTGGATTACCTCGTCGTCCTTCGGAGTGATCGCGAATACCACCAACATCTTCCTCAATTACTCCACGGCCCGCGGATCCAATCCTTATTCCTCGTTCCTCGGCGGCCTTGCGGCAGGGGCCAACGGCATGTCCTACGACGACTTCGGCCGCGACCTCACCACCGCCTACGACGCCAACCAGATCGGCGAATACGGCCCCGAGGGCTCCACGTCCTATGTCGGCGCCAGCGAACGTCTGCGTTCCGACGAAGCCTGGCACTACGTACCCGGCACCCTCAACCAGACCTCCATGTACAATACATACGGAGCCAAGACCGACGTCATCTTCAACCTCGGTTACAACGTCGGCGACCGCTTCTACTTCGGTTTCAACCTTGGTATCCCCATGCTCAATTACCGCAGGGAGGAAGTCTTCTACGAGCAGGCACAGGACCCTTCGGCCCATCCTGTCATCTTTTACGACAAGGACGACAATCTCGTTGCCACCAACTTCGTCAGCTCCACCAACTCCTATAAGCTCAACACCGACGGCGTCGGTATCAACGCCCGCTTCGGCTTCATCGCCCTCCTGACGGAGAGCCTGCGCCTGGGCGCCGCCATCCAGACACCCACGTCGTACAACCTCACGGAGACCTGGGAGTACCGTGCATCGTCCTCCTATGAGGATTCTTCCTTCGACAGCTCCGCCAAATCCTCCATCGGGGAGTACAAATACAGCCTCCGTTCCCCTTACGTGGTCGATGCAGGCCTTGCATACACCATCCCCGGCGTAGGACTGCTCAGCGTCGATTACGAACTCACCGATTATTCCGTCTGCAAATATTCGGACCGGAGCAACAATTATTTCGCCGAAGATAACTGGGCCGACCAGAACTACATCAACCGCACCTTCCTCGGGGTTTCCCATTCGGTACGTGCCGGCGTTGAGTTCAAGCCCGTCGATTTCCTGTCGCTGCGTGCCGGTTACAGCTTCGTATCCGACCCCGAAAAGTACAAACTCGACGCAGCCGGCAACAGGGTTACAGCAGAGAACTGGGGCGGTTACGCACAGGTCCTCAGCGACGGCGGCTACTTCGACAGCGTCACCCACGCGGTGTCCGCAGGTATCGGTTATTCTTCAGCCGGTTCCTTCTTCGCAGACTTCGCGCTCCGTATGACATCCCACCCCAGGAGGTACTATTCCCCTTATTATTACAACTACGCCCCCGTCGACAAGGACGGCAACGCGCTCGGTGTAAACAGCCCCATGGAGCTGCTCAACCACAGCGTATTCGATGCAATGCTCACCGTAGGCTGGAGATTCTAGCCCATGAAACTTACAGCACAGGAAATAGCGTCCCTGCTGGGAGGAAAAGTTGACGGCGACCCCGCGGCCGCCGTCTCTTCCTTTGCCCGCATCGAGACCGGCAAACCCGGCCAGCTGAGTTTCTTCGCAAACCCCAAGTACGAGAGCTACGTTTATACCAGCAGGGCCTCGGTGCTCCTGGTAAACGAAGACTTCCAGCCGTCGCAACCGGTCGCACCCACGCTTGTGCGTGTGCCGGATGCATATTCCGCCGTTGCGAAGATGATGAACTGGATGGCCGCTCAGAAGCGCACGTCCCGCGCCCATCGCGGCCGCTGCCGCATCGCCTGGAGCGCCCGCCTCGGCAAGCAGGTATGGGTGGGGGACTACGTCGTAATCGGCGCCCGCTGCCGGATAGGGGACCGCACCCGCATCATGGGCAACGTCACCATCGGCGAGGGCACGGTCATCGGGTCCGACTGCATCATCTATCCGGGAGTGCAGATTTTCCCCGGCATGATAATAGGCGACCGTGTCATCCTGCACGCCGGCTGCATAATCGGCGACGACGGCTTCGGCAATGCAAAACAGCCCGACGGCAGCTGGCAGAAGATCGAGCACCTGGGCAACGTCATCATAGGAAATGACGTCGAGATTGGCTCCAACAGATAGCCCACGGCGTGGTGGTAGGCAAGAACACCGCGATGGCCTCCCAGTGCGGTATAGCCGGCTCCGCCAGGATAGGGGAGGGCTCGATACTTGCCGGCCAGGTAGGCGTCAACGGCCACATCTCCATCGCTCCCGGCACAGTGGTCGGCGGCAAATCGGCCGTAATCGGCAATGTCCGCAAGCCAGGCACCACGATTTACGGCAACCCCGCCATCGACCACAAGACCTACCTCAAGGCCTACGCCATTTTCAAGAAAGCCGCAGAAGAGTAGGATTCCGGTTGCATATAACAAAAATGTTCCGTAGCTTTGCGGAACATTTTTGTTATGGATACACCCTTTGTTTACAACCGTCCGGTCAGCGGACGCAATTTCATAGGCCGCAAGACCGAAGTCCCGGTGCTGGCCAACCTCCTGAGGGAAGGGGAGAACGTAGTGATGTACGAGCCTCCCAAGAGCGGCAAGGATTCACTCCTGCAGCAGGTTTTCTACGACATGAAGCTCTCCGGCATGCAGTTCAACATCGCATCGCTGTCGCTCCTCGGGGTGCGCAGCATAAACGACTTCTGCCTCGGGCTCGGGACCTCCCTGCTGCGCCTTTTCGGCGCTTCCACCGACGAATACCGCGTGCTCGTGGCGGAGACCCTCGGCAAGACGCATTTCGTATTCGACGAACAGGTTTACGAAACCACCGGAAGCATCCTCGCACTGGGCTGGGACCTTGACGACGACGACATCCGCGCCCTCGTCGCGCTCCCGTACCGT
>CACZEU010000135.1:5267-5977 GCA_902780175.1 uncultured Bacteroidia bacterium
CCAGGTCAACGCGATGAAAGAGATCTTCGCCCGCCGCAAACTCTTCTTCCGGCAGGTCGAACGCGTCGAATTCAGTCCCGTAGAAGCCAAGGACATAGTGGAATCCGTCAACCGCGGATTCCTCTCCAGCGGCAAGGTTATCGACAAGGAACTCCTTCTCGGCGCCTGCAACCTCCTGAGAAGCAACATCTACTATATCAACTTCTTCGCCTCAATCTGCGACTCGCTGTCGAAAGGATACATCATGGAACCCGTCCTGATGGAAGCCCTGTCCGACCTTCTCGCCATCCACGAACCCTCCTTCCGCGCCGTCATGTCCGACCTCACCACCTTCCAGGTCAACCTGCTGCGCGCCATAGTCGACGGCCACACCAGATTCAGCAGCGCGGAAGTTATCCGTAACTACAGCCTCAACTCCTCCGCCAACGTCCGCCGCCTCAAGGACGCCCTCTGCAAGAAGGAAATCATCACCTTCGACGAAGACGACAATCCCCACATCATCGACCCCCTCTTCGAATACTGGGTCACCCGGACTTACTTCTGTAAAAAAAATTTGTAAATCAGAGATTTATTACTATCTTTGCCGTCCATTTTATGACCGAAGGGCTCGACAAGAGCTGCCGCAGGGCAGCCGCCCCAGGCCCAAACATTTAAAAACATTGTTTGATGTACGCAATCGTAGACATTGCAGGCCAGCAGTTTAAAGTAGA
>CACZEU010000136.1 GCA_902780175.1 uncultured Bacteroidia bacterium
TTTCGATGTCCTGCGGCCGGTGCATGTAGCAGCCGCCCTTGAGCTTGGGGTAGCGCTTGCAGAGCTTGGAGGCGATCTTCGCGAGGGTCTTGGTCGGCGCGATGCCGACGGAAACAGGGATGGATGTCTGCCGCCAGCATTCCCGGGAGATCTCCTTGGCGTACTTGTCGAAGTCCACGTCCATCCCGTCCAGATCCAAGAACGCCTCGTCGATGGAATAGACCTCGACGGAAGGGGAGTAGTTTCTCAGGACCTCCTGTACCCTTCTTGACATGTCGCCATACAGCGCGAAATTCCCAGAGAAGACATGGACATGGTTCTTCTCCACGATGTCCCTGATCTTGAAAAGGGGATCGCCCATCTTGATGCCGAGCGCCTTGGCCTCGTTGGACCGGGCCACCGCGCAGCCGTCGTTGTTGCTGAGCACGATGACCGGCTTCCCGTTCAGTTCCGGGCGGAAGACCCTTTCGCACGAGGCGAAGAAATTGTTGCAGTCGGCTAAGGCGTACATTTATAAATGATTGCGGAGCTTTATTTGGTGTAATTATTTCACCAATGGAGGGGGAGGTTTTTCCCCATCAGTTGCGAAGTTTCTTCGCAGGGGGGATGTGAACTTTCTTCACACCTTCTTGATGACCCAGGTGACGACGCCCCAGATGAGGAAGTCGTTGTCCGGGCCGACGGGTATGGGTTTGTACTTGGTGTTCTTCTCGTTGCAGGGCAGCAGGACGGCACCGTCCTCGTGGATCTCCACGCGCTTGACCGTGTACTCTCCGTCGATGAAGCAGACAGCCTTGCAGCCGTTGTATGGATCGATGCCGCGGTCCACGATGATGATATCTCCCTCGTCCATGTCGGCGTCCACCATTGAGATGCCGTCGATGCGGAAGAAAAAGGTCGAGGCGCTGTGCTGCACCAGCAACTTCAACAGGTCCAGTTTCTCCCTTACTTCCTCTGCCGGAGAGGGGAAACCGGCCTTGACGGTGCCGGCGAAGGCGAGCTCAAGCGAGTCGCTGTCTGTTATCTGATAAGGAATCATAGGGACAAAGATAGCAAAGGATTGTGCCAAGTGATGACACAGCGGAAGGATTAGTCTCCGAAAACGAGAAATGCAATCACGATAGCGGCCAACAGGATCACGACAAAGAGCCTGAATCGGGCATCCTGGGAGAGGAGCTTCGACCTGGGCTTCTCCACCGGCTTGCGGGAGAATTCCGGGGTGACGTGGTCACGGATGAAGGAGTTTTCGAGGCTGTACTTAACCTTGCAGGCTTCCACCAGAGCCGTGGCTTTCTCCATCAGGGCGTCGCACTCCACGACCTCGTCCTCGACATCGTCGTTCATGTGGTCGTAGGGTAGGTTGCTCTTGAGGAACTCGATATGGTCCTGCGTGGTGTTCAGCGTCCGCTCGATCTTGAACAGGTCTCCGCCGTTGGCCTCGAACTCGTCGAAGTCAAGCATCCGCTGGAGGATGGTGATGTCCTGCCGGACCTTATTTGATTCGTTCTCGAACATATACCTGATGGATCAACGGCGGTCATTCCTGTTCCGGAATCAAATGTACGAATTCTTACGGGATTGAGAAACTGCCGGGACGGTTTCATTCATCCCGGCAGGTTCCAATACTCACAAAGAAAGTAAGAAGAGTTACGCTTAGTTCTGGTTCTTGATGTTGACGATGACCTCGACCTGCTGCTCCGGATGCACGTCCGGGGTGATGCGGGTGATTCTCACTTCGTAGATGTTCTCCAGACCCATGTCCAGGTACTTGGAGATGTCATGGTTGTTACCGCGGGGGATGAAACCGAGCTTGTAATCCCCGAAATAGATAGCAACGGCATAGGGGTCGAAGGGATTGTCTTCCTCGCGGACAAACTCCAGCTTGGTCCCGATTTTGAGTTGCTCGAAGGCCTCGCAGCCTTCCCAGTAGCCGAATCCGGCGATGTGGAAGTTGGTCAGATGAACCTTCTTCACAGGCTTTCTTTCTCTGCTCTTCATAAGACGTCAGTGTTTTGATTAAAACTGTCATTACTTGTTTCCGAGAGCAAAGTAAAAGCGAGGTTGCTCCAAAATGTGGGACAGCCTCGCAAATTATTCAAAGGTTTACAAGAATAAAGTGGTCCTATTCCTTATACAGATTCGCTGCAGCCTGATGCATTTCCCTGATATCCTTGGCCAGGGACTCAGGTTCGAGGACCTTGATGGCAGGACCCCGGGAAAGCAGGGGACTGAAGCCATCCGCCGTTGGTCGCAGCATCATTTCGAAATCCGAGTACTCCTCCGTCGTGGCAATCTCCTTCTGGCTGTGATGGAAGGGGAGGTCCCGCATATAGGGCACTTCCCGTCCGTAGGCGCGGATGACCACCCGCTGTACAGGGATATCCGGGTCCCTGACGATGCCGTAGCTCTCCTTGAACCACCCGGCCGGATCGAAGTCCTTGGCGTATTCATACTTGTCCTCCGTCACCTCCAGGGAAATAATGCGGTCGAAGGCAAGAGTGAAGAGGTTCGCATTTGGATCAGGGAACTTCACGAGGGCGTACCAACGCTTGTTGAACAGCTTTACGAAATACGGGTCCAGCTTCCATTCTGATACTGTTGCATCGGCACCGTACCGCCGGTAATCAACCTTAACCCTCACGCCGCGTTTCATCGCATCGATGAACTTGTGCAGGTTGTCGCCGTCTGAAGGGATCGACTCAAGCAGAATCCGCTTCTGGACGGCCTTGCTCTCAGAAAGGATGCTGTTGACCGATAGGGTAGAGAGCATCCAGTTCTGGATTGTGTCCTCATCCAGCACCTCCTCGTTGAAGATGAAGTACCGGAATCCGTCCTTCTTGTCACACTCGATGATGATCCCGAACATGTCGAGGATGGCGTCGCGGTGACGGTTGAACGTGCTGCGGGCGATGGGAACTCCCTCGCTGAGTTCGGTGTCTAGCCAGCGCTGGTTGATCTCCTCGAGCGTCAGGCGGCCGAAACGATGGATGGTGTTCACCAGCCAGATATATTCCTGGAACAGTGCGTAGGCTTTCATAAAAGGGAGGGATTAATTATGAGATTGAGGCTCCAAGTATAGAATCTCCTTGCCATGTCTGGTAGCGTAATCAATCTCAGAGCGAGTGCTCTCGCCGATATAGCCGCCAACATTGATCACATAGATGGAGTCGGCCATGTCAATTTTGCGCTTGTGCATGTTGTCCAGCATCTCCTTTGTCCCTTCTGTCCAGACTTCATCGTCGCCTGAATGGCCGAAAAGGCCAACGCTGATGACGATGTTTCCTTCCAGGGTGAGACGCTTCTGAGCCTCAAGGAACTGGTCCTTGAACCGTGTGCTGCCGCAGAGGGTAATGACTTTGAACTTGCCGACCATGATTATATGATTAAGCGGATCCGGCCCTCGGATTTTGCGAAGGTATCCGGATGCGACATGATGACAGCGTACACCATCTTTCCATCCACCGGGATGTTCCCTTTCCGGATAAATAGCTTCCTCTC
>CACZEU010000137.1 GCA_902780175.1 uncultured Bacteroidia bacterium
AGTTCTACGCCTATATGGCGCGCGAAATGGACATGGAGGTGGAGGAAACCTATTTCTTTGAAAATAAGGCAGAATTGAAAGCGGCCATCCAGAAGGCAACCGCCGTCGAAGAAGAAGCCCCCTATCCAGGCGTGTTGTTCTTTGTCCCTTCTTCGGCCGGGGATATGCTGGATTTTGACGAGGCCATCAGGCTGAGCGAGGACAGCGAATACCTTTCCATCGTGTGCACCGACATGGCCTACGACCTCTCCCTGGAAGGAAAGCTGAAGAACTATAACTACGAAGGCACTGCGCTTGCTTCCAGGCCCGGAGAAGGATTCGACGTAGCCTGGAAAAGCCGCTGCGGGACGGTCCTTCCCGGCGGATACGCCCAGCTGTATGACTGCTTCTATCTCGTTGCCCTTGCTGCGGCCGTGGTGGAAGGAGGCGATGCAGCTTCAGTCAGGGAGGCTATCGTGAATCTCACGTCCGGAGACAAGGCTTCCACGCCCATCTATGCCTGGACGGCCTCCGGCATGCGTGACGCTTTCCGGGCGGCAAAGGAAGGGGATTACAGACGCATTACAGGTGTTTCCGGCCCCCTTGAATTCGAAAGCCAGACGCATATCTGCCAGCTTGGTACCACCTACAGCACCTGGACATATATTGATGGGAAATATGTGGAGACCGGACGCTTTTCCCGCGATTTCACCGGCGGAGACCTCTGGAACTGGACCAATACCCAGATAGAGGATATGTATGACGAGCAGGCCGCCGATCTCGTTTATCCGGCCCTTGGGGACCACTATGCCGTGGTGATCGCCACGTCCACCGGCCGTAACAACTATCGGCACCAGGCCGATGCCCTGGCCCAGTACCAGATGCTGAAGGGTTTCGGCTATGACGACGACCACATTATCCTTATCCTGGAAGACGACCTGGGCTCTGATGTGCACGTCACTCCGGGCGGGGAGAATCTGCGTACCGGCGCGGTCATAGACTACAAGACGAGCCATGTAACGTCAGAAGACCTCCGTAACATCTTCTCCGGTACGGTAACGGAGCGCACCCCTCAGGTGGTCCGGGGCGGTCCCGGCACCAACTTCTTCCTTTTCTGGAGTGGCCACGGCGCCCGTGACAAGGTGCTTATGTGGGCCGATGACAAATTGGAGGCGGAGACTTTCCGGAGCATCCTGGAGGCCGCAGAAGGGAACTACCGGAAGCTGCTTGCAGTAATGGAAACCTGTTACAGCGGCTCCATCGGCTCGTACTGCGAGGGACTTCCCGGCATTCTTTTCCTTTGTGCCGCAGCGAGCGGAGAGACGTCACACGCAGACGTGATAGAAGACGGCATCTACCTTTCCAACCGCTTCACCCGCATTTTCCGCAGCGAGGTGGAGGCCAATCCGGCCATCACCATCCACGAACTCTACTACCAGCTGGCCACACACACCACCGCCTCCCACGCCGGCCTCTACAACGACGCCTGCTATGGGAATGTCTATCGCAACACCCTTGAGGAGTTTCTAAGGCCCGAATAGGCCGGTCTTGCAATCTGATTAAAACTGCTGCAGCATTTCCCAGACCTTGTGTACCGGGAAACCCATGACGTTGTAGAAGGAGCCTTCTATCTGGCCCATAGAGGCATAGCCGAGCCACTCCTGGATGCCGTAGCCGCCGGCCTTGTCGAAGGGCTTGTACCTGTCGATGTAATAGGATATCATTTCATCGTCGAGAGGGGAGACGTGGACTGTAGTGGTGTCCGTGGTGCATATCTCCCGCTCACGGGTACGGAAGACCACGGCGGAGACCACTTCGTGGGTGCGGCCGGAGAGGCTGCGGAGCATTGCCACGGCTTCCCCGCGGGTATGGGGCTTGCCGAGAACGCGGCCTTCCAGGATGACTACCGTATCGGCGGTTATCAACAGTTCATCATCTTCAAGTAACCTATGGAATCCATGGGACTTGCCTTTTGCCATCAGAAGCGGAACTTCAGCAGGCGCGGCGCCCTCCGGGACGGATTCCTCGAAGGTGTTTCCGGTATCTACCGTAAACTCGACGTCAAGCCCGGCGAGCAACTCGCGGCGGCGGGGAGATCCGCTCCCGAGGATGATTCTCTTAGAACATCTGATCATATTTCTGAACGTCAAAAACCCACTTGCCCTGCTCTTTCATTACGAGCTCCAGGACCCAGCGCACGAAACCGCGGCCGCCGGGGACGGGGGATACAATGTCGGCTGCGTCTTTTGCTTCCTGCGCAGCATCTGCGGGCGCGACACCTATGCCCGCGAACTGCAATGCGGGAACATCAGGGATGTCGTCGCCCATATAAAGTACTTCTTCAGCACGGAGGCCGTATTGCTCGCAGAATTCGCGGATTGAACGAAGCTTGTCGCGTACCTTGAGGCGGACGTTCCCGTAGGGGATGCCGTATGCCGTGAGCCTCTTGCGGACGGCCTCGGTATTGCTCCCGGTGATGACTCCGAGCACGTATCCGTTGAGCGCGGCCATACGGAGGCCATGCCCGTCTTTCTCGTTGAAGATGCGGAGCGGTTCGGCGTTCGGATCGACCAGGATGCTGCCGTCGGTCATGACGCCGTCCACGTCGAGCAGGAAGGCCTTGATTTCCTTAAGACTTGGTGCCATTGGGATTGAAATCCGCAAGGTTGAATGTGCCCTTGGGGGAGCCGGGCAGCTCTATGCGGCCGAACTGGTTCTCGTATTTGCCGATATTGTCGTTAAGGGCATTGAGGAGCCTCTTGGCGTGCTCGGGGGTCATGAGGATGCGGTTGCTTATTTCGGGCTTCTGGAGACCGGGGAGCATGGTTGCGAAGTCGATGACGAATTCACTGTGGGAATGGCTGATGATGGCCAGGTTGGAATAGCTGCCCTTTGCCACTTCGGGCTTGAGCTCAAGCTGCAGTTGTTTATTTTCTTCCATAGTGTACTTATATTTATGGGCAAATTTACGCCAAAAATGTTATCTTTGCAAGTTATGGAACTAAGCACAAAATACAACCCCTCCGAAGTGGAGGACAAATGGTACTCCTGGTGGCTTTCACACAGGTGCTTCCACTCAGAACCCGACTCCCGCGAACCCTACACGATAGTTATCCCGCCGCCCAACGTGACCGGCATCCTGCATATGGGCCACGTGCTCAACAACACGCTCAACGACGTCCTCATCCGAAAGGCCCGCATGGACGGCAAGAACGCCTGCTGGGTCCCCGGCACGGACCACGCCTCCATTGCGACGGAAAACAAGGTCGTAGCCCGTCTTGCCTCCCAGGGCATACGCAAGGAAGACCTCACCCGCGAGGAATTCCTCAGGCACGCCTGGGCCTGGAAAGAGGAGCACGGCGGCATCATCCTCCAGCAGCTGCGCAAGCTCGGCGCCTCCTGCGACTGGGACCGCACCCGCTTCACCATGGACCCGGAACTCAGCGACGCCGTCATCGCCACCTTCGTCTATTTCTACAAGAAAGGCCTCATA
>CACZEU010000138.1 GCA_902780175.1 uncultured Bacteroidia bacterium
TCAAAGAATGGTTTGCGGTTACCCGCTATTGGTCTTTCCCGGTCTCGACAATGCCTGTCGTGGCCTGTTTCGCTTATCTTTTCAGCAAGGGGCTCCTTCCCGGAGGCGTCATGCCCTGGGTGCTGTTCGTCCTGTGCCTTCTTGGCGTAGTGCTGCTGCACTCTGCAGGCAATGTGCTGAGCGATTATTTCGACTACAAGAGCGGAGTGGACAATGAGAATGCCTTCGCCGTGCCCAATCTGGTATTCGGTAAATTCCAGCCGGTGGAATACCTGACGTTCAGCATCGTGCTTTTCATAGCAGGAGCGACCATCGGCGCCGTCGTAGCCTTCCTGTGCGGCGGCCCCGGCATCTGGATCATCGGTATCGCCGGAGTGGCCCTTACGGCCCTTTATTCGCTGTTCAAGTTCAACGCCCTCGGCGACCTCGACATCTTCATCATCTTCGGTGTCCTCACTGTCCTGGGAACCGCATATGCAGTGACAGGGGAGTGGCACTGGGACGCCCTGGTGCTGTCGTTGCCCCTCGGTATCATCACCGTGTCCGTGCTTCACGCCAACAACACCTTCGACACCGAGTCTGACCGCGCTGCGGGCATCAAGACCTTTGCAATGCTCATAGGCGGCAAGGCCTCCAGCGTGCTGTACGCCGTTTATATGGTCGTTCCTTTCGTCTATATGATTGTCGCTGCAGCAACCGGTCAGGTCCATTGGCTATCGCTTCTCTGCCTTGTGGCCGCAATTCCCGCCTGGAAGAACCTCAGGCAGGCCTGTACGTACGACAAAGTTGGCCTGGACGCAATGAAAGGGCTTGATCAGGCATCCGCGAAGCTGCATATGGTATTCTCCCTGGCGCTGTCCGCCGGACTGTTCCTGTCGGTGCTCTTATGAAAAGCCGGCTTGCCATAGCGGTCGGGGCAGCCGCGCTGCTGTGGTTCTATATGTTCAGCCCCTGGACGCACGGGGCTCCGAACTTCTGGCTGTGCATGTCGGTGTCGGCGTTGGTGCTTACAACGCTGGCACTGGCTTTTTCGGACGACCGCCGGGAACTGCTGAAGGTTGAAAAACCGCTTTTGCAGTTGCTTGGCGGCGTGGCGCTGGCTTTCGCCCTCTGGGGAATCTTCTGGGTAGGTGACTACCTCAGCAGCCGCTGGTTCGACTTTGCAAGACCGGAGGTCGATGCCGTATATTCCATGAAGGACGGGATTCCTGCGTGGCTGGTGGCTTTATTGCTTTTGCTTCTGATCGGCCCTGCGGAAGAGTTCTTCTGGAGGGGATTCGTTCAGAGGCGATTCGGCCGGATTTTCTCCGGGAGTCAGTCCGGACGCTTCCTGGCGCTCGTCGTTACGACAGTCATTTACGCACTCGTGCATGTCTGGTCCTTCAACTTTATGCTGATAATGGCCGCCCTCGTCGCAGGAGCAGTGTGGGGCTTCATCTACTGGCTCTGCCCCAAAGCCCTTCCGGCCCTGATCGTCAGCCATGCCCTGTGGGACGCGCTGGTGTTTGTCTGGATGCCGATATAGCGGGGCATTGATAACGGATTAACAAAAACCCGGACAGTTCAGGGACTATCCGGGTTCTTGCTGTCTGTATTACTTATACTTTACTCTGAGAGCTTCTTGTAAGTATTGTAGCGGATCTTCGCAAACTCTTCGGTCTTGGCAAGCAGTTCGCCGGCGGTGTCGGGGTAGAGCTTGGCAAGGGAGGCGAAGCGGACCTCGCCCTTGAGGAAGTCCTGGAACCTGGTCCAGTCGGGCTCTTTGGAGTCGAGGCTGAACGGGTTCTTGCCGGCTTCTTCGAGGAGAGGGTTGTAGCGGTAGAGGTGCCAGTAGCCGCAATCGACTGCGAGTTTCTCCTCTTTCTGGCTCAGGCCCATGCCGGCCTTGAGTCCGTGGTTGATACAGGGAGCGTACGCAATGATGAGGGACGGGCCGTCGTAGGCCTCGGCCTCCTTGATGGCGTTCATGTACTGGACGGGGCTTGCACCCATTGCCACCTGGGCCACATAGACGTAGCCGTAGCTCATGGCCATCATGCCGAGATCTTTCTTGCGGATCTTCTTGCCGGAGGCTGCGAACTTGGCGATTGCGCCTGCAGGGGTGGCCTTGGAAGACTGGCCGCCGGTGTTGGAATAGACCTCGGTGTCGAGGACCAGGATGTTGACGTTCTCGCCGCTGGCAAGTACGTGGTCGAGGCCGCCGTAACCGATGTCGTAGGAGGCACCGTCACCGCCGAAGATCCACTGGCTGCGTGCAGGGATGAACTGCTTGAGGGCGAGAAGGCTCTTGCTGACGTCGCATCCGCAGGCCTCCATGAGAGGGACGAGCTTGTCTGCGACCTCGCGGGTGACTGCGTAGTCGCCGCGGTTGTCGAGCCACTTCTGGTAGAGTTCCTTCATCTCAGCCGAGCACTTGCTGCATTCCAGACCCTTCTTCATGAGGCTGGCGACTGTTTCGCGGATGCGCTCGCTTCCGAGCCTCATACCGAGACCGAATTCGCAGAAGTCCTCGAAGAGGGAGTTCTGCCATGCGGGACCGTGGCCCTTGGCGTTGGTGCAGTAAGGGGAAGCGGGGAAGGAGGCGCCGTAGATGGAGGAGCAACCGGTGGCGTTGGCGATCATCATGTGGTCGCCGAACAGCTGGGTGATGTTCTTGATGTACGGAGTCTCGCCGCAACCTGCGCAGGCGCCGCTGAACTCGAAGAGAGGCTGGGCGAACTGTGCGGCCTTCATGTTGGACTTGGGGTCGAACGGCTGCTTGTAGCCGACTTTGGCGTTGAGATAATCGAAGTTGGCCTGCTCGGCGACATTGTCCTGGTAGGACTGCATGCTGAGGGCCTTGTCCTTGGCGAGGCAGACGTCGACGCAGTTGCCGCAACCGGTACAGTCTGCGACGGAAACGGCGAGGGCGTACTTGTACTGCTTGAGGTTGGCCTTGCCGTCGGTGAGCTTGAGTCCCTCGGGGACTGCGGCTGCTTCCTCGTCGGTGAGGAGGAACGGGCGGATGGCGGCGTGAGGGCAGACGAAGGCGCAGGTGTTGCACTGGATACACTTCTCTGCATCCCAGACGGGAACGTTGACCGCTACGCCGCGCTTCTCATAAGCTGCCGTGCCGTTGGGCATGGTGCCGTCCATCCAGGGGACGAACGCGCTGACGGGCAGGGTGTCGCCGCACTGGGCGTTGACGACGTCAGCGATCTCCTTGACGAATGCGGGAGCGAGGCGGTTGGCGTTGGGATTGACGAATTTGGCGCTAATGTTGGCCCACTCTGCGGGAACCTTGACCTCGGTGTACTCGCCGCCGCGGTCGATGGCCGCATAGTTCATGTTGACGATATTCTCGCCCTTCTTGCCGTAGCTCTTGAGGGCGGCGTCCTTCATGTACTTGACGGCGTCGTCTGCGGGGATGATGCCTGTGATGCGGAAGAACGCGCTCTGGAGGATGGTGTTGGTACG
>CACZEU010000139.1 GCA_902780175.1 uncultured Bacteroidia bacterium
GATGGCATGGGCGCGGAGAAAAGCGGCATCCTCCCTATTCAGGCAGGCATCCGTAAAGCGGTCTTCGAAACAAAGGGCGGGGAATCGCTTGTCGTGCACCAGGAAAACATTCCTGAAGTCGCTCACCATTCCGGCTTCGGCCATGGCCTGCAATGTATCCATGGAAAAGCCCAGGATATCCTTTTGGTTCAGGGCACTTACCACAAAAGCGTCCCGGCACCATTCCTTCCGGCAGTCTTCCACCTCCGGGGCCTCCAACACCTCAACCTGGATTCCATGAGACTCGTAAAATCGCTTGTACAGACGGATTTCACCGGTACGGTCGGCGCTTTTGAGCACGTACATCTTACGCTTTCCGCCGGCAAGGGACAGCATATAATCCATCATCGGCCCGAAGTCAGATTGGTACTCCGCCCCGGGGAAACGGGCCGTGAAAGCGCGCCCTGCCTGCTCCCCGAACCAGCTCATGAATATGCCGTGGGCAAAGAAACGGGAGGTTATCTCGCAAAGCAGGATTTCTTTTTCGCAGGACAGGATATAGTCCGGCCGATAGGTGCCTGCGCGAAAAGGCAAGCACGACGCTCTCTCCAGCAATTCCCATTCTTTCTCGCCGAATCCCCAGTCCCGGATATAATGGGCATAATGTCCGGCAAAATATTCAATGGCCGTGTACAGCACCCGGTGCAGTCGGCGTAACTCCTCCTGACGGACCGTGGAGATGCCCACAGGCCGCATATGATACCAATGGAGGTAATAGTCCTGAAGATCCCGGTACATTTTACTGGAACAGTTTGCGTTGATAGCCCAGGCACTGGAAACCGTTGCGGTTCACCAGCGGGATGGTCTCTTCGGAAATGCCCAACTGCATGCGCACCCAGTAGCAGATGCTGGTGCTCATACCTATGGAATCCGTATAGTTCATCATTCTCCGGATATCCTCCAGGCTGCGTTTCCGGTCCGGAGCCGTGCGGCCGCGCTGCTTGCGGTGGTCTGCATTGGAGGGGAGCAGATAATCTTCGTAGAGCTGCCGTTCCAGCTCCTTGTCAAAATGCCCCAGGTACTGCCCCAGGAGGGCCAGGTTCTCCATCCCCACAGTAAGGAATTCGGGCTTGTAGTTGATGATACCGGCTTCTTTGAGGGCATCGAAGAAGCGCCGGATTTCCCCATCCGTGAGACAGGGCGGGAAGATGGGTTGCACCAGGGCCGAATTGGCCGGAATGCCTGCATCCTGGCAAAGTTTGACGGCTGCCAGGCGTTCCTCAATGGGGGCAGCGCAGGGCTCCAACAAATCCCTCAGCGGGTCCGGCATAATGGAAACGCTGGTATTGAACTGCATCTTGTTTCCCAGCTGAGCGAAGAGATCCAGGATGCTCTCTCCCTCAAATACATAACGGAGATGCCTGGTTCCTGCTTTGGAAGCAATGAACAGGCGGGCCCTGGATTCGGGGTTGCGCCGATAGTGGTCTATGAACTCCCGGAGAATCCGATGGGCGATACCCGTGAACAGGGTAGCCTCCTGGAAAGCTTCCGTCTTGGGCGAAAAATAATAATAGTGCTCCTGATTCTTGCTTCCGGGGCCGTTTTGCCGCTCGAGCAGCTGCCTGACATAGAGCTCATAGTTGTCATGCGCGATGAGCGGCAGTTCATGGACACCGTCTGAAACCAGGCAATAAAGGCATCCTACGCTGCATCCCCTTACGGGATTGATTTCGTAGGTAAGGGTAGGGCATCGGCCCGTATAATTGTGGATCTCCGGCGGTTCCTGTCCGGGCTGGATGGTATCCAGGAAGAAACGCTGCTCCGGGATGAGCCGATGCTCCCTCAAACGGAGTGCAAATACTTCCGACCCTTTTCGGAGGGCTTCCAGGGTATCGGCCGATGGGGTCACGCACACCCCCATCTGCTTCAAGTAGCCGGCATCCACCAGGGCAGGACGGAATCCGTCCAACTGATAGACAGATCCGGAGTGGGGATAGAGGGGTTTGAAGGGAATGGCTTCCATTTGTCAGTTTTGCGTTTGCCGAAGGACAAATTTACGGAAATGTCCGCGAAAAACGTTATATTTGTGAACTCTGAAAGAAAAAAACTCTATATCTATGGCAGAATTCAAATACGCCCCGATGTTCCAGTTGGGCGAAGACACCACTCAGTATTACAAGATTCCCGGGTCCGAGAAACTGGTGAAGACCACCCAGTTGCCGGACGGAAAGACCCTTCTCGAGGTCTCCCCCGAGGCGCTCACGCTGGTGGCCCAGCAGAGCTTCCACGACTGCCAGTTCATGCTCCGCAGGGCGCATAACGAGCAGGTGGCGGCAATCCTGAACGATCCGGAAGCTTCCGAAAATGACAAATATGTGGCGCTTCAGTTCCTCCGCAACGCGGAGACGTCCGTGAAAGGAGTCCTCCCCTTCTGCCAGGATACCGGCACCGCCATCATCCACGGTGAGAAGGGCCAGGGAGTCTGGACCGATTTCGAGGACGAGGAAGCCTTGAGCCTCGGCGTATTCAACACCTACACGCAGGAGAATCTCCGATACAGCCAGAACGCTCCCCTCAACATGTATGACGAGGTCAACACCAAGTGCAACCTTCCCGCCCAGATCGACATCGAAGCCGTCAGAGGCGCCGAGTACCGTTTCATCATGGTGGCCAAGGGAGGCGGATCGGCCAACAAGACCTATTTCTATCCGATGACGAAGGCCACGATCCAGAATGAAGGGACGCTCCTGCCTTTCCTTGTCGAGAAAATGCGTTCCCTCGGGACGGCGGCCTGCCCGCCTTACCACATCGCTTTCGTGATCGGCGGCACCTCCGCGGAGAAGAACCTGCTGACCGTCAAGCTGGCCAGCATCAAGTATTACGATGCGCTGCCTACGACCGGTGACGAGACCGGCCGTGCATTCCGCGACATCGACCTCGAGCAGAAACTCCTCGTCGAGGCGCAGAAAATCGGCCTGGGAGCCCAGTTTGGAGGCAAGTACCTGGCCCATGACATCCGGGTCATCCGCCTTCCCCGACATGGAGCGAGCTGCCCGATCGGCATGGGCGTCAGTTGCTCGGCCGACCGCAACATCAAGAGCAAGATCAATGCGGACGGCGTCTGGATCGAGCAGATGGACACGAACCCTTCCGAGCTGATCCCGGAGGAGTACCGCCGTCCCGGAGAGGGTCCCAAAGGGATTGTCATCGACCTGGACAAGGGAATCGATTCCGTGCGCGCCGAACTGACCAAGTATCCTGTAGGCACCCGGGTCAACCTGAACGGCACGATCATCGTGGCCCGCGACATCGCGCACGCCAAGCTGAAGGCCCGTCTGGACGCCGGCCAGGAGATGCCCGCCTACTTCAAGGACCATCCCATCCTCTACGCCGGCCCGGCCAAGACGCCGGAAGGCTATCCCTGCGGCAGC
>CACZEU010000140.1 GCA_902780175.1 uncultured Bacteroidia bacterium
GAGCCCAGGCGTCTTGGAAAGCACGTCATTGGCCGATCCCGCATTCTCCAATACGGACCCCCGCACGTTGGTTTGCAGGCCCTCCCCCGTGAGCTTTGTTTTGGGCATGACGGCGCTCGCCACGGCCCCTTCCAGCAATTGTGTGTCATCGGAGAGGGTAATCACCGCGCCGTCAACAGGAGCGAGATACACCGTCTTGTAGCCCAG
Organism: uncultured Bacteroidia bacterium; assembly: GCA_902780175.1. Lineage (GTDB taxonomy): Bacteria > Bacteroidota > Bacteroidia > Bacteroidales > UBA932 > Cryptobacteroides. Next base: position 208 of record CACZEU010000140.1, read on the forward strand.
CATTGCCACCATCATGATGCCCTCCGTTTCGTTCGTCACTATATTGAAGGTACCGTCTTCTTGAGTCACTACGCCGCATACCACGGTAGAATCGGCCTTCGAGAGCACGGCCACGTTGGCATAAGCCACAGGCTCGCCCTTCTCATCCACTACCTTTCCCTTCCAGTCGCCCTTAGCCAGAGCGGGAATCGCAACCCCTGCGAGCATCAACAATACAATCAGTCGTTTCATCGTTTGTCCATATTTTTACGGCTGCAAAGTTAGCGATCCTCACGTTCCGAAATAAAAAACGATATGGACAAATATGTGGACAATTACGCATTTCCCCCGAAATCTTATTGGACAATCCCGCCCCTTTGTTTACTTTTGTACCTAACTGATACGGAACATCGATTATGGCAAGACCGGTTACTGTTACAAAAGAAAGAATCCTTTCCGCCGCCCTTGATTTGGTGCGCATGGGAGGTCTTTCGTCACTTACAGCCCGCAACCTGTGTAATTCATTGGGGTGCGGAGCCAACGCCATTTTCTCCTCCTTCGGGTCCATTCAAGGAGTCAGGGACGCTGTCCGGGAGGAAGCCCGGAAACTGTATAGGAAGCGAGTGGGCGATGGCTTTGCGCTTAATCCTCCTTTCAAAGGCTTTGGCGTGGCCTTTATATGGTTCGCAATGGACGAGCCGCATCTATTCTCCATGATTATGGAATCGCAGTCGCAACCCGCTTCCTACAAGGAATACATTGATTCCTACGTGGGTTTCAAGGCAGAGAGCCTTTCTGCTATAGCGGACACCTTCGGCTTGCATGGCAAAGATGCAGAAACGCTCTACTATCAACTCATTCTGGTGGCTATGGGCCTTGCATCAACCTGCACCTGCGGAAAAAGTCCGCTCACCATCCCGCAAGTCAGCGAAATCCTCGGCAAAAATGTCAGGGCTTTCCTGATGGTCATCCGCGCAGGGAAAGATGAGCGGGAAGGATTTGTCCCAAACGCCGGCGGAGGTCCTGGAGGCGAAGTCGATTCTTATGTGCTGATGCGTGCGCTCATGGGGCAGAATCACCTGCTGCAGGAACTCCGCGCCCGTCCCCGCTATATTCTGGATGAAGAGTGGTCGGAATTGGAACGGATGCTCCGGAATTCATGCGACCTTACGCCCGAATCTCTCCGGGAAGCGCACCCCGATCTGACAAAGGGCGATATCCGCACCTATATCCTCTCGCACCTGCAATTCTCCGTTTCCGAGCAGGCCGTTCTGCTTGGGATCTCCCCTACCTCCGTTACCAAAGCACGCCAGCGGCTTAAAGCAAAACTGTTACCTTGATTCAGTTTCCTCCCGCCCGGCTGCCGAGTTGATGGCATGGTCGCGGCTGTGCTCGCGTCCGGCAACGCCATTGAGGAACGTCACCCAATAAGCGATTCCGGCCTTTTTCAGCTTGTGGCACTGTTCCAGGATATCGGCTGCAGTGTACCCCTTGTCGATGCGCTGGAGCGTCCAGTCGTCGCCGCTCTCCACGCCCAGGGGAACCTCGTTCAAGCCGATGTCCCGGAGAGCCATCAACTGCTCTATGGTCTTGTTTTTAATGTCTGAGACGCGGGTTTGTCCATAGGAGTCAGATGAATTACGACTGATCGAAACAAAGATACACATTTTCGGCGACATGCTCCCAGACGATTATTCGCCCTTCAGCGCCTCCGCCGGATTCGTCTTCGCAGCCTTCAGCGTCTGCCATAAGACGGTGATGAAGGCTATTACGAGGGATAATATAACCGTCAGGACGAATACCCAGCCATGGTTTTCGATCCGGTAGGCAAAGCGCTCCAGATAGAGCTGCGCCGCCCAGATGGCGAGCGGTATCCCGATAAGGCAGGCTATGCCCACCAGTAGCATGTAGCTTCGGACCGTACGCCAGGTTTCCTGAGTCACGTCTGAACCGAATACCTTGCGCACCGCTATCTGCTTGGTATTCTCATCTGCAAAATATGTACTCATGGCCAGGAGTCCCAGCAGGGAGATGAGAACCGCCAGTACGGCGAAGAGTTCAACCAAATGCAAGGTGCGCAGTACAGGCTCCAGCAGTCTGCGATTGATATCACGGATAAAGCCGTAGCGCCAGGCAGGGTACTCTACACCGGCAGTTTCCAGGCGGAATTCCCGATAGGCCTGACAAATCTGGTCCTCATAGGACTTGTCCTCTCCGGTGGTGCCGATCAGGAGGCAATTGGAATACCTCAGATCTTCCACCCGTGTCACGATGACACCGCCGTTGGGGTTCTGGTTGCTCTCAGAGGCCGGGCGGGCGGGGAAATCTGCCACGATGCCTCCGATGAACTCCGGCTGTGCGCCGTTCAAGTTGATCCTCCGCGGGAATACGGTGGAAGTATCTGACACCCCTGCCGCATTGAAGGCGCTCCGGCTCATCCAGAGCGAATGCACCAGCGGATGGCCGAAATCTTCCTCCACTTCCAGTCCCAGCAGCTGGAAATAGGTGCTGTCGCAGGCAATGACCGGCATATCGACATGATGCTCTTCATCCACCCTGACGCCCATCGTCATATTGATCATTCCTGGTATTCCGCGGCCCACGCCTGCCTTTGTTACAAAGGGGAGCTGCTCCACCTTGTCCTTAAACAGCTTCATCTCATCGTAGTTCTGCGCGGAGTATTCGATGTAATAGAGATTGTCCGTGACGGCGTGCGTCGGTCTTGTGAGCATGTGGCGCATCTGTACCTCCATCACAAGGGCCAAGGCGATCAGAAAAACCGAAAGGACGTTCTGCACCACGATGAACACCTTGCTCAAGACCATCTTGCTACGGCGCCGGAGCGTACCCTTGATCACGTCGATGGGCTGGTAGCGCGAGGCCGCGAAGGCAGGGAGCAGGCCGTTGACAACGCCCAGAACCAGGATACCTGCCAGATAGGCCAGGATATACCCGGGCGTGAGCATGAAGGAAAGCCGTACGCTGGAGTCATGGCCCAGCATCACCTCTTCCGGATCGCTCGAGGAGACCAGGCTGTTCACCATGGGTGCCAGCAAGTCGGCCAGCAGGAGCGCCGCCGCGAAGCAAACCGCCGTAAAGGCCACGGATTCGCCGATATACTTCCACAGGATACCAGTTTTATCGGCTCCGAGAAGGCGCCT
>CACZEU010000141.1 GCA_902780175.1 uncultured Bacteroidia bacterium
CCGGAAGCGGTGTATTCGCCGAAATCGCTTGCCTCCACATCGCCCTCAAGGTTGTCGCCGTAGTAGGCTCTGCCGGAGCTGGCAAGGGAAATCAGGGTACCCTTGTCGATGAGCGCGCCCTTTTGGAACTCGATCTCGGAACCGTAATAGACGCAGGGAATGCCGCGGAAGGTAAACATCAGGTCAAGGTTCTCCGCCCATGCCTGTGTACCGCCGCTGAAACGCGTGGTTTCGTCCGGCTGTTCCGGAGCGTAGTCGTGGGAATCGACATACATCACATTATAGGTGGCGTCGTTGTAATACTTGTCTCCCGATTTTGCCAGACCGAAAGCGTTGTTCGCATTGCCGAACGCGCGATGCACCGGGAAGTCAATCGCCTCCATGCCCGACGCCATCGAATGGTCAGGCGCATGATAGGTAAGACCGTTCAGGAAGGCATTGTCGCTGGTCGGCTCGTCGCTCGTGTCGTCATCGGCAATGTAGTGGTCAAAGGTGAGGTTCATATTGGTGTTGATGCTGTCAAAATCGGAACCCCACTGCCACTGCTCCGCCCATGAGCTGTCGCTTTCCTTCCATGTGTAGTAAGGAGCCGACTCCTCCGCATGGCCGCGGTACCAGGTGGCAGGCATACGGGTGCAGATCTCTCCGAACATCAGGAAATTGGGCTTGCCTGCCGCAATGGCTGCGTCGTGAATCTGATCGTTGAACATCAAATTAAGCGCCAGACGAGGAATGTGGCGGACGGTGTCCACACGGAAGCCGTCTACACCGCGGCGAATGTATTCGCCGTAGGTTTCGGTGACATACTCCGCCACAGCGGGATTCTCGGTGTTGAGGTCAACACAGTCGCCCGCGATCTGAGCATATTTGCAGGTCCAGTCATCCCAGTTCAGACTCTGGAAGTAACCGGAATGATAATAGTTGTTGGGGTTGTATTTATCGGATGGGGAGAGCTTGTTTGTCTCATAGTCCGATTTGGCGGGAAGCAGCCCCGTAGAATTGCCGTTGTCGCCGCTGTACGCCGTATTCTTCATCAGCAGCAGGCGCTGGTCATACTGTACGCCGGGCTTCTGCGCCCAGTATTCCTCGGCAGACTTCAGACCATATGTGTTAAGCAGATAGTCGGTGGGAACCATGGATTCCTCAATCTTGGACAAATCCTTGGTCGTATCCTTGGTAAAGAGCGGACAAAAATGACTCTCGCCAAAGTTGCCCGTGTGCTGGAACACCACGTCCTGATAAATCTTCATGCCCTTTTCATGGACAGCGAGAATCAGGTCGTCAAAATCAAAATCCTCGCTCTCATAGCGGCAATCGACCGTGGAAAAATCCATGGCATGATAGCCGTGATAGTCATAGCCCGAAGCGTTGGTGACGACAGGGGTCACCCAGATGGCGTTAAAGCCGAGTGCCTTGATATAGTCGAGCTTCTCGGCAAGGCCTTTGAAATCGCCGCGCCACGCGGGGTCGGAATCGGGGTTATTCGCAACGCCGTCGTCCCAGCAGTGAACGTTATTGCCGGTATCGCCGTCATAAAAGCGGGTTGTCATGACAAAATAGAGCGTATCCTCGCGGGGGTCCATGCTCTCCGTCGGATCGACAAGGAAGGGATCGTACTTTGTCCACTTGCCGTTGTAAAAATACCAATCGGCCGAGACATTCGTAAGCTTCTTCTCCTTGGAATACTGCTTGCCGTCCGCGTCGGTCACCAGCACGTTCACCTTGGTAACGTCATTGACGGTATAGATGAACCACTCGCCGGAGGCTGTCATTTTTTCGCCCGGATAGGATTGTGACATCGCGCTGTTGGTAGGAAGCGAGTTCCATAAGTAAAGATATGGCTGCACCAAACCATCCTGTCTCACATGAACGGTGATAGCGGAGGGCGCCGCTTCCGCGACTGCTTCTCCGTCTGACACAGATACAGCCGACACCAATACAGTGCCAAATGTCATCACCATCATAAGAGCCAGAATGAGGGCAAGCGCCTTTTTCATTCCTGACATCTTATTTCCTCCGTGGAATTATTATCCTCTTTCTGCAATAAATCTGCGAATTGCAGTGACATCCGATACATTCAGCTTGCCATCCTTATTGAAATCGCCCAGTTCCTTGGTAACGGTGTAACCGTCCTTCTCAATGAGGAAGAGCTGGAGATAAGTAGCGTCTTTGATGTCAATAACGCCGTCCTTGTTGACGTCGCCCAACTCGTACTCGGTAATGGGAGAGGTGGTCGGCTGGGTAACGATCTGCTGGGTGGTGGGCTCGGTCGGAATGTCGCCGCCGGTTGCCTTTACGGTGAAGGTCTTGGTGGCCTCACTGTTGTCGGAAGCCTGTACATGCACCGTTACCTTGTAGTCGCCCTCTGTGTTGAACTGATAGCTGTATTCGGGAGAGAGGGTGTAGTAAGCGGTATTGGATGCACCGTTAGGATCCTTAATTTCATACTTGTAGAACAGCAGGTTGGTGCCTGTGTGGCCGCCCGCCGCCGTTACGTTGATTTTTGCGGTTCCCGTCTTGACATAGCCGTTATCGGAAGGCGTCACCTTCTTGATGATGGGGCTGGTCACGTTGGCGTCAGACTCAACCGTAACACTGAGGGTACGGCTGTTCTCATTGCCGGCGCTGTCCTTTACATCAAAGTTCAGGGTGTAGTTGCCGGCAGTAGTGGGCGTCCATGTAGCGGTATTGCCGGCTGCCCAATCGCGCACGGTGGTGCCGTTGGCGCTGAACTTGTAGCTTACGGTGCCTTCGCTGCTGACAGCGGTAGCGGAGAGAGTGACCTCAACGCCCGTGTAGATGCTGCTGCCGGGATCGGCGCTGTAGGATTTGATCTGGAGCGGGCTGAGGTCGTAGTCTGACCAGGTACCCGTGGAGTAGTCATAAATCTGACCGCTCTTGATGTTCTTGAGGTCGGCGGTCTTTCCGTCATCGCCGCCCGGATTGAAGATGCAGTTTGCAAAGGTCTTGGATGCGGTGTACACCCAGACGTCTCCCTCAACCTTCGTCATATTGGCGCCCGGCCACGAGGAATCCTTATCCGTTTCACTGTTCCACATGTAGCAGCGCGGCTGGATCCAGTTGGCGGTGTTCTTCAGAAATACGGTTGTGCCGTCTCCTGAAGGAGTGGTGGGTGTTGTGGGAGTGGTGGGGTTGGTAACATCTCCGCCGTAAACCGACCATGATCCGGTGGAAATGTTCGAGGTCAGGTCACAGATGTAGCCGTTGTAGTTGGAATAGGCCATGTTAGAAGTCTGATTGGTGCCTACGCCGCTGTTGCCGTTGTTGAAGATGAT
>CACZEU010000142.1 GCA_902780175.1 uncultured Bacteroidia bacterium
AAACCTGGCCGTCACCGGCATAGTCCACGTCGGCGATCTTCTGGGAACAGCGGATGTCCACCTTGGGCATCTGGAAACCGCCGAAGCCCGCCGGCTGCGCGAACAGGCCGAGGGCGCCAAGGGCAAGGGTAAGGGACATAAGCAGTCTTTTCATGCGCAATAGATTGATGGATGCAACACAGGATATTCAATTCGTATTTTCAAAGATAGCCATTCTTTTGAAAAACCGCAAAAAAACCACCCCGGAGGTTCCGGGGTGGCCGATGTGAGATGGATGGTTACAGTCCCCTGCTACTCCCAACCGGGATTCTGCTTGAGGCCGACGCCTTCATCCTCATTGTAAGGATTGAGCTGGAGTTCGCCGAACGGATACGGCATCACCTCGTTCTTGTTGGCCTTGAAGCCGTACTCCTTGTTGTAATAGGCATTGGAGAGGTCGATCTTGGCCTCGTGCGGGTGGGAACCCTCGACGAAGAGGTCGGTGAAGGAAGGAACTTCCTTGCCCTGGTCCTTGAGGACCGTGGCGGCATCGCCCCAGCGCACGAGATCCAGGAAGCGGTAGCCTTCCATATAGAGCTCGAACCGCTTCTCCTTCTTGACGTTGTCCAGGGTGCAGGCGCTGTAGGTAGGAGCGCCGGCACGTTCCGCCACCATGTTCAGGTACTTGAGACCATCCGGATCGCCGGTCTGGGCGCAAGCCTCGGCATAGAGCAGAAGGACCTCGGCGTAACGCATGATCACGGTATTGTTGTCCGTGTCGGTACCGCTGTTGGTGATGAGGTCGGACTTGTACGGGGCGAACTTGTAGGTGAACCAGCCGCAGTTGCCGTAGTAAGCATTCACGGAGAGGCCGCGGTTCGGATCCATCAGACGCTCTTCATAGCTCATCTTGTCGCCGCCATAGCTGAAGTCGCCGAGGAGCTCCTCATAGGAGATGACCCAGGCCTTGCGGCGGTAGGAGTCGCCTTCGTTGGCGACGATGGCATCGACAAAGGACTTGGACGGATTGCCGCCGCCGCCCCAGCCGATCGCGGAGATGACCTGGTCGGGCAGGCTCTTGAGGTCGCGCCACCAGCAGGAAGCGTTGCGCTGGAAGTGACGGAAACCGCCGAACGCGCTCAGGTTCACGTTGTCCACATAGTTGAACTCGAAGACCTTCTCCGGGCTGCCGTCACCGGCGCGATGGAAGATATTGCGCATCTCGGAACCGGGGACAAGGGCGTACTTGCCGGAGTCGATGACCTTCTTGAGGTTGGCCTTCGCGCCGGCATAGTCACCGGCCTGCACCTGGGCCTTGCCGGCCAGGGCGAGGGCGGCCTCCTTGGTCAGGCGGATGGCGCCGTTCTTGTCGGAGGCGCTGCTGCGGGAAGGAAGATAGGCGGCGGCCTCGGTGAACTCCTTGACGATCCACTGCATCAGTTCGTCGTGGTTGGAGTTGGTCGGACGCGCGTCACCGCCGATGATATGGTCCACGAGCGGCGGGTTGCCCCAGTAGCTGGCCAGGTGCAGGTGTGCCAGGGCGCGGAGCACGCGGGCCTCGGAGATGTTGCGGTCGATGCTTGCGCTCGCGCCGTACTCGAAGTTGTCGGTCACGAGGTTGCAGGCATAGATGAACTGATAGAAGCCCTTGTAGTCGTTGGCGATGATGTCGCTGTGCGAACCGAAGGAAGGACGGTATTCGTTGATCTCCAGGCCGAACACGTGGTCACCGGGGGAACCGGAACCGTAGTAGATGTCGTCCGAAGGGGCGTTCGTGAGCACGAAATAGGACGGCGCAATGGTATGCGGGCTGAAGAAGGCGCCGAGGTTGTGGCATTTGATACCGGCAGCATAGGCATTGAGGGCCGCGGACTCCGCGCTCTCTTCGGAACCGTCGAAGAAATCCTCATATGCGATGACGCCCTTCTGCGGGATCTCGAGCAGACTCTGGTTGCAGGAAGCGAAAGTGAACAGAGCTACTCCCAAAAAAGTACCGAGTATGATGATCTTTTTCATATTGAGTCCGTATTGAGGTTAGAAGGAGATGTTGACACCAAGGAGGAGCTTGCGGGCGTTCGGGTAGGAACCCTTGTCCAGACCCATGCCGTTGTAGGAACCGGTGGAAGCCGTCTCGGGATCGAAGCCGGGATACTTGGTGAAGGTGAAGTAGTCATCCAGGGAAACATAGACGCGCAGGCTGTTGATCATCACCTTCTGGGCAATCTTGCGGGGAAGGGTGTAACCGAGCTGGATCTGCTTGATCTTGAAATAGTCGCCCTTGAAGAGGTTGGCGGAAGAGCTCCAGAATTCGACGCTGTCGTAGATGTCGGCGATGTTCGGCGTGGTCTTGCCGGCATTGACATAGAAGTAGGACAGGGAATTGATCTTCGGGTGCTCCGTACGATAGATACAAGGCATGATCACGTTGCCGCCGGCGCCGGTGCCGAAGATGGTGAAATCGATGTTCTTCCAGTCGGCGCGGAAGGTGAGACCATAGTTGAACTTGGGCAGACCGCTGCCGAGGTACTTCATGTCGTCGTCGGTCACGCTGTCGACCAGCTTGCCGTCCTTGTCATAGTACTGCGGCTTGCCGTCGGAAGTGATGCCGGCGTATTCGAAACCGCGGAGGTACCAGACCGGATATCCTTCCTCGAAGGTGGTCTTCATCTTGAGGTTGGAGAAGTTCGCGCCGGAGATACGCTCGCCGCCGGACTTGTTCATGTAGGTGACCAGGTTCTTCAGCGTGGAGAAGTTGCCGTTGATGCTGTAGTGGAAATCACCGAGGGTGTCCTGCCAGCCGAGTTCGAACTCCCAGCCCCGGTTGAGGATGGAGCCGGCGTTGATGGTCGTGGAGGCGATACCCACTTCGTACACGGGATTGACGTTCATCAGGAGGTCGCGGGTCTTCTTGTCATACCAGTCGATACCGACGGAGAGGCGGTTGTTGAGGAAACGGGCGTCGAGACCGAGGTCGATCTGCTCGGAGGTCTCCCACTTCAGGTCGGGATTCGCAAGGCCGGAAGGCTTGGAGCCGTTGGAGATGCTGTCGTCGGCGATGTCCCACTGATACTGGCTGCTGTTGTAGTCAATCGTGGTGGAATAAGGATAACCGGAGAGCACGGCGATATTACCGTTCTGGCCCCAGGAGGCGCGGAACTTCAGGAAGCTCAGGGCGTCGGTGCTGATGTTGTCCTTGATGAAGCGCTCGTTGCTGATGGTCCAGCCGGCGGACACGGAAGGGAAGTAACCCCAGCGGTTCTTGGCGGAGAG
>CACZEU010000143.1 GCA_902780175.1 uncultured Bacteroidia bacterium
TGCCGTTGGCCATGCATACGGAATATCCCGCGGATTCGATCATTTCCAGATCGTTCGGTCCGTCTCCGAAACCGATCGTGTCGGCCAGATCCGCTTCAAGGGCATGGGCTATGAGCTTCATGCCCCTGCCCTTGGGCTTATCGGGCTGACAGAAAACTGCCTGAACTTCATGTCCCGCTTCATAAAGAAGACGAAACCCGATCCCAGGGCGGTCCCCAGGAACGGAATCATCAGTGCAGTGAATACCGGACTCATTTTTTTCCCCTTAAAAGTATAGCCGGCGTTCTCGACGGCCGACCGAATGGTGTCTTCCGTTGCGGCGTTGTGAGTGAAGCGTTCGAACAGTTTCATGATGAATGCGAATATTATCAGGACAGTTAAAACAATGGCATTGATCAGCACACAAAACCGCCCACTTGTTCTCCTTCGACAGATATTTCCGATAGATCCCCTGTGGCACGAATACATGCAGGAGGCCTGCAATAAGAAAGCCCAGCAACAAGTACGGAGCCATCTCGCAGACAACGTGCAGAAGCGATAACAGGTATTCTTTCATGAGCGCAAAGGTATAGATAATTTCCTGCAACTATGTTGCGCATGGATTAAAATCCCAATAATTAAGTATTCCTGGGGAATAAGACGGAATGATTATTATTTGCACCTTACGCGAAGGTCAGGTTGAAGGAATTGTTCTCCTTCAGCAATTCTACGAACTTCCGGGCGGCTATTTTGTGGTAGCTGCCTTTCAGAAAATGGTAGCAGCCGTCCATCCGCCCGTCGGGATGGGCGATGGGGACCGCCTCAAACCCATGCACCTGGTGGATAGCTTCCTCCGACAGGATGGTCACCAGCGGACTGCTGCCCACCAGATCCAGAAGGGAACGCACGCTGTTGATTTCCAGCCGGATATCAAGCTTGACATTCTGCGCGAACAGGACGGTCTCGAGGGAGTCGCGTGCCTGCAGGCCCTTGGCCGGCAGGGCCAGCGGGAAGCGGGAGAGATCCTGGACGGACACTTCCCTCCCCACGCCTTTCAGCTCTCCGATGCGGCCGACCAGGCTGAGCCGGCTCTGGAACAGCAGGTGCGACTCGATGCGGTCGTCTCCGAGCGGAGATTTGTAAGTCAGCGCCACATCCAGGGCCCGGTCCAGCAGCATTTGCCACAGTTCTTCCTGGGCGGTGATGACCAGATTGAGGCGGATGTGCGGGAACCTGGCGTAGAAATCCAGCACCGTCTGCTTGAGCAGCGGACCGAACGAATACGTCGCGCCGACGCTGAGCGTTCCCACCTGCAGCGCCTTCACGTCCTGGATTCGTTCCGCACCGGCCCGGGCCTCCTCCAGAACCTGCACGGCGCAGGGATAGAACTGCTCGCCGAAGTCGCTGAGGGTCACGTGACGCGTGTCCCGGGTCAGCAGTTCCACACCAAGCTCTTCCTCCAGTTTCTGGATCTGCTGGGAGATGGTGCTTTGCGTGATGAACAACGACTTGGAAGCCTGGGAGAAACTGCCCAGGCGCCCCACTTCCACAAAATATCTTAACTGACGTAATTCCATAATTGATACTGATTTACACGCAAAGATAGATATATTTATCGATAATTCCTATTAATTCTATCGAAACAAACCTTATTCATCAATAAAATCAGATGCACCTAACACCTACCTTTGCGGGACAGAAAGAAAACAACGTTATGAAAAAAGCTACAACCGTATGGGCAATCCTCGCCCTGGTTGCCATTTCCTGCACACAGGAGCGCGTGAATGTAAACCGTCTCGTAGAGAATTATGCCCAGGTAACCATCCCCGCACCGGACCTGACTGGCATTACCGACAACGGAAAAGAAGTCTTGAAACTGTACCGGATGGCCGCCGATGAAGTGGACAAAATCTACTGGCAGCAGTATTTCGGTCCCAAAGAGGAGTTCCTTTCCTCGCTCTCCACGGAAGCGGAAAGGCAGTACGCCTCCATCAACTACGGCCCCTGGGACCGCATCGACGGGAAAGCCTTCCTAAAGGGATATGGCCCCAAACCCGCCGGCGCCGGATTCTATCCTGCCGATATGACCGAAGCGGAATATACCGCCTTTAACGCCCCTGACAAGCAGAGTCCCTACACCTTGGTCGTACGTGACGGAGATGCACTGAAAACCGTCTGGTATCACGACGCCTATGCCCAGTTCATCGCCAAGATTGAAGGCTACCTCCACCGTGCTGCCGACGTCACTATCAAGGAAAGCGTGAGGCATTATCTGCTCCACCTGATTGAAGGTCTCAAGACCGACGATTACTACGAAAGCAACAAGGCCTGGCTGGAAATGAACGACAGCAAGATGGACCTCGTGTTAGGCCCCATCGAAGCGGTGGATGACGGTCTCTACGGCACTAAGGCATCCTATGGAGCCTACGTCCTCCTGAAAAACCTGCAGCGGAGCGAAGAACTCAATGCCCTCTCCGCCCGTATGCCGGAATACCAGAAAATGCTCCCCGGCGATGCTGCCAATCACAATTTCGTCCCCGGTGCCGAGTCCGACATTTTCTCCTGCAACGTCCTGTATTGCAGTGGCTACACCAATGCCGGCTATAAAGTCATCGGTATCAACTTCCCTTATGATGCAAAGGCACAGGAGGAACTGGGCACCCGCACCATCATCTTCGACAACATCATCCGCGAGAAGTTCAACCGCACCGTCCATCCGGTAGGAAGAGCCCTTCTGGAGGATGTATATCAGCCTCATGTGGACGCAAGCGCATTCTACTGGCTGATCGTCTTCCGCGAGATCGCAAAGGGCCTGGGCGTCAAGGAAACGATCAACGGCAAAGGCACCGTCGCAGAAGCTCTGGGCAACGAGGCCCTCGCAGTGGAGAAAGCCAAGTCCAACGTGCTTGGAACATGGCTCTGCGCACAGGAGGCCGAGGCATACCATATCTCAGCCCTCTTCCAGAAAGAGGATGTGCTCACGACCTTCGTGACCAACACTATCCGCTCTACCCGCTTCGGCGCGGCCGACCCTACCGGAATCGCCAACATCATAGTATACAACTACCTGCTCGAAAGCAAAGCCATCAGCTGGAATGCATCAGACAGGTACAGCATCGATTACGACAAGACTTGGCAG
>CACZEU010000144.1 GCA_902780175.1 uncultured Bacteroidia bacterium
TGTGGCCGGTCCTGCGACAGGTTTTGGCAATGACATCAAGCCCGAGTGCGTGATGGCTGCCGGTTACAATGAGGATACCAAGGCCCTGCGCGACGGTATGTACGAGAAGTACATTGTTCTCGAGGGTGGCAAGGATTTCTACCTACTCTACAATGACGGTGGCAAAAAGTCCATGTATGGAGCTGATCTTAAAGAGTTCGTTACGCCCGAAGAGGAGGCTTATAAGGATAATCCTCCGTCCGTGTTGAAGGGAGAACTCATCATTGGCGAAAAAGCCCCTGCTATGAAGGTTGAGAAGACGGGTCTCTATCACATCGTCCTCGACATCAACAAGACCGGCGATCTGCCGAAACCTCTGATTGTCCTTCTCGATGCCAGTAAGTTCGGTGTCCGTGGAGCGATGAACGACTGGGGCTTTACCGAGTCTGCAGCTCCCGCTGCGTTCTCGAATAGCGGAACGAGCTTTGTGTTCAAAGATCAGAATATGCCCGTCAACGGCGAGTACAAGTTTGCGACCGGAAACTACTGGAAGGTGACGCTTGACGATGCCGGAAAGGTAAAAGCCGAGACTTCCCTGGCTGAAGGGATGACAATTAACGGAGGAAATATCAAGGTAGCCCTGGGCGGTGGCAAGTATGACCTGACGCTTAATTTTAAGCTTTCCAGCGGTTCGTTTGATAAATCGTTCAACTACAGCGAAACGCTCACCGAGGCTTCTGCGATGCCCGAGAACCTGTATATGATTGGACAGGACTTTGGCAACTGGAACTGGGAGTCCTCTGATGTGGTGGAGATGATTCCTGTTAACGGGAAGGCCGGTCATTTCTGGACTATCCGCTACATTGAAAAGTATACCGAAGAGACAGGCAGTGATGGTCCTTACAAGACTCACGGCTTCAAATTCAGCTCGGAGAAAGGCTGGGACAAGTCTTTCGCAAGCCCTGGTACAAGTGTGGGAGAAGAAGCCCTCTACAACGACGGTGGCAACAACTACGTCAAGGAGAGCGGCGTCTATATGATTTATGTTGATCTCCAAAACGGCAAACTATGCGTCGAGAAAGCCCAGGTCTATGGTATCGGTGAGGCGTTCGGTGGCTGGGATCAGGCAAAGGCAGAGTATAAGTTCGTCGAAGAAAATAAGAAACTCGTCGGTACGGCTCTTGTCACTGTTGACGGTAAAACGCCCGAGAATGATCCTAAGTGCCTCCGCATCTATGCAGAGTCCAGCATTAAGGTCTCCGACTGGTGGACTCGTGAGTTCATTATCCTCGATGGCCAGATTGCATATCGTGGCAATGGCGGCGACCAGCCCAGAATTGGCATCAATGCCGGACAGAAGATCATCCTTGACTTCAATGCCGGAACGGGTGTAATCCAGTAATCCGCTTTTTTCATAAGCCTGCCGCCCCTGACCGGACGGCAGGCTTCCAAATTTTTGAGCCATGAAACGTTTATTCCTCTTCCTGTTGGCTGTCCTGCCTTTTGTCTCTTGCGACAACAAGGCCCAGCCTGATCCGGAGGTAACACTCTATGAATTTCCTTCCTATAAAGACGGAGAAAAGAAAGGGAACATCTCTTATCAGTTGCTGGTCTATTCTTTTGCCGACAGCAATGCTGACGGCATCGGTGATTTTCAGGGGATTATATCAAAGCTTGACTACCTCGACGCCATGGGCGTAAGCGCTCTCTGGCTTTCGCCTGTCCATCCCAGCGATTCCTACCACGGCTATGATGTTCAAGACTACGCCCACGTCAATCCCGACTTTGGCAGCGAAAGCGATTTCAAGGCCCTGGTCGAGGCCGCTCACAAAAAAGGAATCAAGATATATCTCGATTACGTTCTCAATCATACAGGCAAAGGCAACCAGTGGTTCCTGGACGCCCAGAAATCGACGGACGCCTCCACGTTTGGCTGGTATCATATTTCTGCCAATCCTGCAGCCGATATTGCTGGAGGAAAATTCCCGATGCTGGGTGCATATAATGCCAAGGAATGGCACAATGTGACAATCGGAGAGATTGGTTACAAGGGACGTCTGCACTTTGAGGTGGACTGGGGCGGGGACATCAAGACCCTTACGGTCAGCCCGTCGTCTGATCCTGCTCAGGCATCCAACCCGGACACATCCGTGCAGATGTATCTTTGGTACGGGTCCATCGCCACGCCGGTACGTCTGTACAGGAAGACGGAGAGTGTGTATGAGATTACCCTTGATGTCGACACAAACTGGGGGGGGCTTGTCCGTACTTCCGAAACAGAATGGGGGCAGCATAAATGGGGCGCGCCCGCCGGGGCGAATGTATTAACTCTTGGAAAGCCCCTTGCCTTGAGTAACAGCGACTCCCAGGACATCATCTTCGGTCGAGCAACAACGATGAAATTCCAGGGAGCGTTTGGCAGCTGGATGCCGGATCTAAATTACGGTGCAGTTGCCACTTGCTCTCAGTCCGAGCCGTTCAAGGCTTTGGCTGCAACTGCCGACAAATGGATTAATCTTGGCGTGGACGGATTTCGTCTGGATGCCGTCAAGCATATTTACAGTAGCGAAACAGGACCGGAGAATCCGGAGTTCCTCAAGCAGTGGTACGACCGGTGTAACGAAACTTTCCGGAACAGAAATGGCCGCGACATCTATATGGTCGGGGAGGCATGGCTGAATGATGCTGAAAAATTAGCTCCCTATTACAAGGGGCTGACAGCCTGCTTCGAATTTGATTTCTGGGAACGGCTTAAATGGGTGCTTCAGAACCGTACAGGCCGCTATCTGGCCAAAGACCTGATAGGGTATCGCATAAAATACCGTGCAGAGCGGCCGGACGCGATTGCCGCCACCATCCTCACTAACCACGATCAAACCCGTGCGGCGACTACTCTGAACAGGAATCTGGACAAATTGAAGCAGGCCGCAGCCATCTTGATGACGGCGGAAGGAGAGCCGTATATCTACCAGGGCGAGGAACTGGGCTACTGGGGCAAAGACTATGATGACGGTGGAGCAGATGAGCTGGCTCGTACCCCGATGATATGGGACAAGGCCAGCCGGGCCGCCGCAAAGTACCT
>CACZEU010000145.1 GCA_902780175.1 uncultured Bacteroidia bacterium
GGTGTGATTGACACAATCAGTGAGCGAAGATACACCGGACTCAAAGAAGCCGGCGATACCTCCGAACCAGCACTCGGCATTGCGTGATGCCGTAATGGCACCGTAGTTATGGCAGTCGGAAATGGTCGAGCCGCGAACGGAGCCGAAGCAGCCGCCGAGATATGTCTTGGAGGTACCGCTGTCGGTAAATGTAATCGCTCCGTAGTTCTTGGAACCGGAAACAGAAGAACCGCCGCCCAGGTCGCCGCAAAGGCCGCCGACAAAATTAGTGACGTTGTTATTAATAGTCAGGGCGCCATGGTTTTCTACTCCTGTAGCCGTCAACGCACCGTTGCACTGTCCCAGGATGCCACCCATACGGGTCTGGCCACCGGTCCATGTGGAATTGTCGGTGACGGAACCATAGTTCTTGCAATTTGTCAGCGTTGCGCTGTTGGCCTCAGGGATGGTTCCGGCAAGTCCTCCGATATAAACGCGAGAGTCGGTGGCGGCGGCCACGATGGCAGCGTAGTTGTTGACGCCAGTCATGTTCGACCCCTCTACCATACGTCCAACAAGACCGAGGAAGCGGGTATCGGCGTCAGCGCTTGACGAACCGTTGTGGGTAATGGTCGAAACACCGTCCCAACTGCTTCCATTGGAGGATCCGATCGTCAGGTTCTTAAGCGAACCAAGGAGCCTGGAGATGAATCCTGTGTTCTCTGAAGACGCAGTGACGACCAGATTGTAAATCTTGTGGCTCTGGCCTTCAAAAACGCCGTCGAATGTGGCATCTTCGTAAGTCCAAGGGTCGGAAGCGCAGTCGATGTCGGCATCAAGATATACGGTGGTACCATGTTCATTGCCCATGTTTGCGCCCCAATCGTAGAGCTGAGCCTTGTTGCTGATGTGGCGGATACGGGCAAAGGTATCGTCATATGCACCGATGGCTTTGCCTTCCTTGCGGGCGACGGTAACAGCCTTTGAAACGGATTTAACATAAGTGAGTCCGGTGTCTTCCACAAACTCGACCGTGAAAACGTTCGCGGCGGTGGTCCCCGGAAGAACGGCGGCAAAATATCTGCCCTCTGCGAAGCAACCGCCGGAATAGCTGATTTCAATGCTGCTTTCGCCTGCCGTTACGCTTGACAGGACGCCGTTGGCCGCCACTGTTGCAGTTCCAGCGAGATTGGTTCCGTGGAGTATCACCTTGGTGATATTGGTGGTGTCTATCTGAAACTTGAGGAGTCCGCAGACCTGCTTGAACTCTACGGTGCCTGCATCAACCTGGCCGACGGATACGATGGCTGCAGGATCGACGGAAGCAGAAGCGCTGACGGTCTGCGAGGCGGGAACGGTTACGGAAAGGCTGGAACCGGAAAGCGAGCCTGCAGCAGAGTAAGGATATACGGCATAGAGATCGGTATAACCGGCAGTAACCTCGCCGGAGAACGTTGCGGAAGCCCCGCTGTTGGTGCCGGCATCGATGCTGAACTGGTTCTTGGCAGTGCCGTCGAATACGGCGATGAGGTCGTCATCCGCCCAGCGGACGTTCTGAGCCTGGCTGAAATCGAGGGAAGCTTTATCCTCCGGCTCACCTGTTGCGGAGATGGAAACGGAGACCTTGCCCGATACGGGTGTGGGAGTCTGCTCTTCTATTTCCTTCTCGCAGGCGAGAGGCAAGAGCAGTATTGCAGTTGCTGCAAGAGTCAGGTAAATTCGTGTTTTCATTCTGAAGCCGTTTATGTTACCAAATTGACTCATACTCGCTTTCATTCTGAAAACTCTCGGAAGAAGCGTTCCCAAGTGTGCTGGTTACCATCATGGCTCCCAGAAGGTTGATGAAGATTACCTGTGTTTTTGGCGCCAGGTAATCGGTGTGAAGATTAGTTTTCATTCTGTCGTTATTATTGTTGATTGTTAATGTCCATAAGCGGCTTCAAGCCTGCGGTACACCTTTGCGTCGATGGGGATGACGCAACCGTGGCGGCAGTTGTCGGTCGAAGGGGGTGTAAAGCTTGACACCTTGGTCCAGTTGGTTGCGGTCAGGGAATTGGACCGATAGAGTTCGTATACATGACCGCTGTTGTAGTACTCGACGTACAGGTACCAGTAGTTGTCGTCTGGAGACTTGACAAGAGTCGGCGCTTCCCTGTATGCCGGAGTCAGCTGAGCACTCGGGTTGGAATAAGGTCCGGTAAGGGACGTTGCCGTACACATCCTTGGCCTCTTGTAATACGAGGTAGAGCCGGCTTCGCTTTCGTCCTTGATGACGGCGTAATATTTCCCCGAGTAATAGTAAATTATTGCGTCAATCTGGGGCGTGTTTGCGTCAGAGCCGGTGAAATTGAACAGCTTCTGCGCCGGAGTAAAGGTCTCGAAGTCGGTAGTGAGGATGTAGAATATCTGCATTGTCTCGAAGTCGTTTGACCCTTCAGGGCCGTCCAGACAGGCGTGCCATGTAATCATGAACTGCTCGGACACGGGGTCGAAGAAAATCTTCATGGCACCGAATGAATTGGTGTCGTTGATGTATCCGGCAGGAAGCGCCATAACTGAGCGAGGTATATTTTTGACCACGGTCCAGTTGACCATATCCTTTGATTTCCAGATTACAGGGTTGCGGGGAGTGGTGTTGGATACTCCTATGAGCCAGAAGGTGCCTTCCGCATCCTTTGTAATGTAAGGGAAGCCGTAGTAAGTGGGCATGGGGGATTCACCGCCGTTGATCTCGGTCCAGCTGAGACCGTCGTGGGAAAGGGCGTAGTACAGTCTGTAATACTTGCCGTCGCCGTGTCCGGTATGGGCGAAGAGATAACCTCCCGTCCCGGTTTCTTCGGGTTCGGTGCTGCCGCTGTAGGTCTCCTGACCGATTACGGTAACGGTAATAGGCGCATCGGACCATCCGCTGAACCATTTCTTTTCGGCCGTCGATGTGGTGGTGAAGGAGTAGGTTGTTCTGCCCCCCGAATACTTTGTTCCGGCATTTGCGGCG
>CACZEU010000146.1 GCA_902780175.1 uncultured Bacteroidia bacterium
GACCCCGGGTCGCTGATAGAGAAAGTCAAGATCTTCGACGCGGGACTTGACGACGTGGTTATGGAAATGGCCAAGTACGTAAGCCGTATCGAAGTGGCGGAGAGCCGCAAGGACCGTGCGGACGATATCCTGAACGCAGCGTTCCGTTTCCTGAAGCTGGACGGTGCGGACAATGAGATGACCTTTGCGTACCCTCTCGACGGACAGATGCAGATGGTGGCGGTGGGATTCAACGTCTATGAGGATTGCCGGGGGATACTAAAGCGCAACCCCGGGATGGCGGCCGCGGCCGCAGGCTTCGCCCGGGTGGACGCGGCCTTCGTCGAACGTTTTTTTAGATAATCATCATAAAATCTAACGATATGAAAAAACTGTTTGTCTTTTCCTTGCTGATGGCCCTCTGCCTCAGCCTCGGCGCCCAGGAAGATGCCGTGAGACTCTTCACCGAGAACCCCGACAGGGCAGCCAACAACATGCACTCCTACGAGTTCGATCCCATTGTCGACACCAAGGCCCCGAAGGGTTTCAAGCCGTTCTACATCTCACATTACGGACGCCACGGCTCCCGTTACGAGCAGAACTCCACCTTTGCCCGCGCCGCACTTGAGGGCTTCGCATACCTTGACTCCCTGAACCTCCTTACCGATGCCGGGAAGGCTCTCTATTCCGACGTCAATGCCGTTGTGGAGGCCCACAAGGGCATGGAAGGTTCCCTTACCCCCCGCGGTGCGCGCGAGCACAAACTGCTGGCCCAGAGGATGTATGAGCGCTTCACTCCGGTGTTCAAGGACAAGGACCGCATGGAGATCAACAGCTTCTCCAGCACCAATTTCCGTTGCATCGTCAGTATGTGCAACTTCACCAACAGCCTGACGGTGAAATGCCCCGACCACGATTTCTCATTCACCAGCGCGGAAAGGTTCATGTCCTACATCAACCCCAGCCTCAGCGTCCGCAGGCCCGGCGAGGCGCCCAGGGAGCGCCCGGCTATGCCGGCCGGCTTCCGTCCACCGACCGCTTCTGCAGCGCCCCGCGCGTTTACTCCCGCCACGGGAACTCCCGGCTATGATTTCAAGCGCTTCCTGACCCCTCTGTTCAAGGATTATGACGCCGCCCTCGCCGCCCTCGGCAACCCCGAGAGCTTCGTCCGCGCGATCTATACCGCCGGAGGTCTCTGTCAGGTCATCGACTTCCTCGGCGTCGACATCTACAGGAAATATTTCACCCCCCAGGAGCTGGTCTATTTCTGGGCCAGCGGCAATGACAATATCTACCGCATGTGGGGCGGCTCCGTCGAGAACGGCGACGTCATCCGCTATGCCATCCGTCCGCTCCTTCAGGATTTCATCGATAAGGCGGACGCCGCCATCAAGCCCGGCAGCCACCGCGCCGCCGACCTGCGTTTCGGTCACGACACCTCCCTTCTGCCCCTCTTCGCCTTGATGGGCGTTGACGACCCGCAGCATCGTATCATGCCGTACCAGCAGGCCCACAATATGGGCTGGTATTCCTTCTTCCAGATCGGCATGGCCGCCAACTGCCAGATGATCTTCTACCGCAACAAGAAGGGTGAGGTCCTGACCAAGGTCCTCTACAACGAGAAGGAGGTCCTTATCCCCGATGTCCAACCCGTCTCCGGCCCTTATTACCGTTGGACCGACCTCAAGGCCCATTTCCTCGAGCAGATCAAGAAGGCCGAGGAGCCTTGGACCAGGGCACAGATGTAGTTGGGGATCAAGGCATGTCGACTGTGAATACTAAGCCGAAGCGGTGGCTTTGGATCTTGTAGTCGCGGTCGACAAGTTCAGGGACGACCGCTCCGCCGTTGTAATTGTAGGAGACACCGATGCGTGCGGCATAGGGGATCCAAAGGAGATTGCCGAGGCGGACGGCCAGGTCGGCTCCGGCGCTGTACAGGAACTTGCCGGCAGTGTATCCCTGCAGGTCTGAAGGCTTCATGAGGAAGCATCCGTCAGCGTGGAGCGTGAGTTCGAAATTGCGGACATAGGCCACGGGGCCGAGGCCGGACCAGTCGACGGGAACAAGCGGCATGGCGTAGTCCAGTGTAAGCTTGGCCTGTGAAACATATCTTGAAAGCAGGAAGGACTGAAGCCCGGAAACGCCGCTCATGCCCCTCGGGAGGATGTTCACGATACCATCCGGGAACCTTCCGTCGAAACGTGTCTGATAGACGGCGGTGATCTTCGTGCCGTGAGTTTCCATCAGTCCCGGAATGTATCCGTACACATACGCGTATGCCGAGGGGGCGAACATGTCGGTGGCCCCGGGGCGCATGCCGACGCCGGTCTCGGCGCCGATGCCCCAGCGCGGATAGATGGCGGAGCGGGCGCGGCCGAGCACCGCATAGCCGCGCAGGGCGCCGGCGGTGCGCACCAGCGGCACGCGCCGCCCAGGGCCCACTCCGACAGGTACCCTTACAAGCCCGGGCTTCTCGCCTATCATGTCGATCAGATCATGGAAGATCTCGGAGGTGTTGACAATGTCGTTGGAATAGATGACATCCAGGCGGGGGACCAGACCTCGGTACCATCCTGCCCTTGAGAAATCCCACGGGATATAGACCGACGCCTGCGTCCTTACAGACGGGGTGTCGGTCTCTTTCGACTGGAGGGTGAGCGTCTTGCGCCCGTCGTGCAGGATGCTGTTGCACATGTATCTGCGGGCGAGGTTCCCTCCGATGTCCGCGCTGATCTCGATGACCGGATACAGGCCGCTGTAGGTGAATTTTCCGTGGAAGGAATGGTTCCACTGCGGCGAATCGTCTACATTTTCCCTCCTTGCCGAGTAACCCGCTATGGCGCTGGCCGTGCCCAGGTCGTTCTGGAAGAAGGCCGTCGCTCCAAGCCCTGCTGTTGAGGAGATGGTCTCGAAGCTGAAGCTGGATACGGCATCGAAGTCTATGAATACCGGTGCCCAGGAGTGCAGGCGGAGCAGATGGGGGA
>CACZEU010000147.1 GCA_902780175.1 uncultured Bacteroidia bacterium
GGTACGGCCACCTCAAGCTCAGCGAGATGAAAATCTCCACCGGCTGGCCGCTTATCCTCGTCATCCTCTTTTCCTGGGGCATCGCTTTCTTCGAGTATTTCCTCACCGTCCCCGCCAACCGCATCGGCTTCCAGGGGAACGGAGGTCCGTTCAACCTCCTTCAGCTCAAGGTGATACAGGAGGTCATCTCGCTTACCGTCTTCACCATCATCGTGATGTTCGTCTTCAAGGGGCAGGCCATCCACTGGAACCACCTTGCGGCGTTCGTGTGCCTGGTGCTGGCGGTATTCTTCGTCTTCCTCAAATAAAAAAGGCTGACCGCAGGGGCCAGCCTCATCTGATATATCGCAGGGATTATCTTGCCTTGCCGTTGGAGCCGAGGACATTCACGATCTTGTGGATGTACATCTTCTTCATCTCCTCGCGTGCGGGCTTGAGATACTGGCGGGGATCGAAGTGGCTGGGATTCTCAACTAAGTGCTTGCGGATGGCTGCGGTCATGGCCAGACGGCTGTCGGAGTCGATGTTGATCTTGCAGACTGCGCTCTTGGCGGCCTTGCGGAGCTGCTCCTCGGGGATGCCGATGGCGTTGGGGAGGTTGCCGCCGTACTTGTTGCACATGTCAACATATTCCTGAGGGACGGAGCTGGATCCGTGGAGGACGATGGGAAAACCGGGGAGCTTCTTCTCGATGGCCTTGAGCACGTCGAATGCGAGGGGCGGAGGTACGAGCCTGCCGGTCTTGGGGTCGCGGGTGCACTGCTCGGGGGTGAACTTGTATGCGCCGTGGCTGGTGCCGATGGAGATGGCGAGGGAGTCGCACTTGGTCTTCTTGACGAAGTCGATGACCTCTTCGGGCTTGGTGTAATGGGAGGCGGCGGAGGATACCTCATCCTCTACTCCGGCGAGGACACCGAGTTCGGCCTCGACGGTGACGTCGTGCTTGTGGGCGTAGTTGACTACCTTGCGGGTGAGCTTGACATTCTCGTCGTAAGGGAGGGCGGAGGCGTCGATCATGACGGAAGAGAAACCGAAATCAACGCAGCTCTTGCAGAGCTCGTAGCTGTCGCCGTGGTCCAGGTGGAGGACGATCTGGGGCTTCTTCCATCCGAGTTCCTTTGCGTACTCGACGGCACCCTGTGCCATATAGCGGAGAAGAGTCTGGTTGGCGTAGTTGCGGGCACCCTTGCTGACCTGGAGGATGACGGGAGACTTGGTCTCGGCTGCGGCCTGGATAATGGCCTGGAGCTGCTCCATGTTGTTGAAGTTGAATGCAGGGATGGCGTAACCGCCTTTGACTGCCTTGGCAAACATCTCGCGGGTGTTTACAAGGCCAAGATCTTTAAAAGAAACTTTCATAATGTATTTACTGAAAACTAACGTTCTGTTAAATCGTGCAAATATAGCATTTTTTCTCGAAAGAATTCGTAACTTAGCGCGGAAATCACTATAAATGATGAAAGGAAAAGTCTTCATATTCTCCGCCCCCTCCGGCGCCGGCAAGAGCACGGTCGTAGGGCACCTCCTGGAACTGTATCCCGAGTTCGAATTCTCCGTCAGCGCAACCTCCCGTCCCCCCAGGGGCACGGAGAAGGACGGCGTGGAGTATTATTTCATAGACGCCGACCGCTTCCGCGAACTCATCGCACAGGACGCATTCGTAGAATATGAAGAGGTATACGAGGGCCGTTTCTACGGCACCCTCAAGAGCGAGGTCGAGCGCATCTGGGCGGCCGGGAAGGTCATCCTTTTCGACGTCGACGTCAAGGGCGGCGTCAGCCTCAAGAAGTACTTCGGAGACGCCGCGCGCTCGGTGCTCATCGTCCCTCCGTCAATGGAGGTCCTTGAGGACCGCCTCCGCAAAAGGGGCACCGACACCGAGGAAGCCATCACCGAGCGCCTTGCCAAGGCCCAGTGGGAACTGGACTACGCCCGCGGCAAGTTCGACGTGGAGCTTATCAACGACGTACTCGAGGACACCTTCGCCTTCGCGGAGTCTGTCGTGGACGAGTTCCTCGCATGCGAATAGCCGTCTATTCCGGTTCTTTCGACCCGCTGCACATCGGGCATCAGGCCATAATGGAATACCTGACGCACAGCTGTGCCTTCGACTGGGTATACCTGGTCATCTCCCCGCAGAACCCTTTCAAGGATCCGTCAAAGGCGCTAACGGCCGAACGCCGCTACCGTGCGGCCATCGACGCCGTCCGCCGTCACCCAGAACTCCGCGTGTGGGTTGACGACATCGAGCTAAAGATGGATCCCCCGCATTACACCATCCGCACCCTTGACGCCCTCCGCCAGCGGGAACCCGGCAACGAATTCACCCTCGTCATCGGTGCAGACAACCTCCAGTCGTTCCTCGGCTGGAGGGACGCCCCCCGCATACTCACCGAATACGGCGTGGCGGTTTACCCCCGCAGCGGCTTCGACGTGGAAGCCATACGCAGTTTCCTGTACGGCAAGATGCTGGAACTCCCCTCCCCCTACACCCTCGACGCATCCGCCGAGCACGAAACGCCCGGCACCGTGGGGCTCGAGGACGCGGAGCATATATACAGGATCGAAATAATCGACGCGCCGATAGTAGACATCTCCTCCACCCGCATCCGGGAAGGCATCGCCGCTGGAGAAGACATGAGCGCGTGGATGATGTAATCTGACGCATTCCCATCAGGATTTCTGACAATTTGTCACCACTATGCGGTTGGCAAAGGATTTGATGATTCTTTTGCCGGACCGCAGGGTCTGACAGAATTGTAAAACAAGAAAAGGAATTAAGAATATGGGAAAAATTATCGGAATCGATCTCGGCACCACCAATTCGTGCGTAGCCGTAATGGAAGGCAACCAGCCTACCGTAATCATCAATGACGA
>CACZEU010000148.1 GCA_902780175.1 uncultured Bacteroidia bacterium
CTTAGCACCGGTTTTTAGGATATGAAAAAAGTACTGACTGTCGCAGCCCTGCTGCTCGCCGTCCAGGTTCTCGAATGGTCCCAGGCCAAGAAACCCACCATCATGGTTGTCCCGGCCGACGCCTTCTGCGAGCGCAACGGATACGTCCAGCAGGTAGAAGCGATGGGCTCGGTCACTTCCAGCCCCGATTATTCCCGTGCGATGAAGGACAACTCCGACATCCGCACCCTCGTCTCCGCAATGGCCGACTTCATGGCCAAGAACGACTTCCCTATCCAGAGTCTCGAACAGGAGCTCAAGAGGATACAGACAGAAAGCGCCGAAATGGCCATGATGACCGGCAAGACCGGCAGTGAGTTCTCCGAGACCCCTCTGGAAAGGCTCCGCCGCACCGCCAAGGCCGACATCATCCTCGACCTCGACTATGAAATCCACCGTGTCGGCCCCCGCAGGCAGGTGAGTTTCAACCTCCAGGCCATCGACGCCTATTCTTCCAAGATCATCTCCGGCAACACCGGCGTCAGCTCGGATTCCAACGCTCCCCTGACTTCCCTGCTTGAGGAGTGCGTGCTCAGCTTCAAGGACAACTTCCTCAGCGGCCTGCAGCACTATTTCGACGACCTGTTCGCCAACGGACGCGAGATTTCCGTCACGATCCTCCGTTACGACAGCTGCCCGTTCGATTTCGATGAGGAAATCACCATCAACGGAGAAGAATATGAACTCACCGAGTGGGTGGAGGAATGGTTCCAGGACAACACTGTCAGCGGCCGTTTCACCACTACCACCAGTTCTGCCAACATGATGCGTTTCAACCAGGTCCGCATCCCTCTCTACGCCCAGAACCGCAAGGGCCGCGACGTCGCCATCGACGCCGACGACTTTGTGAAGCCTCTGGTCCGCGCCCTGCGCAAGCAGCTCAATGTACCGGTCGGAGCCACCCCGAGGGGCCTCGGCGACGTCTGGATTACCGTAGGTGACAAATAACAGCAAGTGATATGAAAAAGATTTTTGCCGCCATACTCATAGCATCCGCGTGCATTTCCGCATTTGCCCAGAACAATCAGGGCAAGATGGACGACGCCGGCCGCATCGCGCTGACCCCCGTCATCTTGGAAAACAGCAACATACCTCCCGCAGCGACGAACGTTGTGCTCAACAAGCTCACCCAGATCGTCACGAAGAACGGCCTTGCCGGAGACAGCTTCGACCCCCGCTTCATCATCACCGCCAACATGGTCGAACTCGACCATTACGTAACGGCCACCACTCCCCCCATGCAGGCTTACTCATTCAGCCCTACCCTTTATTTAGGCGATGCGGCCACCGGCACACTGTATGCCACCTGCCCGCTCGGCTCCATCAAGGGTGCAGGTGCCAATGACACCCAGGCCATCATGCAGGCCGTCAGGGGTCTCCGCACCAACGGCCCCGAGGTCCAGGCCTTCATAGAGACCGGCAAGACCCGCATCATCGAGTGGTACAACACCCAGATCGACTTCCTCATCAGCGAAGCCAACGCCCTCGCAGGCCAGGACAAGTACGACGAGGCCATTGCCCTGCTGTTCACCGTCCCCACCGTCTGCAAGGATGCATTCGACAAGGCCATGCGCGCCGCCGAGCAGATCTTCCAGCAGAAGATCGACATCGAGGGCGCACAGCTCCTCAATATGGCCACCCACGTCTGGAACGCCAACCAGGGCTGGGCCGGTGCCAACGAGGCCGCTTCCTACCTCTCACAGATCCATCCCCTGTCATCCGTAATGCCCCAGGCGATGTCCCTTTCCGAGACCATCGCCAAGCGCGTACGCGAGCTCGACAACCGCGAGTGGAATTTCGCAATGAAGCAGTTCGACGCTTCCGTAAGCCTGGAGAAGGCCCGCATAAGCGCAATGGCCGAAGTCGGCAAGGCGATGGCCAAGCGTCCTGTCAACTATTATAATATGAACAGCTTCGGCTGGTGGTGATAAGAATATGAAAAAGTTAATTTTCGCCGCTCTGGCTCTGCTCCTCACTGCAGGGGCCTACGCCCAGGAAACCGAATGTATCGGCAAGGAGATGGACGGCAGCCTCACGCTCCGCGTATGGGGCACCGGCCGCAACCGCACCGACGCCCTCGAACAGGCCAAGAAGCAGGCCGTCTATGACGTCCTGTTCCGCGGTGTGGCCAAAGGCAACACCGACTACACAATGCGTCCCATAATGACGGAAGTCAACGCCCGCGAGCGTTACCAGGACTACTTCGACATCTTCTTTATGGACAGGGGTGAATTCCTCAAGTACATAAGCATGGAAGACAAGAGGGCCGGCTCCACGAAGGTGGCCAAGCGCAATTTCCGCGACGTCACCGTCGGAGTGACCGTACGTGTCCTCGTCCCCCAGTTGCGTGCAAGACTCAAAGCTGACGGACTGTTATGAAAAAGCTGATCGCAATTCTTGCCTTCGGGCTCATGATGATTCCCGCGCTGGCGCAGAATCATACCGGTTACAAGCTTCCCGAGGAGCCCAACCGGGCCAGGTACATCGATTTCCCGAGCCAGGACCAGGGCCTTTGGTTTGCAGCGCAGTTCACCCCCGCCATCGGCTTTGGCGGCGCCAGGGGCATCTGGGCGGCAGCCGACCTTATCGCCGGCTATCGCACTGGAGAGTTCTTCAGGTTCGGTCTGGGCATCTCGCCCCGTTTCGACCAGATCAGCGGCTTCGGCCTTCCCGTGTATGTTGACTTGCGCGGCAACATCATCTCGCAGGAATCACGTATGGCCGTTCCTTACTGGAACGTCGATCTTGGATGGGCATTCAACAACAACGGCGTCTATTTCTCGCCAACCGTCGGTGCCAGGATAGGCATGCCGAGGAATGACTTCATCGT
>CACZEU010000149.1:0-2474 GCA_902780175.1 uncultured Bacteroidia bacterium
GCCATAGAGCAAGAAGGCAAGACATATGTCGACGCTCAGTTCCACCTGTGCTGGCACGCCGGCGACAGGGTAAGCATATTCGACTCCGCCGGCTCAAACGCAGAATACAGCTTCGCCGGAACGGATGGAGACGTGTCCGGAAGGCTTGAACGCCTGTCGGACGGCTCCGCCGGCGATGGCCCCTACACCGCCGTCTATCCTCATTCCGAGGCCAATTCCGTAAACTTCGACGGCAGCGTCGCAGCCACGCTGCAGCCTGTCCAGAGCTATGCCTCCGGCTCCTTCGGCCCCGGCGCGGGCCTCATGGCGGCACGTTCCGAAACGTCTTCTCTGGGCTTCAGGAATACCTGCGGCGCCCTGGTGTTCAGGTTTTACGGATCAGCCGGAGCCGTCAGTTCCGTCACTCTCGAGGGTAACGGAGGCGAGCTGCTTGCAGGAGAGGCCCAGATCCGCTGGGCCGACGGCCTGCCCTCCGTACAGATCCTGTCCGGCGGATCCAGGTCTGTCAGGCTGGATTGCAATCCTCCGGTGAGCCCGGGGGCCACCGCAGACAAAGCCGCGGAATTCTGGTTCGCACTGCCGCCCATGACCTTCGAAAAAGGATTCACTGTGACAGTTGCTTCCTCCGACGGTGGCAGCTGCGTATTTTCCAGCGCCAAGCCCCTGACCGTCAAAAGGAGCAGCATCAAGCGCATGGAGGCCCTGGAGGTCGACTTTACGCCACCTACTGCGGCAGTCGAAGGGCAGACGCTCCCCCACTGGCAGCCCGGATACCTTGACATCCACGGTATCAACGGCGGACGGGGCGAGGCGTTCTATTACATCTTCCCTGACGGCACCACCATGCTGGTAGATGCTGCAGGAGGCCCCCAGAGCGAGTACGGATACGACTCCGGCATTGCCTCAAAACCCAGCGTGGCGATAAGCTGCGGGCAAGTGATAGTCAACTACATACGCCATTTCGCCCCGGTTGTCGCCGGTGGCCGGCTCGACTACTTCATGGCCTCGCACTACCACGGTGACCACATCGGTGCCTGGAGGGACAAGTATTCCAAATTCCACTGGCAGCCGGTCAACAGCAGCGGCACTCCGGTGGGCACGGTCAACCTTGCCGCCGGCGGTTTCGTGGTCAACGGCCTTTCCGACGTGGGCATGTCAATCCCCATCGACAAGGTCATCGACCGGGGCGACTGGGGCAACCGCCCTTCCGGCGACTACCTCGACGAGAACAGCCAGAAATTGTACCTCAACTACACCAACTTCCTGGCATGGAGCGCCGCCAACCACGGAACAGTGCGCGAGAAACTGGCCATAGGGCATACCGACCAGATCGTACTAAAGCACTCACCATCAAAATATTCCGGGTTCAGCGTGCGCGGCATTGCCGCCGGAGGCGACATCTGGACAGGCTCCGGCACCGGGGTGAACACTTCCTACGTACCTTCTACGGCCCAGTGCCTTGCAAACATCGACGAGTGGGCCATCAACGAGAACATCTACTCCTGCGTTTTCCACCTCAGCTACGGCAAGTTCGACTGGTTCTCGGGAGGCGACATCCAGTTCAGCGGCAAGAGCACCTATGCCTGGAAAGACATCGAACTCCCCATCTCCAAGGTCATGAAGAAGGTGGAAGCCATGAAGGCAAGCCACCACAGCACCAAGAACACCAACAGCGCCGAGCTTCTGGGAGTGCTGAAGCCGGATGTCTACGTGGCCGGCGTATGGCAGGACGTCCAGCCCAACCCCGCCACGATCAAGCGGGTGCTTGCCGCCAGCCCGTCCGTCAAGATTTTCACCACCAACCTGGCGCAGAGCAATGTGGAAACCCTGACCGGCGAGGGAGTGAACGTAGGCAAATTCTCCGCAACCCAGGGGCATGTGGTGCTGCGCATACTGCCCGGAGGCGACGCATTCTACGTGTATGTGCTGGACGACTCCGACCTGGAGTACAGGGTTAAGGCAATATTCGGCCCCTACTTGTGCAAGTAGTCCGCGAGGGCAAAACGCAACTTTCTGAGCGCCTGAGAGATACGATACTCGACAGTCTTCACCGACACTTTGCTCTCGGCAGCTATCTGATTGTATTTGAGTCCCTCGGAACGGCTCTTGCGGAAGGCCTCCCGCTGCTCGGGCGGCAGAGCCTCGAGCGCATCGGACAGAAGTGAACTAAGTTCGCGCACGGAAGTCTGGTCCTCAATGCTGACAGCATCGATAACGGACTGACGCACAGAGGAATGGTAGCGTTTGTCGACGACTGAATGCTCCAGACAGTTCAGGCAACGGTTCCGCACGGCAGCATGCAGGTAGGGACCTGTTTCTCCCTTGATAACGATGTTTCCCGAATTGGTCCACAACGAAGACATTACATCCTGGACCACGTCTTCGGCATCTTCCCGGGGCAGATAGTGACAAGCATAGGCAAGCAGCGTCGGATACCACCTGCGGAACAGCCTGTCAAAGGCTCCGCGGTCTCC
>CACZEU010000149.1:2544-5409 GCA_902780175.1 uncultured Bacteroidia bacterium
TGTGGTCTTCGTCACAAATATAATAAAATTATTTAGGGAATAATCCCGCTTGGCTGTCTATATAGTATGTTAAGCGAAAAAGAAATCGAGGCCTTGCTGCCCGAATATGCAAGCGGGAACGTCTCTGCCGACCAGGGCAGGCAAATCGACGAGTGGATTTGCCAAAGTTCCGCCAATCGCATCAAAGCCCAGCAATATATGCGCCTGGAGCACCTCGGTTCCAGGATGGAAGCAATCGACAGCGCCGACACAGAGAATGCCCTGAAAAGGCTCCATGCCGGATTCCTACGCGACAACGGCCGCAAAGCCCTGCGCTTTGCCACTGTGTTTGCCGCCGTCTGCAGCATTCCACTGCTGATTGTTTCGGTCTGGATGGCGATCCAGCTGTCCAGCGGTCGCGGGACGTCCCAGGTGGAACTCCGCTCCACCACCGGCATGACCGCCCAAACCACACTTCCGGACGGTAGCCGAGTGTGGCTCAATTCCAACTCCACTCTCAGCTATCCTTCGCGCTTCGGCCGAACAAGGGAGGTCACCCTCGAAGGTGAGGGGTATTTCGAGGTGGCAAAAGACCCCGGACGCAAATTCTTCGTGCACGCAGGGTCCGCCAAGGTGGAAGTAACCGGCACAGAGTTCGATGTCGAGGCCTATTCGGACAAGTATTCGGAGGTGCGGGCAACCCTGCTTTCCGGCTCTGTCATCCTCCATGTCCCTGCCCCTGACGGCCGCGAGCGCACCGTGGCGATGTCCCCGGGACAGCAGTGCACCTTCAGCGCCGAGACCGGCCGGCTCACCCGCCGCCAGGCCGACGGAGCCGGGGTAACCGCCTGGAAAGACGGCAAGACAGTACTGGACAACACCAGCCTCGAGGAGGCTCTCAGGGCCATAGGCAACCGCTTCAACGTAGAGTTCCTCGTGCGCAACGAGTCTCTTCTGGACAACCGCTACACAGGAACCTTCAGCGGCCAGACACTGGAAGTGGTGCTAGAGCATTTCAAGCGGACCACCAATATCCACTTCGATTCAGATTTAAAGGGTACGGACTCCGAAAATGTTTCGGGCCGTCAAGTCATAATCGTATACTAATAACACTATGGGAAGAATCCACAGAATTCCGACGGGAATCGCACTCGCGACGCTTCTCCTTGCAGCCACCCTGCAACTGGGAGCGCAGACGCGCAGGATCTCCGTCAACGCCGACAGCCAGACCGTGTCGGCCGTGCTCAAGACAATCGAGCAACAAAGCGGATACACATTCTTCTACAATGACGCCGCGTTCGACAAGTCAAGGCGCGTTACCATCAACGCCCGCGACAAAGACGTCCTGGCCATCCTGGAAGAAGTGTTCCGCGGAACCGACGTACGAGCCTCCATCATAGAGGGCAACATCGTACTCAGCAACATAGGAACCACGCCTCAGGCAGGGCAGCCGCAGGGCAAGCCTCAAGTGACGGGCCGCGTGCTGGATCCCGAGGGCGAGCCCCTTCCGGGAGCCTCGGTATTCATCAAGGGCACGAATACGGGTACAGTAACCGACAACTCCGGCAACTTTACCATTCCCGCCAGGGAAGGCGACGTGCTGGTGGCCTCGTTCCTGGGCTTTTCGGACCAGGAATTCACCGTGGGCAAGAAGAGCCAGTACACCGTCAACCTTCAGACCGACTCCGAATTCCTGGACGACGTGGTGGTGGTCGGCTACGGCACCCAGAAAAAGGTCAACCTTACCGGAGCCGTGGGCGCAATTTCCTCCGACGTGCTTGACAACAAGCCCATTACGCAGGCTTCCACCGCGCTCCAGGGCAGCATTCCCGGAGTCACCGTCACCACCAACGGCGGCGGTCCCGGCGCCGACACGGGCAACATCCGCATCCGCGGTATCGGCACCTTCGGCGGCAGCAGTGCGGCCCCGCTGGTGCTCATCGACGGCATCGAGGGAAGCATCAACTCGGTGGACGCTACGCAGATAGACAAAATCTCCGTGCTCAAGGATGCGGCCTCCTCGGCAATCTACGGCTCCCGTGCAGCCAACGGCGTCATCCTCATCACCACCAAGCGCGCCGAGAAAG
This sequence comes from uncultured Bacteroidia bacterium, assembly GCA_902780175.1. Taxonomy (GTDB): domain Bacteria; phylum Bacteroidota; class Bacteroidia; order Bacteroidales; family UBA932; genus Cryptobacteroides. Next base: position 4,611 of record CACZEU010000149.1, read on the forward strand.
GCAAGTCCAGCGTTAGCTACCGCGGTTACGTGGGCTGGCAGACACCTACCACCACGCCCGACACCGTGGGCCCCATCGACTACATGATACTCAACCGCGAGGCCACCGAGAACGACGGCGGAACTTCCATCTACACCGACGAGTACATAAACAACTACCTCAAGAACAACTGGCTGGATCCCGACAACTACCCCATCGTCAACTGGAAGCAGCACGCCCTGAACGGCAGCGGCCTGATGCATCAGCACAACTTGAGCCTGAGCGCCACTTCTGGCAAGATACGCACCCTCACCAGCCTCGGCTACCTCGACCAGAGGGGCATAGTCAAGAGCGCCGACTTCAAGCGCTACAACTTCCGCAACAACATGAACGTAGAGATCAACGACAAGGTCGGCATGCGCTTCGACCTGTCCGGAAGTTACGGCCTGCGGCACTATCACCCCAACCAGAGCGGCTTCTTCAACATGATGAACGCCCGCGACCCTCTGTTCCTGGCAGAATGGTCTAACGGCACCTACGCCCCGTTCACCGGCGGTACGGTCAACCCCCTGCCCATGATGGACCTGGGCGTGGGCGGACAGGTAACCAGCGAGGCCTTCCGCCTGGCCGGAGCACTGGCCCTGAGCTACAAGCCCTGGAAATGGCTCACCCTTGAAGGCACCCTCGCTCCGCGCATCACCCAGAGCGAAACGCACACTTTCCATGACCTTGTGACCTACTACTCGGATGCCTACGGAACCGTGTCGCCCATCAAAAACCGGGAATACAACTCGCTGCGCGAGAGCATAAGCCGCACCAT
>CACZEU010000150.1 GCA_902780175.1 uncultured Bacteroidia bacterium
CGCTGACTTACCAATTAGCCTATTCCTCCGGATTCAACGCCAACAATAAAAAACTCACGCCATTTCGTCAATGGAATTTAGGTGATTGTCTGCGGCGCGAATGAATATTAACTAAATTTTTCAATATGGAGACAATAGCAGAAAATACTGTGGTGGAGAACAAGCGGGTCCTTGACCTCCTGTTCTCCTACATGCCGAAAATCGCTGCGGAAAGGAAGATGGACAACCTGCTCGTGCTTATGGCCGACATGGGTCGTTCCCTTGTCCAGGCGGACCGCTGCTCCCTGTGGCTTACCGACGAGGAACATGGGGAACTGTGGACGAAGGTCGCTCATGGGGTGAGCGAGCTTCGCATTCCGATCGCGGCAGGCTTCGTGGGCTGGTCCGTGACGAACGGGCAACCGTTGCTCATTCCCGATGCCTACCTTGACCCGAGGTTCGACCACAGGAGCGACGAAAAGACCCATTACCGCACCACGTCGGTGATGACCGTGCCCCTGTTCGACTCGCAGGGAAAGGTGATGGGCGTGTTCCAGGCGATAAACAAGCAGGGCGAAGAGAAGGTTTTCTCGAACCAGGACCTGGAACGACTCTCGCTTACCGCTGTGTACTCCGCAAAGACTGTCGAATCGGCTCGCCTGACCTCGGAAGTTGAGGATTCCAAGGACGAACTTGAAGCGACGCAGGAAGAACTGATACACATTCTGGGCGATGTGTCTGAATCCAGAAGCCGCGAAACGGGTGACCATATCCAGCGCGTGGCCGAAATCTCTTACAAGCTGGCGCTGTACTACGGGCTTTCCGATGTCGAGGCGCAGCGCATTCGCCTTGCTGCCCCGATGCACGATTTGGGCAAGGTGGGCATTCCCGACGCTATCCTGAACAAGCCGGGCCGTTTTACCGACGAGGAATACGAGGTGATGAAGTCCCACGCCATCAAGGGCGAGGAGATCCTCCTTAAGTCCAAGCGCGATCTTCTGCGCTTTGCGGCCACGCTTGCGGGCTCGCACCACGAACGCTGGGACGGCAAGGGCTACCCGCGTGGCCTCAAGGGCGAGGAAATCCCCCTGGCAGGCCGTATCTGCGCCGTTGCCGACGTCTTGGACGCTCTGTCGAGCCCGCGCTGCTACAAGCCCGCCTGGCCCGAAGAGAAGGTCAAGGAAGAGTTCATCAAGCAGAGCGGAGCGCAGTTCCAGCCGGAATTGATTGACGTGCTCGTCAAGAACTGGGACGAAATGTTCGAGTGCTTCAGGCAGGCGCGTGCGAAGGCTGCTGCAGCTGCTGTATAGCGAGTCTCTGGCGTGATTATGGACGGAACCGGGAATGCCGGTTCCGTGACGTTTCCGTCTTCACCTGCCGCCTCCACCGCCGACTTGCCCATGTAGAACAGGTCGAAGAGCAGGGCTTCGGTGACTATGTCGGTCATATATACGTTGTCTATCCAGATGCCTTCCACGACTCCGCCGCGGCCCCTCTTGCTCTTGAAGCGCAGGCCCACGTCGGTGCCGAGGAAACGGCAGTTGGACACCTTCACGTTCTGCACGCCGCCGCTCATCTCGGAGCCGACGACGAATCCGCCGTGGCCGTGATAGACCGTGCAGCCGTCCACGATGAGGTTCCTGGTGGGGATCCCGCGCCTGCGGCCGTCGGCGTCCTTGCCGGACTTGATGCAGATGCCGTCGTCACCGCAGTCGAAGGTGGAACCCACGAGCACGGTGTTGGTGCAGGATTCTATGTCTATGCCGTCGCCGTTCTGGGAATACTCCGGGTTGCGGACGGTTATGTTCTTGATGATCAGGTTCTCGCACATCAGCGGATGGATGTTCCAGGCCGGCGAGTTCTGGAAGAGGCAGTCCTCGAGGAGGACGTTGCGGCAGTTCCTGATGCTGACCATCACCGGGCGGAGGAAGCTCTTGATGAGGCTGTCCGGGAGGCTGGGGTCGGGGTCGTTCATGTTGGCGGTGGCGAGGGCGATCGCGTAGCCCTCGTCCGGATACCAGGTCATGCCGTCTTCGCTGAGGTATCCGCCGCACTTGAGCTTCGCCTTCCACTGGTCGGCGTTCATCTTGGTCTTCTTCACGGCGCGCCAGTCGTAGCCGCTGCCGTCGATGGTGCCGCCTCCGGTGATGGAGATGTCGTGCGCCCCGTCGGCGTGGATGGGGGATTCGCAGCGCCTGGTGTCAAGCCCCTCGAATGAGGTGCGGATGACCGGATAGAGGTCGCGGGAAGGATCGAAGACGATTATTCCTTCGTGCTTTATGTGCAGGTCGATGTTGCTCTTGAGCTCTATCGGACCGGTCTTCCAGATACCCTCCGGAACTATGAGATGACCGCCGCCACGCTCTGATAACCAATTGATTGCGTCTTCGAATGCCTGGGTGTTGAGAACCACTCCGTTCCCGTTCCCGCCAAAGTCCAGAATGTTGGCTTCAAGGGCAGGAATGGCCGGTCTGGACACCATTTCCATCTCGAAAGGTAGGTTCTCGTACAATGCGTCGAACTCCCCCTTCCCGGAGCGGCAAGAAGTGATGCAAATAATTGATAATAAGCAAATTAGCAGTGTCGTAAGGCGGCTGTTGGTCATGCTTTCGGTTATTAGTGATTAACCACAAAGGTACGAATAATTATGCATTTTCAAAGAAAAATAAAAAAAATCGTGCCCGTTCACGGAAACCCTTGCAGGCAGTTTCGCGGAAAGCCGTTTTTTGCTAACTTTGTACTATGATAATCTGGAGGATACGGCGTGTCCGCAGGCCGCGGCGCAAACTCGCTGAGACGGAGGAGACCGAGGCGCTGCGCCGGGAAGCCCGCAAAGTGCTCCCGGTCCGTCTCGCCGAACTCGCC
>CACZEU010000151.1 GCA_902780175.1 uncultured Bacteroidia bacterium
CGAACTCCACTTATGGCAGCTCCACTGCAAGACTCTTCCCTCCGCGCCGAGCGCTCCGGTCAGAGACTTGCGGACGTTCCGCGCCCGCGCTACGCGCGATAAAAGGGAATAAGGTCAAGAGACTGTGACCGGACAAGCCGGCCACAGACTCTTGCTGATTTATCCCCCACCGCCCCCAGGGGCCATAATCGCCCGGGAGCCGTAGTGCCAGCGCGAGCATCGGTGCCCCGAATCCGCGTACATTAACATAATCCCATCGGGATTGTGTAACAGCCGCCGACACCGTAAGTGCCCCGCATCAGCGGCGTCGGTATAACATACTCCCGGAGCCCGCAGAACTGTCCTACAGGGCGTCAGATTACACAATCCGGATTATGTTAAGTACGCTCCGTCAGTGAGTTGCGAGTGTCCTACCTCCGAACTCCCGGGCGAGGCGGCGGCAGGAGAGGAGTTCGCTCAGGGAGGGGACCACCCCTCCCCTCCGTCGCTCACTCCGCACTTTGCGCGTCTTCGTAGGACCGTCTGTGCTTTGCCGGCCCCGCTCCCGCAGTCGTCTCCTCCGCAGGCTCCGGAGACCACTGCATCCGCTCCTTTCTTCGATATTTAGTGCAGCAGGTGTTCGAGGGCGCAAAGTGCCGCCCCGAAGACCGTCAGTGCAATGCTAAGGGCATCCTGCCGCCTTACGCAGCTCCGCTGCTGGGTCGCTCCCTCTCCGGAAGTCAGCTGTCCCGCAAGCGAGCCAGCTCACTTCCTCCGTTCCCGCTCCTCGGTACGGCTTCGCCGTGGTTATACCTGGCCGCTATTCCTCCACACCTCCGCCGGGGTGAACCCCGCCGGAAGTGTTCCGGGCGTCCAGGAGGCAGCCGTTCCGGCTGCTGGCGCAGACAGTGTCGGAACAAGTCCGCCACAGACTGCGCCGGGAGGTCAGTGCAAGGCAGCATACGCTGCCGCGAACGTAGTACCTCGATCGGGCAAGTGAGCCGTTCCGGCTCAGGCCGGTGAGGCCGTCTGCCTACCGCACAATGCCGGTCTTTGTCGGGGTCTGGGAGCCTGAGGTCTCCCAGCCCTTGCACCGCCAAAGCCCGCCATCCCCACCGTACCAGACCGCCTCCCCGGCCACGCTCCACTTCGTTCCGCGCCCTTGGTCACTGGGAGACTCTAAGCCGGGCTCCCCGCATCAAGGGCAGCATACGACCGAACGCCGGCACCCGCTCCACCGTCCCGTCTTAGAGACTCCCAGCAACCAAGGCCAACCAGGCATCTCACGCCCAAGCCTATAAATATACACAAAGGAAGCAGCGGCTTCCGCCGCTGCGGGTGCTCCTGATCCGGATGGTGCCAGAGGTGGTGAAAATATGCCTAATCCATTGAATATAAATTTGTTAATGTCGCGATTTTTTCGTATCTTGTATACTGAATTAAAGACATATTGATATGAGAACACAACTGCATAACTGGAGAATCCTGGTGGACCACATCATCGACAAGGTGTGGGAGTACATTGACGAAATCGACTATTGGGAAGACGAACCAAATCTGTGGGTGGAGGCTGAATCCGACACCGTGGTCCTCGGCGAGAAAGGCAAGGAGTATCCCGGCGAGTGCAAGCAGGTGAGCGAATTCATCCGCAAGGACGAGGCCGGCAAGATGGAGCCGGACATCGACCGCATTGAGGACTTTGCCGCAGGCTGGTTCGACTTCCGCCAGGCGTAGTTGCGTGGCCCCTCTGAGCTACCTCTTTGTTCAAGAGTTCAAGGCGCGGCCCCTGCCCCATCCATATACTGCATCATATGCCCAGGTATAACCCCAATATCCGTTTCTCCGACTGCTGGTCTTCAGTGGGTGATGTCACGTTCTACCACAGGAACGGCGTCTGCTACTGGAAGAAGCGTGCGCATCCGGAGTTTCCGGGTACCCTGGGCCAGCTGGAAGCGCAGTCCGTGCATCTTCGTGCGCTGCAGGCGTGGAGGTCGCTCTCCCCTCTTGTCCAGGAGCAGTGGAACATGCTCTCGCTGACGGTCTGCAGTCATCGTCCTCCCTTCCGGAAGGACCATCACATCACCGGCCACAATCTCTTCGTTTCGGCTTACCACGGCTTCGCACAGCTGGGGCACGAACACGTGCCTTCTCCCAGGGCCTTCGAGGAACTCCCGGTCTTTACGGTTGACTATTCCTCGGCCAGTGTAATCGGCGGAAAGGATCTCAGCATCAAACTGCGAACGCAGCTCGAACGAAATGCCGTCCCTTCCCGGTACCGTGTCGCCGTCCGCATCCAGCTCACGACGCCCGGATCTGGACGGAGACCCGGGTATCTCCGCTCCTTCGTAGCCGAGGAGAACTGCACCGGCCGTGACTGCATCGTCGAAGTCAGGGTGCCTGGATACAAGAACATCTGGGACCTTGACCTCCGGACGTATCAGGTGCATATGCGCTACTTTCTGATTGATGCCGAGACCGGCTACCGCAACATTTTCCGGAAGAAATCCTTCCTGATGGAGCTGTAAATTTACCTAAAGTAATACTTTATACAATCATATCTAATTATTTGTATTTGAATAATTAGAAAACTTTTTGTATATTTGTATCGGAATCAGAGGCTGCTACCCATAAGAAGATTATGATAGCAAAGCCTTCCATAGCGTTCAACGACTTCGCCGGCACCGCGAAGGATGTCACCGCGAGGAACGTAAACGGGCGCAATATCCTCTCCGTCCGGGCCTTCCAGAGCAAGGTCGTCACGCCGGCCCAGGCTACCACACGAAATCAGTTGTCCAAGATCTCCCGGGAGTATAAGCAGCTCTCTGATTCCCAAATGCAAGCCTGGGAGGTCTTGGCATCTCATATGAAGGCTGCGTCCTCCATCGGCTCTGCCGCAGAGATGACCGGCCACAACGCTTTCGTCCGTCTCAACTCCAATCGTGTCATGGCAGGAGAGCCCATCCTCAGGGATGCGCCTTCCTATCACGGAACTATTCCGATTGTGGTTTACGACGAGGCTGTCGTTACTCCCGAATTCATCGCCATCAACGGTATCAAGCACGCCCCCTCCCCTTACAAGCTGGTCGTGAAGATGTCCGGCACCCAGAGTGTCGGCATCTCCAACGGCTGGAGCAAGACTGTCATCGTCTCTCCCGGCATGGAGGACGACTGGGGCCAGGCGGACGTGACCAAGCTGTACTTCAAGACCATTGGCGTGGAGCCCGTTCCCGGCCAGAAGGTCTTCGTCGAATCCTACTGGATGGACACGGCTACCGGTTTCGCCGGCCAGATACTCCAGGACGTGGCCATAGTGACCGGAGAAAGCCCGTCCGGGCAGCGTGTCCGTGCTACGATGGATGACCTTGACCCGAACGAGGAAAGCCACGTCTCTTCGCTGGATGTGGACTTTTCCACCGGCGTTCCCGTGGCGGAGTTCAACGCAATGTGCTTGGGCCATAGCAACGTCGCTTCTTCCGAGGTTTATCTGGACCGCCAGCTTCCTGCAGACGTCATCGGTACCGGCATCTGCCTGGGCCGCGGAAACGGCGCTGACGGCAAGATTATCCCGCAGTCCTACCTGGTCTATATCCGCAACTACGGCGGCAAAGCAGAGATGACTTTCGCCCATCGAGGCGGCTACTACGTGAAACCTACGGAATGCTTCGGCTCCGGCATCATCTACTAATCCCCTTTCGCAACGACTATGTTCAACAGTATTGGAAATAACTTCGGTGCCGGCCAGATAACCTTCAAGGATTACCAGGCAGAGAACTACGTGGTCCTGAACGCCAAGTTCACTTTCGACCCGACGAATGCCGACTACCAGGCCTGCGACCAGCTGGAAATCTATGTTCCTGATCTGACCATCGA
>CACZEU010000152.1 GCA_902780175.1 uncultured Bacteroidia bacterium
GGTTCACGGCCGTTGACCCCATTTTTGGAACAGGCCGACAAAGCAGCCAGGCAGGATATGATAAACAGAATCTTCTTCATAGCCTATTCCTCCCAAGGTAATTTGCTGATTCCATCCCAGACAACGCATCCCTCTGCAAAGCCGGTCCCTTCCGGCGTTGTCGGCGGATATTTATCGTTGCCGGTCAGAATCAGGAAACAATAGATGTAATCGTGGAAAGGATATTCTCCTTCGGCATCAGTCGGGACAATCCAACTGGCCCTGGAGATGACACCTCCCACTCCGCAATCGCGTACGATGGCATATCTCCCGGCAGTGGTTTCATCCTCGGGATAAGAACCGGATATCATTCCGGAGTACTGCCAGGTAGAGCTGGAACTTGCCGCCCTGTACGAGCGAACATGACCGGAGTTCTTGCAGTAACGCACCGCCGCATAGCTCCTGCCAGCGTCATACTGTCCGATAATGCCGCCCACGGTAGGCCGGGTGATGGTACCGGCGCCGTCGCTCTTGCGGTGACAGCCGGAGATATCACCCGCATTATGGCAATACTCAATTTTGGAAACATCGTCAGGGTCGTCGAAAATCATGGCGCCCACAATGCCGCCGGTAATGCTGTAGCCCGTACTGACATAGGATGTCGGCAAGGAGAGGTCGAACTCTCCTACCCTCCCGCTGTTGCGGGTATAAGTTACATCCGTATCGGTTTTGCTTCCGGTAACAACCGTATTGCCCTGGATGCGGCCCAGGATTCCGCCGGCATTGCCCGCAGTAATCCGCATATATCCGCTGTTACGGCAGTCCTTGATGGTCACCAGGCCGCCTCTGGCATAGCTGAAGCCTACAATCCCTCCCAGAAAACTCTGATTGGTGGTCTTCTCCAGGATGGTCGTCTCACCGGCATAGGCATTGATGGTGATCTGCGCCGTGTTGGAACAATTCTCTACCGTACCGGAGACAAATGAATAATTGGGCGTCGAGGAGACAAAACCGATGTTTCCCAGAATACCGCCGGCAGAAGCCTCATGGTCTGCTGCGATGGTAAAGGAAGCGCTGGGGGGAGAACTCCTGTCGATCATTCCGCTGTTGGAGCAATCCTTTATACTGAATTCAAGCGGAACCGCTTCCTGGGCCATAATCTGACCGACCACACCTCCCCCCACCGGATGCTTCATGCACTTGGTCTCATCTTTATACACCATCTGTCCCGTATTCACCGGGACGTCGCCCTTACCGCTCAGTGCAAGGACCGTCTTGCTGCCTTCTACCCTCCATATGATGCCCAGGTGCCCGGCGATGGCGATTCTGTCCGTATATCCCGACACCGTGATATTGCCGTTGTTAACACACCCTGTGTCTGTAATATGGCCGGCGATGGCGTCGCCGCAGATACCGGCAAGATAAGTAATCTTAGCATATACACTGGTCGATCCTGTCGCCGAATTCAATGACAGGTCCCCGTCATTCACGCAGCCGTCAAAAACGGCTTCAGAGCTGTCATCACTCCCGCTTATCTGGCACTTTCCGACAATTCCGCCCATGGAAGAAGGCCTGGCAATGACGCTGTTTTCTCCGATCGCACCCTTCCCTTCGGCAGAAATGCTTCCCTTGTTCTGGCAATCGGAGAAGCAGACCCGTGCATTTGCCTCCGAATGCGCATGTCCGACAATTCCGCCGACCAGCATCTTGCTGGAAGACGCACCGGAGGCGACTGTAATGCTTATGTCTGTATTACTGGAGCAGTCGGAGACCGTGATATTCGGCGCTTTTATCTGTCCATACAGTCCTCCGGCCTTGAGTTGCGGTGCCCCGGACTTGGGATAGGCAAGGGTCATGGAGGATTCTTCGCCGGTATGCAAGCCACTGACGGAAACGTCCTTATCCGACTCCAGCGATCCGGCGATACCACCTGCATACAAAGCGGTAAAAGTGGAGGAGGAAGCGACCGTCAGATTCACATTTACCGAAGAAGCCCGGACCGTCCCGAAGCATTTGGCGGCAATGCCTCCCAAATAGACATCCTGGTCGTTTTTCCCGGAATAAGCAATCTGCCCGCTGACACGGCTGGAGGACACTTGGGCCCCGGAGGCAATCTCGTGGGCGATTCCGGCCGTCATAACAGCGGTCGAAGAAATGTCAGCCTCTACTTGAAGATTCCGGACTTCTCCCTCCAGTGTTCCGAAGACCGCCTTGTCCAGCCCGCTAATGACATGGCCCGCTCCGTTGAAAAGACCGTTGAAACCTTCGATCGGCGTCCAGCCCTTCACCTGGGACATATCCACATTCTTTACCATCAGCACTTCCGGATGTAAGGTCGGCTCCTGGCTCAGAAGGACCAGGTCTTCCGGCTCATCAATCAGGAAGAGTCCGGCTCCCGGGTTATATGCCGTTGCCGGGAAAAGGAGGGCCTGACCAGGCTGCAACATATGCGAAGACGTTTCCTTGGAGAGGAAAGACAGCATCATGGCATTGTCACTGTTATCCACCACAAGGGTGACGAAGCCGCTGGGATAGGTCCCCGCGGGGACCGAAATCCATACGGTGACGGGATCTGTGCCCAAAGCAAGTCCGCCGGAGGGGAAATCAAGTGTGGCGGTAGAGGCACCTTCCCTGGACGCAAAGGCACCGGTGAAAGAGCCGGCCGCATCCTTTTCCAAGGTGAACGTTCCGGAAAGAGCCATCCCGTCCATGGACATGACAATCATCTGTTTCAAGGCTGATCCCGCTCCCGTAAAGGGAAAGCCCAGCAGCGTCCCCAGATGGTGCATCGTCGCGTCAGTAAAA
>CACZEU010000153.1 GCA_902780175.1 uncultured Bacteroidia bacterium
TACCATTTTAGAAATATTGGTCTTTTTTGCGTCAAAAATGACTGAAAACCTATCCCGTCCCTTTGATTTGCTGTTCCAGAGCTTAATTTGACTTCCGGAAAAAGCCCGGGAATGGCCGATTTCGGCACATGACCGAACAACTTTTCGGCAGATGTTTGAATGGGCAAATTAATACTGGATCCATAAAATGAGTGCGTTTGGGACCTTTGCCATATGCCTGACCACGGCGTATGCGCTCTACTACACGGTGACTATTCTCCTGGACCTCAATAAGAAGGGGGAGGAGAAGACGAATGACAGCGTGGAGACGTTTGAACTGAAGAACGTCCCGGATGCTCCCGGCAAGGTGGTCGAGGAGACCGAGGGAGGTTTCCGCGTGGCGAAGGAAGCCGCTGCGGGCAGTCAACCGGCATGGGATGAGACTAAGATCCGACCGGCCGTGGTGGAGCAGCCTGCACCCCCGGAGCCTCCCGCCCCCATGTTTGACGCGAGCGGGGCTCCCATCACCGAAGGCCAGAAGAAGATCAAGGCCGTCGAGAAGGAGATGGTCGATGTCGAGACCCGTATGACCGGCGAAATGACTGAGAAAATGCTGAACGATGCCCTCATCGGGCAGACGCCTTCCGTTGTCATCGACAGGGAGGTCGTTCCTGCACAGGGCAGCACGTCCGCAGAATCCGAGAACCATGACAAGGGAAAGGCGATATAGACACAGCCTCGCTTCCCTGTTTTTCTGTATGGCGGGGATGCTGGTCGTGCAGGTGGCTTCTGCGAAAGCTGGGGGTGTAGACTACTCCTGGGGCGCGGGAGCCCTGGCCAGGGCGCATGACTTCACCGTTACGATGATGCTCTACGTGCTGTATGTCTGCTATGCTGTCGGCAGCGTCATGTCCATCATCTCCGCATTCATCATATACATCAAGATGCAGGCTCATGAAGGGGAGATCGTCAAGAACCTACTTACGTTGTTCGGCGCCATCCTTTTCATCATCGGGGCCTCCATCGTTTTCCCGGCCTTCTTCGGCTACCACATATAGAATTTGACGCCAGCAGTCGGGAAGGACAGGCGCGCATGATCCGGACCCTCCAATGGTGACAAAGGCAGCTCCTCGGAGCGATAACTTGATGTTGAACAATTAAATACACGATTATGCGTAAGATTCTCAACCGCGTGAAGTCGTTCCTCGCCTCTCCCAAGACGAGGGCTGTCGCGATGATGCTGCTCGTTGGCGGCGTCTCCGCCTTCGCGCAGCATACGGCCGGGGATTATTCCGCCGGCACGAGCGCCCTCAGCACTGTCGCCGAGGAGATCGCCAAGTACGTCCCGATCGTCGTGAAACTCTGCTACGCCATCGCCGGTGTCGTGGCGATCATAGGCGCCATCAGCGTCTACATCGCCATGAACAACGACGAGCAGGACGTGAAGAAGAAGATCATGATGGTCGTCGGCGCCTGCATCTTCCTCGTGGCCGCCGCTCAGGCGCTCCCGCTGTTCTTCGGACTCTAACCCAAGCGGACAGATGGATGGAAAGCACAGGCAAAGACACCCGTTACCCAGACTACCCACTCTTCCGGGGGCTCCAGCGTCCCCTTGAATTTATGGGTCTTCAAGGGAGATACATCTACTGGACCGCAGGTGCGGTCGGAGGAGCCATCATCGGTTTCATCATTTCATACATCATCGGCGGATTCGTCGCGGGCCTCGTCACCCTTGTGGTCTTCGTGGTCACGGGTGCTGCCCTGGTCCTGTTCAAGCAGAGGCGGGGACTTCACAGCAAGAAGGAGGACCGCGGCGTTTTCGTCTACGCCAACTCACGGCGTCTTTGACAACTCAAAACCTGACAGGAATGATTCTGTACGTAATACTCGTTTTCGTGGCGATACTCATCGGGATGGCCGTCTCGGTGTTCGCCTTCGGTACCGGAGGCAAGCGCAGCCGCATCTTCCAGGACATCTACTTCACGGTGGAGGAGGTGGAAGGGGTCGGTGTGCTGTACACCAAGAACGGCGACTACTCCGCTGTCCTTCAGATGGAGAACCCGGTGCAGAAGTACTCCGCGAACATCGAGGCGTACTACGAGTTCACCTCACTGTTCACTTCCCTTGCCCAGACGCTGGGCGAGGGATACGCCATGCACAAGCAGGACATCTTCTGCCGCAGGCGGTTCATGGATGACGCGGAAGGCAGCCGTGAGTTCCTCTCCGACAGTTATTTCCGCTACTTCAACGGGCGGGAGTATACTGATGCGAAGACGTATCTGGTCATCACGCAGGAAAGCAGGGGCAGCAAGCTCTTCTCCTATGACGCCCGCAAGTGGCGGGATTTCATGCTGAAGGTGCGGAAGGTCCAGGACCAGCTCAAGGATTCCGGGATCCGCTGCCGCTTTCTGGGCAAGAAGGAAGCCAGCGATTACGTCGACCGGTACTTCGCCCTCGACTTTACCTCCCCGACCGTTTCCATGACGGGGCTGAAGGTGGATGACGAGGGAATCTATCTCGGGGACCGCCGCTGCAAGTTCTACTCCCTTGTGGACGTGGACAGCGTGGCACTTCCCTCCCTTATCCGTCCGTTCACCAGCATCGAGGTCAACAACTCCTCGATGCCGGTGGATCTGGTCGGCGCCGTGGACTCCATTCCGGATGCTTTGACCGTTGTCTACAACCAGGTGATTCTCGTCCCGGGTCAGAAGAAGGAGATGGCATCCCTGGAAAAGAAGAAGAACCGCCA
>CACZEU010000154.1 GCA_902780175.1 uncultured Bacteroidia bacterium
ACGTGCCAGCAGGGACGGTCCTTCAATTCACTGCGGACGGCATCCAGCGTCCGCTCCAGCAGGGGCAGGTCGTAGAAGTAGAACGGCGTCTTCCTTCCCGCGAACTCCCCTACCGGGAAATCGCCCTTCATCATTTCGCAAACAGGCTGGCGCTGAGGGCTTTGAGGGCCTCTTCCTTGTCTTCTTCCTTAATCAGGAAGGAAATGTTGTAATTGCTGCCGCCGTAGGATACCATCCGCACCTGGATGTCCTCCAGGGCGCCGAGCACGCGGGATTCGAAGCCGCGGTTGCTCCAATCCATGTCGCCCACGACGCAGACTATGCACATGTCAAGGTCGACACTGACGGTACCGTACTTCTTGAGGTCGTGGACGATGTCGCCCAGGTAGCGGGTGTCGTCGATGGTCAGGGACACGCCGACCTCCGAGGTGCAGATCATATCGATGGGAGTGCGGTAAGACTCGAATATCTCGAACACCTTGCGGAGGAAGCCGTGCGCCAGGAGCATCCGGGACGACTTTATCTTGATGGCGACGATGTTGTCCTTGGCTGCAACGGCCTTGATGGTGCCGCAGTCGGGGACGTTGTCGATAAGCGTTCCGGGGGCGTCGGGAGCCATCGTATTCAGCAGGCGGACGGGCACGTTGGCGTAACGGGCCGGCAGGATGCAGGTAGGATGGAGGATCTTGGCGCCAAAGTATGCAAGTTCCGCGGCCTCCTCGAAGTGAAGATGCCTGACGGGGGCGGTGCCTTCGACTATGCGGGGGTCGTTGTTGTGAAGTCCGTCGATGTCGGTCCAGATCTGGATTTCTTCGGCCTGGACCGCGGCTCCGATGAGGCAGGCGGTATAGTCGGAGCCTCCCCGCTTGAGGTTGTCGACCTCCTCGCGGGCGTTGACGCAGATGTAACCCTGGGTGACGTACAGGGAATCTTCGCCGTCCAGCAGCGGAAGCAGGCGTGACTTGATGGCCTCGGAATCGGGCTCGCCATGGGCGTCCGTGCGCATGAATTCCAGCGCCGGAAGCAACCTGACGGGGATATTCTTTTCCTCGAGGTATGTGGTGAGGAGGAAGGTGGAAAGCAGTTCGCCCTGGGCAAGGATCAGGCGCTCCTGGATGCCGCCGAAGAGTTCTTTTGTGAAGGAATTGATGGTAAGGAAGACATCCTTGACATAGTCTGTGGCCTTTTGTGCGGCCGCAGGTGTGTCGTACAGCTCCGCGACGACTCCGTAGTATTTCTTCTCCAGAGCCGCGATGATGTCCCTTGCGCCTTCCAGGTTGCGGTTGTAAAGGTAGCCCGTGATTTCCACGAGGGTGTTGGTGGTCCCGGCCATGGCAGAAAGGACGACTATCCTGCGCCCCTCTCCGCCGGTGATGATGGAGGCCACCTCCTTGATGCGTTCGGCACTCCCTACCGAAGTGCCTCCGAATTTCAAAACTTTCATAAGGTATAATACACTATTGACGTTTAATTGGCTCCATATGGACGATGATGTGCGACTGCGCACCGAAACGCTCCTTGAAACGGCGCTCGACCTCAGACGCCTTTTCGTGCGCCTCCTCAAGGCTCAGGCTGCCGTCCAGGCGGATGTGGACCTCGGCGGCGACGCGGTTGCCGATGCGGCGGGTGCGAAGATTATGCGGATCCTCCACTCCGGGGACGCTGCAGATGGCGTCGAGCATTTCCCGCTCCGTCTCGGCGGGGAGGGAACTTTCGGTAAGTTCTCCGAACGACGGGCCCAGGAGGTCCCAGGCCACCTTGACGAGCATGGCTCCGACGACGATTGACGCCAGCGGGTCCAGCACGGTCCAGCGGTCGCCCAGGATGATGGCCCCGCCGATGCCGATGGCGGCGCCGATGGAGCTGAGGGCATCCGAACGATGGTGCCAGGCATTGGCCTTGAGGGCGCCGGAATCGAGACGCTTGCCCTTTATGCGGGTGTATTGGAACAGCAGTTCCTTGACGACGATGGATACGAGGGCGGCCCAGAGGGCGAGTTTCCCGGGGGCGGGAAGGTCCTCCCCCTGCAGCCAGCGGGCGAACTTGACGGCACCGCTTACCACGATGGCAACCGCCGCAGCGGCCAACGCAAGGCCGATCAGCAGCGTGGCTAGGGTTTCGAACTTGCCGTGCCCGTAGTCATGGCTCTCGTCCTGGGGACGGGCGCTGATGCGGACGAACACCAGCACGACGATGTCGGTGACGAAATCCGACAGCGAGTGGACGGCGTCGGACACCATGGCGGCACTGTGACCCGCAACTCCGGCAACGGCCTTCAGCCCCACCAGCAGCAGGTTGACGACGCTGCCGGTCAGCGTTACGCGCGCTATTTCGTCCTCGCGTTTCATCAGCCGTAGTACTCCTTGTACCAGCGGGCGAACTTGCGAAGGCCCTCCCGGAGAGTAATCTTTGGAGTGAAGCCGAAGTCGCGCTCAAGGGCGGAGGCGTCGGCGTAAGTGATGGGAACGTCGCCGGGCTGCATGGGGACCAGCTGCTTGTGGGCCTCGAAATCGTAGTCCTGCGGCAGCACGCCGGCAGCAAGAAGCTCCTCCTGGAGGATTTGGACGAAGTCAAGCAGGTTCTCCGGCTGACCGCCGCCGATGTTATAGACGGCGTACGGAGGAATGGGGAGGCCGTCTTCGCCTTTGCGGCGTGCGGGCGCCTTGGCCATCACGCGGACAATGCCTTCGACGATA
>CACZEU010000155.1 GCA_902780175.1 uncultured Bacteroidia bacterium
CTTCCGGCAAAAAGGTCTATGAATGTAGGTTTTGAAACGCTACCTTTTTTATTGCTCATATATATGTGCCTGCTTTCTGGGGGATAAAAATCCTAATAAACTAACGAATATACGCATTTTATCCCGATTATAAAATTATATGTACTTGGCCGAATCGTAACTTCCGCTAAATCAAGCCAAAAGGCTTGCCCCGAACCGCAGCCCGGGGCGCCTTCCAGCTATAACTTTTTGTATTCTCCGTGCTTCACCTGCTGTATCTCGCCGGCCTGGATCGCTCTCGCCACCTGCCGCCGTACAGTACGCAGACTTTTCCCGACGTTCTTCGCCACCGTCTTCATATCGTCGGTCTTGAAGTAGCCGGGCAGCGCCGCCAGGATGGTCTTGCGTGTCGCGGAGGAGTAGGAATCGGCCACGGCGATGCCCTCCGGTCGCTCCCGGTCCAGAACGTTGAAGATGTAGTCGTTGTGCTCGGATATGACGCGGATGATCTCCATCGTCATATCGAAGTCGGCATCGGAGCATTCCACGCTCTCCTTGATCGTACCGGCATCCATCAGCCTCAGGGTCGTCAGCACCATCGCGATGCGGAGGAAGCACCAGGCAAGGCGGTGCGTGCTGGCGGAGTAGCGGTCGCCGTTGAGTTCCTGCATCCGGTCCTTCTCGGCCGTGAAGAATTCGTTGAACTTGCCAGTCTGCGGGAGCGAGAGCCGGAAGATGACCTTCGGTTTCTCCTCGAGCAGTTTGGTGAAGGCCGTGAACCTGGCTCCGAGGGCGTCGAAGGTTTCCTCAAGGGGTTCGTCGCTGCCGTAAGAGTCGAATCCGTCGAGCCATTCGGACGTGGCGTTGATGCAGAAGAACATGAAGCGGGACAGCAGTCCGTTTTCAGAATCTCGTATCAGCGATTTCACTTGCTCCGGCGTGCCTGACAGAACGGTGGCCAGCCTGGGGTTGTCTATCTCGCGCTCTTCTCCGTCGTCCCCGCGGCGCAGGTAACCGAAACTCTCGTGTGCGAAAGCCTTGCGGAATGCGTCGCTGTAGTCGCCGTAATCGCTTGAGAATGCGTTGACCACGGTGTCGCCCTCGGTCTCGAACATCAGCAGATTGCCGTTCTCGGCCATTGCCTGCTGGAACGAGGTCGAGCTGGAGTTGGCCGGGACACGCAGCAGTTGGATGGGAGGCTTCTCGGGCGGGTTGATGTTCTCACCCTTCTTCTGCCGCTTGTAACGTGCGTATTCCTTCTTATACTCGTCCTTGGCGGTGTTCCAGCGGTCCAGTTTCTCCTTGTGAATGGGCTTAACCAGCCGGAAGCAGAAGTCGAGTTTTCCTTTGCCCGCACCCGCCGGTCCCGGCACGAAGAGATACATGTTCGGGTAGATGGTCTTGCCGAAATAGAGGGTCATAACGGGTACCATCGCCGAGCTGAGGGTAACGATGCTGCCGATAAGAACGAGACTCTTTTCCTGGTCCGTGTGCATCAGATCCGTAACGTCTTTCAACAGCCCGGGGAGGTCGGGGTAGATGGACGCGGGGAAGAGCGGTAGTATCGGCATTTCCTCGGGGTCATCTTCGGAAAGGGACAAAGGGACATTTTTGTCACTTTGACCTTTTGTACGTGGTGCCACTTGCGTCGTTCCCGCCGCGTTCGCGGGTCGTTCGAGGGTAACACCCTGATTCTTCGCGAGATAGAACAGGGTACTTATATCTGTCCTTCCGGAGTCGGATTTCAGGCATTCGGTGTACTTGGTGTCACTTTCGGCCTGGTCGTACCCGGGGTAGAGAGAGGAGATGTCGTGGAAGTATCCGCGGCCTCCTTCGCCGAACTCTCCGGCCAGCGCGAAGCCTACCTTCAGCCAGTCGTTGTAGTCGGCGGTGATGTCAGCTCCGGCGGCACGGAGCGCCGCAATGAGGGCCTCGACCCTGGTTGCGGTGTCCGTGACCGGAGCAGGCGAGCCTGCGGTGCGTGCAGGCTGCTGCGGCTGCTGGGAAGGTTTGTCGCCCTCATTCAGCAGATCCATTAAGAAATCTGGAGATGTCATAGTCAAAATCGTCGTCGATGAAAAATGGATTCAGGAATGCGTCCGGGTCGTAGGGGAGGAAGCAAGCCCGGCAGATGTCTTTGCCGGAGGGGTCTGCCTCGTAGCCGTAGGCGTGGCGGACGTAGTTGGTGAGGATGGTGAAGAACTCGCCGTATGTGAAGGGCGTGCCGTCGGGTTTGGTCTGCCCAACCGGCAGATTGACAAACCATTTGACACCGTCACCGGAAGGAGAACGGAAAGCCAGGACGGTCTCGAAGTTCTCTTCGTTGGCCAGCAGGAGGACCAGACCGTCGGGGTCGGGGATATGGTCGAAATCGATGACCATATAGCCGCTGGCCTGGATGAGGTCAGATTCCTTGCGGGAGCGGAAGAGACCGCCGGGTGTCACGTAGTCGAAGTGCTCGGCCTTGTAGCGGCTGCGCTCCTTGCTGTCCTTCAGGGTGCGGAGATGCTCGGTGTGGGCCTTCGCGTAGTCCGATGTAACGTACTTGAAGATGTCCTGCGGGGAAGCATCACGGCAGGGCCTGGTGTTGCGGATGGGACGCCGGAAGAAGCTCATCCGTGCGCAGGGCGGGAGAGCGGGCTTCGCCGGTTCAGGCTCGGCATGCGGCTCCATCTGCTGTCGTTTCTCGG
>CACZEU010000156.1 GCA_902780175.1 uncultured Bacteroidia bacterium
ATCATCGCGGAAGCCGGAGCTGAAGGAGCTATCCGGGGAATCGGCGTAGGTGCTCCTAATGCCAACTACTATACCGGGGACATTGAGAATGCCGTCAACCTTTCCTGGGGACATACTGGTTCCCTGCACTTCGCTGCGATGCTCAAGGAAGCGATGGGAGGAATTCCTGTTTCCCTGACAAACGACGCCAATGCCGCCGCTATGGGCGAGATGACGTACGGAGCCGCCAGGGGAATGAAGAATTTCATAATGATCACCCTCGGTACAGGTGTAGGAAGCGGGATAGTCATCAATGGCGAGATAGTTTACGGTCACGATGGTTTTGCCGGCGAGCTCGGTCATACTTCCATCGTCAGGCATAACGGCCGCTTGTGCAATTGCGGGAAGACCGGTTGCCTCGAGGCCTACTGTTCCGCTATCGGTATGGCCAGGACAGCCCGTGAGTGGCTGGACATGACCGATGAGCCTTCGCTCCTGCGCAGCCTCGACGTCATCACTTCCAAGGATATCTACGATGCTGCCAAGGAAGGCGACGCACTCGCAAAGAAGCTCTTCGACTATACCGGTACCCTGCTGGGAGCCGCCTGTGCCGACTTCATCGCATTCTCCGCTCCGGAGGCCATAGTCCTCTTCGGAGGCCTTGCCCGCAGCAAGGAGTTCCTGACCGAACCGATCGAAAGGTCGATGAATGCGAATGTCCTGCCTCTGTGGCGCGGCAAGGTGAAGCTGGTCTATTCCTCCCTTAAGGAATCTGACGCAGCCATCCTCGGAGCTTCGGCTCTCGCCTGGTAAGGATGCCATACAAGGAATACATTGAAATCCGTGGCGCAAGGGCGCACAACCTGAAAGGAGTCGACTTGGACATTCCGAGGGACTCCTTCGTCGTGGTGACCGGCCTCAGCGGCAGCGGGAAATCTTCTCTGGCCTTCGATACCGTCTATGCCGAAGGCCAGAGGAGGTATATGGACACACTCTCCACTTACGCGAAGCATTTCATGGGAGTTCTCGAGAAGCCGGAAGTGGAGAGCATAGAGGGTCTCAGCCCGATAATCGCTATCGAGCAGAAGACAACCGGCAACAACCCCCGGTCCACCGTCGGTACCATTACGGAGATATTCGATTTCCTGAGGCTCCTTTATGCCAGGGCCTCAAGGGCATATTCCCCGGTGACCGGAAAGGAGATGGTACGGTACACGGACGCTCAGATCGTGGACCTTATAATCGAGGGCTACAAGGGCAGGAAGTGCTATCTCCTCGCTCCGCTCGTAAGAGGCAGGAAGGGTCACTACAGGGAACTTTTCGACCAGTTGAGGAGGCGTGGATATACCGAAGTCAGGATTGACGGCGAGATCCGGCCTCTGAATGAAGTCGATGCCCTGGACCGCTACAAGGGCCATTTCATTGAGCTTGTGGTCGATAAACTCAAGCCTTCGGAGGGAGACCAGAAGCGGATCCGGGATTCCGTGATGACCGCCCTCAACCTGGGAAAGGGTTCCGTGGCGATGCTGGAAGCCGGCGGAGATACCCTGGAGCATTTCTCCAAGCATCTCGTGGATCCGGATTCGGGCATGTCCCTGCAGGAGCCGGCGCCGCATTCCTTCTCATTCAATTCCCCGGAAGGTTACTGCCCACACTGCAAAGGACTCGGGATGATAGTGGATGTGAATATCGATACCATAATCCCGGACAGGAGCGTGTCGATAGCCGATGGTGGCATCATCCCGCTGGGACGGATCAGGGAGACCAAGAAGTTCGACGTCATCCGTTCCATCGCCAGGAAATACGGTTTTTCATTGTTCGACCCGATAGCATCCGTTCCCGACGAAGCCATATCCCACATCATATTTGGAAGCGACGAGCTTTTCAGGATAGGGGAAGGCAATCTGTCGGAAATGGTTTCCTTCGGAGGTATCGTGGATGACATCGACGACAAGGTTGAATGTCCGGTCTGCCACGGTACCCGCCTGAACGAGAACACCAAGTGTTTCAAGATCGACGGCAAGACGATCTCCGATGTCGCCGCCATGGAGATGACGCAGCTGGAAGAATGGTTCACGAGCCTCCCGTCCAAACTGAACGAAAGGGAGAACAACATAGCCAGGGATATTCTCAAGGAGCTTGGGGACAGGGTGCGTTTTATGCTCAACGTCGGCCTGGATTACCTTACCCTGGACCGTCCGACGGCATCGCTTTCCGGCGGGGAGAGCCAGCGTATCCGCCTGGCTACGCAGATCGGTTCGAAGCTGGTCAATGTGCTCTACATCCTCGACGAGCCTTCCATCGGCCTGCACCAGAGGGATAACAGGAAACTGATATCCTCACTGAAGGAACTGCGGGATGAAGGCAATTCCGTGATGGTGGTGGAGCACGACCTGGAGACGATGATGAATGCTGACTGGCTGGTGGATGTAGGCCCTGGTGCCGGAGAAGAAGGCGGCAGGATATGCCTGAGCGCCCCTCTGAAAGATCTCCTGAAGTACGATATGGGGCCTCGGAAGGTCCCGCACTGCATATTCGGGAAATCCCTGACACTGGATTATCTCCAGGGCAGGAAATCCATCCCGGTCCCGTCAATGCGGCGTCGGGGCAACGGCCTTACCCTGGGAATACGGGGAGCCCGAGGGAACAATC
>CACZEU010000157.1 GCA_902780175.1 uncultured Bacteroidia bacterium
CTCCTGATGCCGGAAAGCAACTCTCCTGCGAGAGTCTCTACAGATGACTTGGCGGCCAGGTAGCGGTCCTTGTTGGCATCAAACCAATTCTTGTTGTTGTTCTTCGAAAGGTCGCGGAGAAACTGAAGCGTCTCTTTCATGATCTCATCTGGCACTTGGTTTCCATCCTTCGGTGAACTCTTCACTCTCTCCGTGAGGTGTGAACTGGGCTGAGTTCAGCCCCGCTGTTCCGCTGCCAGGCAGGATGCGTCCCATCCGGTCACGGCCTTTCCAAGGCTGCTTTAGTTGATCGATTTTGCCGCGATCCATTGCTGTCTCCCGCCGCTGGGCATACAACCAGTCGAAGGAATAATCGAGCTGGTAGCCATACTTCCAGGTGGCCATGTGATTACCCCTCGTGAAACCGACCCATGCTATGCCGCCTCCAGGGTTCATGCTGCATTGCAAGACTACTGCCTTGGCCCTTGCTTCCTGATCCGGAACGGGCAGGAAGGGATCCCATTCATCGTAAGGGATCGTCACTCCGGCAGCCGCGTAATACTCGGCGGCGTATTTCCACTCTCCGTAGGCCATGGGATCGGCGGTGCAGGTCTGCACCAGAATGTTGTCGTCGGAGACCATGTAGTACCAGTTGCGCCAGTTGTCCCTGTCCAGGCCCCAGCCGTTGAAGCTGACCGGGTCTGTCTCTGGCGTGCGGTCGCCGCCATTCTGGTAGAGCTTGTCATAGTTGTTGCTCCACTGGGCGCCCGTGGCGACGACCCCGCCGAAGAAATTATCCCGCATGGCCGACATGTCCAGGATAGCCATACCTCCCATCGACTGGCCGGTGCCATAGATGCGACTCTCGTCAATGTAACCCTTATATCGGGCAAGCAGGCTGTCAGTCAGCTCCCAGATTGCCGTCAGGGCCTCGCTGGAGGCTACCAGGTCATTGGTGGTCCGGCGGCTCTCTTCAATCTGGGGGACCAGGACGATGGCACCTCGCTCCGCATGTTTCACGGCCGCGCGCGAAGAAGTGATTCCCGCCATGGGATCCGACTGGTTGGCTCCCGCATGCTCCATGTGAAGGACGAAGGGGACGGTACTGTCCAGTTCCTCGAGATTGTTCGGGACATACAGCGCATAGGGGAGTTCGAAGTCCACGTACTCGCCGGTGTACTCGCTGTAACAATGCTTCGCTTGGAAGGCATCTTCTCCGATACGGTGCAGGGTCCAGCCGCTGCCGGGAGCGAACTCGTACAGGATGATCCCGCCCTTGTCGGTTTCGTACTCGGTCATCTTGCGGCCGCACATCTCCCGTTCCACCTCTTTATAGTTTGTGAACAGTGAATCGCTAGGGTCGACCGTTCCTCCAGCCACCCGGATGGGAAGGACCTGCCTCGCTCCTGCAAGCATGGCCGTTGTGTAAGAGAGGTTGGCCGTGGACAGGACATAGTCCGTGTTTACCTCGATGACGACGTATCTCCCGCTGGAGCTGCCGCCGTCAGAGGATGTCGCCGGCTCTGTGTTGACGTACACCTTGGTGATGGCCCCTTCGTTACCTGAGACATCATCCTTGTCCGTCTCGATAACCCTGTCAAAGCCATTCTTCTGTTCCTGCAACAGGGTGTAATCCACGATCTCGAACGTCTCCGGCGTAACGGATCCAGCCTTGACATTACGGTCGTATTCAATGATGACTGCGGAGCACTTCGCTCCTTCCAGGTCCACGAAACCATAAGACTTGACACTCTTGATGGCTTTATCAGCAGGAATACTGCCACTGCAGGAAACCATCCCCGCAAGGGCCGCTATGAAAAGGAATAATCGCTTCATATGAATGGCTTTGGTATATGCAAAGATAGCGATTTTCATGAATCCAGACCTTTTCAAGAAAAGTGTAGAGTCGAAAAAGCGTGCCCCATTACTTTGAAGAGTGAGTGTGCATCGATGCTGGAAGAGAGCAGATTTACCAACAAATTAGGATTGACGAGCACGATCTGGTGAGGTAACTTTGCCATATAAAAAGTTACCGCTATGGAAAAGAATTCGTTCAAGTGGTGGCAGATCCTCTGCATGGGACTGCTTTATCTGGTTTTTGTATTCGCATCCTGTTTCATCGGATTCCTGCATCCCGCCTGCTGGGCCTATTTCTCCGTATTGGCCGCCATTCTTGCCGTCGGCCCGTATTTCTGGCTGGCAGCACGCTGGCAGAAGTTCGGTGTAGGAACTGTCCTCGCCCTAATCGTCTGCCTTTTCTGCCTTGCCACCGGTGAGGCCGGAGGACTGCTTTCCAAAGCCGTCATCCTGGGCGGCGGAGTCCTGGCTGATATCGTGCGCCAGTTCACGGGTAACGGTTCAAGGAAGGCGCTCTACTGCGCCTACCCATTTCTTGCGATTGGCAACATCGGCTGGATCATCCGGCTCTGGACCGACAAGCAGTTCTACTATGACGGGGCGGTCGAGGAAATGGGCCAGGCCTATGCCGAGGGCATCAAAGCCCTGCAGACGCCCGGCCATCTTGTTGCCGTTATCGTCCTGACCGCAGCCATTGCCGTC
>CACZEU010000158.1 GCA_902780175.1 uncultured Bacteroidia bacterium
AGGCGGAGAGCGCCAGGATGCTTGCGATTATCAGGAGCCTTCTTGCCATACTGTCAGAAAGTAAGTGTTATGCCGAGTGAAAACACCCTGTACCACGGATAGGTGTTACCGTTGCGGTCGCCGTCGGCCGAAATCTGCTCGGGGTCGATATAGTCGCCGTGCACGGCGCTCCAGGTGAGGAGGTTTTCGCCGCTCAGGCAGATTCGGGCGTTGGATATGCCGGTTCGGGACAGGCTCTTTGCTGGCAACGTATAGCCGACCGACAGATTCTTCAACCGCAGGTATGCCAGATTCTGCAGGTAGCGGGAATTGGTGTAATAGAGGGAGCCGCCTGTTGCATTGAGGGCAGCGTATCCTCTTGGACGCGGGAAGTAGGCATCCGGATTTTCCTCCGACCATACGTCATCCATGAAGCCTTTGGGAACGAACGAGGCATAAGGCCGGCAGTATGGACCCCAGAAACGCATGTTTTCATGGCCCGGATACCAGTCCATGTGGCCTATTCCCTGGAAAAATGCCTGTGCGTCCCATCCGTTCCAGGCCACATGGAAACGGAAACCGTAACTCCAGCGGGGAAGGCTGTTGCCTATAACCTCCAGGTCTCCGTGGTCGTCCAGGGTGTTCTTCCCGGCATCGATAACCCCGTCTTTCTTAAGGTCCACGTATTTCATGTCTCCTCCTCGCACTCCTCGTGATGCCTCGTTGAAGGAGTAGTAATAGCCGGGGCTCACCTGCGACATGTCAACCTCCGCAGCATAAGCCGCCGCTTCCGCATCGTCTGCAAAAAGACCGTCCACCCTGTATCCCCAGATTTCCCCGAGTCGGCGGCCTGGATAGGGTTCCGACAGAAGGCCTGACGGGTTGTCGCAACGCGTATAGGTGGAAATATAGTCGGACAGAGTGGCGCTGGCCCCATAGGAAAATGGCTTTCCGAGAAGCTGCGCCGAGTTGTTCCACTCTATAGAGAATTCGCACCCGCGCGTGCGTATGTCGTGGGCATTCACCATCGGCTCGGAGGCTCCGTAGAACGATGGCAACAGCGGCCCGGAAGTGAGGATACCAAGCGCGTCCCGAATATAGAAATCCCCGGTGAGTCGCAGCCTTCCTCCGAAGAATCCGAGATCGGCCCCCAGGTTCCTGGTCTGTATTGTCTCCCATGTTCCGGTGGACACGGGGTCGTCGGCCTCAGCGTAACGGCTGCGCGTTTCGCCGTCGAAGGAATAATTCATGGTTCCTCCTGTCCGGATTGTCTGCCAGTAGGCATATTCGTTTATGGACTGATTCCCGAGAGAACCCACTGAAGCACGCAGTTTGGCCTGGGAAATCACCGGGAGCAGCGGAGCCCAGAACGGCTCTCCGCTGAGCTGCCATCCGAGCGAAACTGACGGGAACAGGCCCCACTTCTTGCCTTCCGGGAAACGGGAGGAGCCGTCCAGACGGCCGTTCGTCTCCACCAGATAACGGCCCTTCCAATCGTAGGATAAACGGTAGAATACGCCCATCAGACTGTATTCCCGCACTCCGCCGTTAAGGCGCTTGAGTTCTCCGGTGGCAAGGTTAAAGTCGGACATGGTTTCCGAAAGCAGGTCTTTGCGCTGCACCGTAAGCGCGGTCCTGCGCCAGTCTTCGTAGTTTACGCCGGCTACGGCCGTGAGATGATGCCCTTTCCGGAAATGACCTTCGTAGGTAAGGAATGCATCCACTGAGTTCCTGCGCAGGCGGTTGTCCCTTTCTGAGAGATAGTCTTCGTAGGCGTTCTCCGGCTCATACGCGGTTTCGCCCGGATACATCGAATAGGAGGCCGGTGCGCTGCGGAAAAGCTTCTGAACAGTGGAAGAATGATAGGTCCAGGATGTCTTGAACACAAGTCCGGGGAGAATGTCCGCCGTGAGATCCAGGGTATTGTAACTCTGCTCGTCGGAATTGCTCCCTCCTGTATTTCCACTGCGTATCATGGAGTTGTAGCCCGACATGATGTAATGCGCCGAAGAATTTGTGAGGACGGTGTGCGAGACGGTGGTTCCGTCGGGATTCTCCGGAACAAAGGACGGAAGGGCATGAATGGTGGGCCTGTAGAAATTGATATATTGGGATTCGAGTCCCAGGTAAGAGTAGTCAGACTGGTAGAAGCGCACGCTATAGCCCAGCGCAAGCCAGCTTCGAAGCTGCATCTGCACTCTGCTGGACATGGTGTAGGAACGGAAACGGTCGGGCCCGTGGCGCTGGATGCCGCGTTGGTCGTAATAACGGCCGCTGAGTTTGTAGGAGATGCGGCGCGAACCTCCTGTGATATCTATGTTGTAGTCCTGGGTGGGACGGGATTCGTCATACAGGTAATGATACCAGTCGTAGTTGCCAAGGTAGGTGTAGGAAGGTATGCCGTCCCTTGTTTCCTTTACAACCCACGGTCTTTCTGCAACCTCATATTTGTCTCCGCGGCGCTCGTAGAGCCGTTGGTAATCGTAGTCGGTGTATCTGGTGTACGGAATGCCCGAAACCGAGGTGAGCATAAAGGTGTCGGCTATCTTGGCG
>CACZEU010000159.1 GCA_902780175.1 uncultured Bacteroidia bacterium
TACGTCATCGCCGATGGTGATGGGCAGCGAGTACTCGAGCTTGCGGCGCCGAAGATCCTTGTCCAGTGGATGCCCCGCCGTATAGAAGCCGCACTGCGGAGCCACGAATACGTTATTCCCGAACGTTACCTTCGCCTCGTCCAGGATGACGCAGTAAGCGTTGATGAAGACATCGTCCCCCACCTCGATATTCGACCCGTAGTCGCAGAAGAACGGCTGATTGACGATGAAGTTCTTCCCAACTTTGCCAATGAGCTTGCGCAGCAGCGCGGTCCTTCCCTCCAAATCCGTGATTCTCAACGCATTGTAATCCTGGCACAGCTCCTGCGTTCGGAGCAGTTCCCCCAGTAGTTCCCCGTTCGAAGCGTCATACAGACGCCCCGACATCATCTCGTCACGGATGCTCATGCTTTCAAGATATCTTGTGCAACGATGGTTTCCGTGGCGCGGCGGCCGCTCTTGGCGAGGCGGACCATCGCGGCGGCTACCTCCTCCGTAGGCATCGGCTTGTAAGAGCGCATCAGGCCGATGACGTTGAAGGCCCTGAGTGCCACGACGCCCGCCTTCTCGCCGAAACGATCGCTCCCCTTCCGGACGAGCGATGGCGGCTGCAGGATGAAGCAGGCCGGAAACCCGAGCTTTTTCACCGCCTCCTCCAATTCGCCTTTCATGCGAGTATAGAAAAACTTCGCCTTCGGGGACGCACCGATGGAGGAAACGAGGGCGTAGGTCTCAACGCCGTTCGTGCGCGCGGCCTTCGCCGCCTCGTACTGGTAGGTATAATCGACCTTCCACTGCGCCTCCTGGCTGCCCGCCGCCTTAATGGTCGTGCCCAGGCAGGAGAACAGGACGTCGCCCTGGAGCAGCTGTCGCCACTGCTCCGGATGGTCGAAATCAATGATGTGGACCGTCAATTTCGGGTTTTCAACGGCCAGCGGCCTCCGGACGAACGCGATGACGCTCTCGAAGGCATCGTCCTTCAAGAGCTGGTCTATGAGGTCTTTCCCGACTGCTCCGGTCGCACCGATGACAAGGGCTTTCATGGCGCTTATGCCAGCTTGACGGCGGTGCCGGAAGCGGTCACCATGAGCATGCCGTTGTTCTCGCCCAGCACCTCGTAGTCGATGTCAATGCCCACGACGGCATCGGCCCCAAGCCGCGCGGCCCGGCTGGCCATTTCGTCCATGGCCTGCGTGCGGGACTTGACCAACTCATCCTCATAGGACCCGCTGCGCCCGCCTACGATGTTCCGGATGCTGGCCTTGAAATCGCGGATAAAATTCACGCCGGAGACGACCTCTCCGAATACGACGCCCTTGTACTCCAAAATGGTGCGTCCCTCGATGGTAGGTGTGGTGGTAAGGATCATGGCTTTTGATCTTTGTGTTCTTTCAAAGGTAAGAATTAAGGGAGAATAATCAAAACGGATTGCCCGGACCGCCAAAAATCCCTATCTTCGTATGCCTGACCAACGAGCATCAACCATGGCACCAGAAAAAACCACCGTCGATAAATACAAGGACGACCTCACCGCCAACCTCCTCGAGACCTGCACGGGCAGCGGCCTGCTAAAAGGAACGCTGCTGTCATCGCCGGACATCGACGATGCCTGGATGCGCCTCGCGCCGGCCTTCTACGGCGACGCCGTGCGGAACTTCAACGCCTACCCGGAGTTCTGCCTCGCCTGCGCCGGGTACCTCGGAATGGCCATCGCATACCTTTGGGACAAGGATTGGGCGAAATATCAGGATTTTCCCTACTCTTTCTTCCAGGGCGAGCGGGGATTCGACGACATGGACGACCATATCACTGACAACATCCTCAAGGATCGCAAACACAGCGTGCCGGCCATGCAGTCGTGTTCGGCCAATGCCTACCATTTCCTCATGCGGGAGTGCACGGAGCCGGGGACGGCGGAGGCCTATCAGTTCTTCCTGGTCACCGTCGAAGTGATGTTCAAGATCGGGGCGGCCATTGAGTTGGGGCGGCTCGGGTACAAGTATGAAAAGGTAAACATCGGCAACTGAAGATGCAGTACAGGAGAAACAAGAAACACAATGCCTACAAGGAGGCCAATGAGGCCTTCCTGCAGGTGAAAGCGCAGGAAGAAGGGATGGTTGTCCTGGACAATGGCGTCCTGTACAAGGTGCTGGAAGCGGGCCATGGGACCAAGAAACCCACCCCGCGCAGCATCGTGTATGTCAACTATACCGGCCGCCTCATCGACGGAACGGTCTTCGATACCACCGAGGGGCAGCCGCTTCCGGCGCTGTTCATGGTGGGCGACCTCATCATGGGCTGGCAGATTGCCTTGACCCGGATGCACGAAGGCGACAAATGGGAGGTGTACATCCCCGCCAAATGGGGCTACGGTTCCCTGAAGATGGACGACATTCCCGCCCACAGCACCTTGATCTTCGAGCTGGAGCTCGTCAAGATCGAGCGATAGCGGAGGGAAGCATCGCAATCATTGATTACAACGACATCCCATGGGCTTCAAGAAATTCATCAACTCCCTGAAAAACTTCGGCGACACCATCTCCTCCGCCGCCGACAGCGTGTTCGACGAGGTCGACAAGACCTTCGACGGCCTGGACACGTCCAAGCTCACCCCCGAGCAGGAAAAGGAAATCGAACAAAAACTGCAAGAGAAGGTCTATGAGGCCAGCGAGAAGGCCGATGACGCGGCCGACACCTTCCTCGGCCGCGTGAAGCGCGGTCTCATCCTCCTGGAGTCCGACAAGGAGGAGACCGACGAAACGGACTAAATCCTACACATTCCCCAGATACACGGTTTCAATCCCCAACGCCAAGGCTAACTCGCGTGCCCGCAAGAGCGACTGCTTCGGCGTCGGCCCCGGGGAGGCCATCTTGTACCGCGGGAAGTAGCGGCTGAAGTGCAGCGGGA
>CACZEU010000160.1 GCA_902780175.1 uncultured Bacteroidia bacterium
GAAGGCGCCGTCTCCTCTTCGGCGTAAGGGCCCTCACCGGCACATCCGCTGTAGACCTGATCGGTGCTGAACATAACGCACTTGATTCCTGTGCGGGCAAGCCAGACCGGAACCTTTACGTTGGCGTAATATGATCCGTCCGGATCGTTTTCACATGTAGGAATATCTGACATGGCCGCTGTGTGGATGATCAAATCCGGCTGCGCTTCATCCACCATGCGCCTGATGCTTTCCTCATCAACTGCTCGAAGGGAAGGTGCAGGGATTGCGTCCCGGCTAAGTTCGTCCATGACTCGCGCCCCGACAAAGCCGCGGGGGCCGGTTACAAGAATTCTCATCCTAATCTCCTTTCGCCGCCGTTGGCTGGCGGCACCAATTGGAACAAATAACCTCTGGGGTAGTTTTTCCACATCTGGGGACAAACTGCCCCAGAGGTCCCTTTTTTCCACACCTGGGGACAAACTACCCCAGAGGTCGAGGTCGTTTTCACCACCCATACATCCTATCTAACACCTCATACAGCGCCAGGTCCGGCTCCTCGATCATGCCTGTATTAACACCGAACTCCATAACTTTTGAGGAATCCGGCGACTGGTCGAAACCGGAAAGCGCCCCACTATTCGGATCTCCATTTTTAACGAAGCTCACCAGATAGCTGTGCATCATTTCGGAAAGCTTCCTGTCTTCCTCGGTGTAGAGCTTCGAATCAGCAGGGATCACGCCGAAGGTGTAGACCATCTCGCCGCTGTGCCAGCTGCCAAGCCGTCCGTTGTCCTTCGTGAACAGATACTCCCACGACGGCACACCGTTCTCCTGCTCCAGGCGGTTCAGGCAATAGTGAGAATAGTTGAAGAAAATTGCGCCGTATATTTTGGCCCAATAGCGGTCCGCCTCTTCGTCTGTGGACGGATCATACAGTGCCAAAATATCGTCCGCATACTCTCCCGCCCATCTGCGGACTTTTTCTTCGTAGTTCGAAAGGTTTGCATGGGAGAAGAGGATGAAGGGGCCGCTCTCCTCGGCGTTATAGCCGTGAATGACAGCTTCTTCGTTGTGGACGCCTTGCTTCCTGAGGGTATAGGGCGTATCCGGCAGGACATATCCGTCAACCGTCACATGGTGCTGCGTCTCCTGCTCTCCGACCAGCGTCTGCGCGGGGATTTTCCTGAGTTCTTCCAGTGTTGCGCAATTATACCTTTTCATCAGATCCTCGCCCGAAGAAAGGGCCTCGTCAAACAGCCTGTAAGAATGCGGAGGTTCTGTGGAAGAAATCGTGGAACTCTCCAGGATCGCCCGCCTGAACAGGCCGGAAGCCAGCGGTGAGACGCACAGCGCGTCCACACATACGGCACCTGCTGATTCCCCGATCAATGTTATGTTGCCTGGGTCACCGCCGAAGTTGGCTATGTTTTGGCGGACCCATTCCAGTGCCTTAATCTGATCCAGCAGTCCGAAGTTGCCGGCCGTCCCCTCTTCTTCCATCATCTCTTCAGTCGCAAGGAAGCCGAAAACGCCGAGGCGATAGCCCATGTTGACGCAGATGACGCCGTCCCGTGCATAGCCTTCGCCGCTGTAATCCTGATACCAGGGCTGCCCCGTCTGCAGGGAACCGCCGTGGATGTAGACGGCCACCGGTGCTTGCTCCACGCGGCCCGCCGGCTTCCAGATGTTGAGGTAAAGGCTGTCTTCCGAATTGGCCTCGCGGTAATTGTCTTTGAGCGAGATCTGATAATCATGGTACCCTATGATCTGTGCCAAAGAATTGTAAACAGGCAGGTTCTGCACCTGCATAGACATCGGCGCAAAGGTATCGCACTCAAGAACGTTCTCCCACGGCTCGGGGTCCTGCGGTTTCTTCCAGCGCAGCTCGTCGACCGGCGGCGCAGCGTAAGGAATTCCTGCAAAAAGCTCCACTCCGCTGTCGAGTACAACGCCCCTCACATCGCCATAAGCTGTAGAGTACACCTCTGTCCTGGGCGGATTCGCAGTGTCTGCTGCCGGGACCCTTTTGACCGGCGGCCATGTGATGAAAACGATACCGACGCACACCGCCAGATACGCTGCAATGCCTAGCGCCTTTTTCCACCAGCTCCAGGCGCCCATATATTTCCTGCTGATTACGGTCATTCCAGCCAGCGCAATCACAAACAAGATCCATCCGGGCAAAGTGTTCTTATTCAGTTCCAGCACTGCAGCTGTAAGGATACTGATCGCGGCCGTAATGATCCATCCCGGAACTTTCATTCTGATATTCCTCCTGCAATTCGACCTCTGGGGTAGTTTTTCCAACGCGACCTCTGGGGTAGTTTTTCCACACCTGAGGACAAATTACCCCAGAGGTCGTTTTTCCCATCCTTTTCTCTACCATATCTTCGCATTGTCCAGAATTTCCTGCATCTTATTAATAGCCGGCTCATAATTCTCCGGAAACACGTTATCACCCCGTGCCCAAATATATGTGCCATCTGTCAGCCTGGCCTCCAGCAAGAAGCTCTCTTCGACCGGCCCATGGCGC
>CACZEU010000161.1 GCA_902780175.1 uncultured Bacteroidia bacterium
GTTCCATACGTCCTCTCCCGTAGTCTGGGATATTCCGAAACTCTTCGAAAAGGTTTCATTGAGCACCCCGCTCATCTGGGCTCCGAAAGAAAACCAGCTGCCCTGCCCAAAGGTATACTGAGCGCTCAAGCCGTACTGCTGGTTTATGGAGCGGGAATCGGATTCTGAAGAATAATAATCGTTCCGTCCGGAAGCGTCGAAAGCATTCCTTTCACTGTTCCGGTGCGAGAGATCCAGCCTCGCCGTAGTCGAAACGGTCCATTTTTCACCGAAAGGTTCAGTGAACATGACCGATCCCCCAAACTGGTAGTTGTCCGAACCGGAATCGTATCTCATCGACCTGCCTTCGGTCTGCCCGGCTATATGCAATACGGATTCTTCAGTACTGTTCCCTTCGCCGTCACCATAACTGCCGTTCAGCCCAAGACGCAGGCTCCTTTTCTTCTTGCCCCACAATTCACGCACCGTCATGTCCGAGGAAAAGTCAGCATCACGGCTGACATCAAAAGTGCGCGATGCGTTCTCGGAGCTGTTGATCCTGATTCCTTCGCGGTCAGTGGCAGAAGTCCCTGACGTAAGCCGGTCGGTGCGGTCATGGCGGAAAGACGGCCTGAAATGGAACCATACCTTGCCCTTCTCTTTCTTCATCTCCAGATTCGAAGAGAAACTGTTTACGAAAGACTTCCCTGAACGGCTTACGGA
The DNA here is from genome assembly GCA_902780175.1 of uncultured Bacteroidia bacterium. Taxonomy (GTDB): domain Bacteria; phylum Bacteroidota; class Bacteroidia; order Bacteroidales; family UBA932; genus Cryptobacteroides. The sequence continues at coordinate 703 of CACZEU010000161.1, forward strand.
AGTGAAAATGTCTCCATCTTCCTGGAATGTGGTCCTGTAAGTTTCCGAACCGGTATCGGTGTCGGTGTAACGGTAGCTTGCGCTCAAGGTGCTTTCAACATCCTTTATGCGCGATGTATTCAGATTGAGGCCGGCCTGAGCGGCGCTTGAAAGACCCATACCAGAAGACGACGGATCCGATTCCTCGCCTCCCCTGTAACGGATAAAGACAAGGCTGGAATTATCGGATACGTTCTGGGCACTGCCGATCAAGGTCAGCTGGTCTTTCTTGTTGTATGCCGAGACCAAGGCATTGGCATCGAACAACAATCCTCTGTCGTCCCTGAGAGGCTCATCCTCCCCTGAAGAAGAAACCGTGGTGCCGCCTTTGATTCCGACATTCCCGAACCAGCCTTCTTCATATTCCTTCTTCAAGGCGACATCGAGCACTTTCTCCCTGCTGCCGTCCTGGACTCCGGATGCACGGGCCGACTCGGATTCCCGGTCGATCACCCGCACCTTGTCCACAACCGAGGCTGGCAGGTTGTTCAAGGCCATGCTCTGGTCGTCGAAGAAGAAGGTGCGACCTCCGACGGTAAGTTTGTCGATGGTCTCGCCGTTGAACTTGACTTTGCCGTCCTCTGTAATCTCCATCCCCGGCATCCTGCTTATGAGGTCCTTGAGCATCGCATTGGCTCCCACGCGGAAAGACGAGGCATTGAATTCGACCGTGTCCTGTTTCACCACGATGGGGTTGCCCACGTCCGTCACCACCGCCGCCTTGAGGAATTTCTCGTCCGGACGAAGGAGGATGGTTCCCAGTTCCACTATCCTTTAGCGGAAATAGCTCATCTTTACGACCGGGACGTATCCCATCATCTCTATGTGGACTGACTACTCACCGTAAGGACTCTCCTCGAGCTTGGCCAACCCTTGGGCATCCGTCAGGGTGAAATTGGAGATCGTAGTGTCCTTCGCAGGAATAACGTACACCGAGGCGAAGGACACCGGTTCCCTCGACACCGAGTCGAGGACCGTGACCCTGACCTCGCTCAACCTGCCGGTAAACAGGTTGTCGTTTATTATAACGACCTGGGCCTCCGACACGAAGCCGAAGGCCAGGACAAGGAATAATACTGAAAGGACTCTTTTCATCATTGCTTCCGAACGCCGTCAAGGTCGATAAGAGTGAACTGGGCAGCCCCGTTGTAATTGGTCAGGATTCCCGTGAAGTCAACCTTCGCGCCTGCCTGGATAGCCGGATCTATCTCTGTGTCGGAGAATTTGGCATATCCGCTCGAGCGGACCTGGAGTTCGGTGCCCCCGGTCATCTTGAAATACTGGCTGACGGAATATGCCGAAGCGTTGTTCATAAGCTTTGTCAAGTTCTCAGGATCGCCGACAGAGCCGTGGTTATAGTCACCGGAGTTGCCGATCTGGGCAGAATCCCATACACCTGAGATAAGATATTCCTTCATCTTGTTGGCACTCATCGCCCAAGTCGTTACTCCCCACTGCTTGTCAGAAAGGAAGAGCCTGTTCGCGGAAGCTTTCTTATCCGCATTGGAATCCAGATAGATGAGTACGAATATTTCGTTGGCGTAAGTCAAATCCTTGATTGTCACCAGTTTACCGAACAACGGGCTCTTGTAGCCGAGCTTCAGGGCGGCCTTGATGTCAGACTCGGTGATTTCCATAGGTGCGACCTCCGGCCCCTTCGCTCCCCGGAAAATGTGGGAGTCGATCAGGGACTTGACATCGATGTATGCAGTCTCATATTCACCGGTAGGATCGTCGCAGCCGATCTGTAGCATTCCGCCGTAGTTGCCCA
>CACZEU010000162.1 GCA_902780175.1 uncultured Bacteroidia bacterium
ATTCCCACATGATCTTCGCGAGCTTCTTGATAAGTCGCCAGGTCTCAATCGGGTTCCATGGCCTGCAAATAATGGTTTCTCTCATATCTTGTCCTCCTCAGGCTGGTCGATGTAGTAGATATTCCGGATTTCCTGAGCGATGGCGGCTATCTCGGAGGGGTCCATCCTGGTACAGTCGGCGAACTCAGCCACGATGTCCTCGTCAGTCGCGTCCGGATAGTAGAGAAGGTAATCCTCAATCCAGTCATAGAGGTCATAGTCGCGCACATGGCCATATCGCCCCCATCCATAGTCGTCCTCCGAAGTGTGAGAGTAGACTTCCGTACAGGTCTCGATGACGTGGGCGATGAATTCGATGCCACGGACTAGGTCGGCCTTGACAGTAACCTCGGTATCATGGTGGTGATTCATATAGCCTATGCTGAGATTGATGCAACTAATGGCGAGGCCGCGCTCCTTGAGACAGAAGACATCTGTGAGAAGGCCGGACGTGGGCTTGTATCCGTAGGCTTCATATCCCTTCCGGTCTGGCTCGATGACAAAGCGGCAGTCATCGAACCAGGAGAGGTCACATTCGGAAGCGCCTTGAGCCCCGACTTCCTCTCGGGTGAAGAGCGCGACCTTCATGACGGGGAACCTTTCGAGCATGAGGATGGCGGCGAAGATCCCATTGCCATCATCCATACCGGCGGATTCCTGTCGCCGGTTCTTGAGACTGAAGCCGAAGAGAATCTCGTCAGTCTCGTAGGTGTTGAAGTCCCTGCTCCGCGTCTCGCACACCATATCCAGGTGAGCGGCGATGCAGGGGTAGGTGTCCGACTGCCCGCGAGTGATGAAGAGATTGCCCGCGGGGTCGGTGAACATGGTGCAGTCAGGGATGTTTTTCCTGACGTAATCCCTGACGACCTTGCGGCGCTTGCCCTCCTTGCCGGAGAGTGAATGAGCCGCATAGATTTGTTTGAGTAAAGTATAATCCATGATTCTTGTGTTTTGATGGTTAATAAGCGCGCCGGTCGCTGTATTGGCCGGCGACGTAGAACATCCGGCCGGCAAGGACCTCACGGATGAGCGTATCGACAAGGATGTTCTGCTCGACATAGGCGCCAGTGTCTTCCTGCCAGGCATTGTAGACCCGGATGTCGGTAACGGATTCCACGTAGATGTGATCGTAGTGGGAGTAGGTCCAGTTGACGGCCTTGTAGTTGTTCTCGGCCTTCTCCCGGCAGTCTTCGCAGCAGAAGTCCATACGGGTGAGGTCGCTGTGGACGGCAGCAGACTTGAGCTCGAACTGGTGACAGATGGGGCATTCGAATACGTCGTCGTGGTGGTGGTATTCCTGAATGCGCTCCACATATTCGAACTCGTCAAGGTAGTCCTCAGCGCACGTGTATTCCTGACCGTGGTAGTAGACGGTGACGACATCTCCGTCGTAAATGTCCTCGTCATGCCAGGAATAATACACTGACTCTTCGTCATCGTCCTCGGAACCCCAGAGGGAACCGTCGGTCGTGTCCAAGAGGTAGTCGTAGGTGCCGTCGTCATAGTTCATGGCTATGTTCCGGTCCTGGTCCAGATAGATGAAGCTATCCTGCCAGCTGAGGGGGTCGTCGCCTCCCAGGTTGCAGTCTACGTAGAACCGCTTGTCGCCAAGTGAATTCTCGTTGATGTCGACAAAGGCATTCAGAGCGTGGCAGTCTGCGCCGGGTTTCTTGTACCCGTCGATATGGCCGCCGCGAACAAGGGCATCCACCAGGCATCGTTTGAGGATTTCGGAGCCATCGGTGGCGTATTGTCTTTCCGCCAGACGCCAGGTCTTACCTTCCGGTTCGTCGGCATCGTGGACGGTGTTGAAGATGATGCGTGAGATGGGCTTGCGTTGTCTGATTCGTCGGAAGAAGAAGCCGGGGGCGTACAGTTCGTATAAAGGTGACGTCGGGAAGATATTTCCGAACAAGCTGAATCGGGATTTTTGCGCGGAGCGTCCGATGGAGAAGCTGGGCACGGACGTGACGGAGTTCCGACAGAGTTGGGGCAAGGCGTATTTGGCGTTGGTGAGCGATTTTTACACGAAGGAGATTGTGGCCTATGCCGTTTCCGAGCATCCTGATTTGGCGCAACAGGGCGAACTGTTGGGGATGCTGTTTCCACGTGTTCCTGCCGGAGAACATCCTGTTTTGCACTCGGACATGGGTTGGCAGTATCAGCACATTTTTTATCAGCAAAGGCTCGCCGACAACGGTATGGAGCAGAGTATGTCGCGCAAAGGGAATTGCCTGGACAATGCGGCGACGGAGCAGGTGTTCGGGCATTTGAAGGACGAGTTTTTTCGGGGCCTGGACACGCCGAGCTTTCCAGTCTTCAAGGAGAACCTGGCCTCATACGTTGTTCACTGGAACACCCGCCGTCGCCAGGTCAAGCTCAACGGACTGACCCCGGAAGAATTCCGGAACCAGTACCTGCGCACGAACGGCGCTGGATAGGGGTACCATTTACCACGTCCAAATTCCGGGGTGCAGTTCAATAGAGGGGGGCTTTTTGGAGGTTTTTTATGATGTTGGAGGATTTTTAGAGGTTGGTCGTGCGGCAGCGCCGCAAAAGGCCCCCTCCCGGGCTTTTCCCTCGGGCATGGGACGAAGTCCGATGCCCGAGGGAAAACGCAGGGCAGCCGAGCGAAGCGAAGGCGGGGGAGCCCGAACGCCTTTCTGCGCGGCGCGCGGGTGGCGCAGGTGCAGCGGGAACTGAATGGTTGAAACCGAAAAGAAAAACATGAATGCAACCGAAGTGAAAGAGGCCCTGCTGGAGGTGACGCGGGAGCTTGGGGATGATATT
>CACZEU010000163.1:0-503 GCA_902780175.1 uncultured Bacteroidia bacterium
AGGGCGGCGATGCGGAGGGCGAAGGGAAGATGGCGGATGACGGCCAGGGCGGACGTGCCGCCCGCCTTCCAGGGCCGGACGGTCGAAACACGGAGGTGAGGCTTGCGCTCCGCGAGCTCCTGCCAGAGGTAATGGGCCACCAGCAGCAGCGGAACAAGCAGCAGGAAAAGCAGTTTCGGATACTCAAAGTACATACGGCTCCCCTCCTATTTCGGCATGTAGTCTTCCGCGCGTTCCTCCCGCTGCGGCTGCGGCGCGTCTTCGGCCGGCGCCTCCTGCTCCCCGTTCTCCGCCTCTTCCTCCACCTCGGCCTGGTATGTCGAGGTGACGAAGCGGACGGCCTGCGGAAGCACGCTCGCGTTCTCCTCCTTCGTCGCGGTGAACTTCGCGAATTTCACGAAATCCGCCCGCTCGAAGAGTTCCTTCATCTCCTCGTAGAGCTCGACCGGGACATCCGTCCCCTTGAGCCCTTCGAAGATTTCCGCGGTGGTCATCTCCATCGC
>CACZEU010000163.1:566-3052 GCA_902780175.1 uncultured Bacteroidia bacterium
CCCAGAACTTGTCGCCGCGGTACTTGTCCAGCTTGCGCAGGGCGGTGATATGGGCGGGCTCCTGGAAGGCGGGCCCTTCCTGGGCCTTCCGGCGGGCGATCAGCCAGGCGACCATGCCGCTGACCAGCAGGACCAGGAGCCAGAATCCCACCAGGTACGGGAGGATTTCCCGGAAGGTGACGGGGTAGCGGATCTGCCCCTTGATGTCGTGCGGGACGAAGGTCGCCGTATCGACGGGCATCATCTCAAGCCCTACGTTGTTGAATACGCGAAGGGAGGTGAAACGGTTGTAATTGCGGCTTACCTGGAACTCGCTGTACTGGTCGCCGGGGTGGATGATGTTTATGTTGCGCAGGACGTTTTCCCGGAACGGGACTTCAGCGGAATGTTCTATCGAGACCTTGCCGATATGGTATTTGCGGAGAGGCTGGGCGGCAATGCTGAGCTCGTTGCGGCTGTATTCGCGGATCTCGTAGGTGAGGATGTTGCGGGGCCCGAGGGTATCTGCCTCGAAGACATAATTGTACTTGGTGAAATCGTAGTAGCCGCGGTTCCTGAACCAGGATGCGCCGCGGACGCTTTCTTCTTCGAGTTTTTTCTCGCTCAGCCAGTCACCGGCGTGCACGAGCGTCCTGCGGATGTCCTGCCGGAATTCATCCTCGAACTCGCCGTCGGGGACCTTGTAGGTAATGCTGTCTATACGGCAGCGCTTACCTGGAGTGACAAAGTAGGTAACCTTGACCAAACGCCTGACAGTATCTACTTTGGATGTAACGGTAGAATTGTAATATCCTAGGTAATCGAGGTGCTTTGCGATGTTGTCGCAGGAGCTTGCGACCTGCATGTCGTTGAACACTACCGGGGCGGTACCGATGGTGCGGAGGGCATTGTTCCACCAGTCGTCCTTTTCCGGATCGGACCAGTTATAGATGTTGAGAGATGGGTTCCAGCCGAAGATGACGTCGCTGTTGGCCTTCTGGCGGACATACGAAGAGACGTCCGAGCTGGTGACGCCGGTATTCTTGCCTTCAATCTTGACGGTGTTCTTCGCCAGGCGGTACTCCCCCGGTGCCAGGACCCTAGTGGTGCTGCACGCGCACAGCAGGGCCACAGCAGCGTAGAGGAATATGCGTGAGGGGCATCTCATCTGGGGCGGCGGAATTCGGAAAGCACCACTGCCGTGGCGGTGGATACGTTAAGTGACTCGGGACCTCCTGCCGCTCCTGCGAAGGACGGGATGGTAAGGCGCGTGCTCACCTGCGCGGCGACCTCCGGGGAGATGCCGTTGGACTCGTTGCCCATAATGACCAGGCCCTGGTCGGACAGTTGCTGGCAGTAGATGTCGGCCCCGCCGAGGAAAGTCCCGTAAACCGGGAGGTCACCATGCCGGAAAAGACGGCAGACCTCGGGAAGGTTGCAGTAGACGCAACGTACGCGGAAAACGGAGCCCATCGACGCCTGGACCACTTTGGGATTGAAAATCTCCACGCTGTCCTGGGAGGCGAACACGGCCGTCACGCCGAACCAGTCGGCAAGACGGAGTATGGTCCCCATATTGCCGGGGTCGCGTACTGAATCGAGCCCGAGGCACAGGCTCCTGGGAAGCTCCAGCGCAGCGGGCCGCGGCTTGCGGACAACCGCAATGACGGGAGGAGGGGTGCTCAGGGCGGAAATCCTGGACATCGTTTCCTCGTTTTCCCGTATCACGCTGACGACTTCAAACTCCGAATCCAGGGCCTCATGGACCATTTTCTCCCCTTCTACAAGAAATTCTCCGTACATATCGCGGAATTTTTTCTCGTGGAGGGAGCGGAGGCGCTTGATTTCGGCGTTGGTGAGCATAAAATGTAAATAATATTGCAAATTTAACAAAAACTTGTTATGTTTGCCAAAACATCAATCAATCAGAAATGGGAAAGTTTGTTATTACTCTCCGCAAGAACGGAGAATTCCAGTTCAACCTCAAGGCCACCAACGGCCAGGTCATCCTTACCAGCGAGGGCTACACCACCAAGACCGCCTGCCTTAACGGCGTAGAGTCCGTCAGGAAGAACGCCCCCCTCGAGGAGCGCTTCGAGATCAAGGTCGCCAAGAACGGCAAGCCTTATTTCAACCTGAAGGCCTCCAACGGCCAGGTCATCGGCGCCAGCCAGATGTACGCTTCAGAGCGCACCATGAAGGCCGGTATCGCTTCCGTCCAGAAGAATGCCCCCGAGGCCCCGGTAGTCGAGGAATTGGACTAGTATTCCCCTACAAAAAAGAAAACCGACCCTCCGGGGCCGGTTTTTTTATGCGTTTATGGCAGCTGGCTACCAGTTGAGAATCTTCTTGAAATCGTAATCCTCGGGGTTGGGGACATATTTCTTTGCAGCCTCGTAATCACCGGGGGTGATGTAGTGGCAGATGTGGTCGTAGTACTTCTGCGCTATACCACCGTTGATCTCTACGCGGCGGGGAGGAATCTTGCCCTCGGCGTTCTGGAGGTC
>CACZEU010000164.1 GCA_902780175.1 uncultured Bacteroidia bacterium
GAGCATGATATTGAAGGCCGCCGGCCCGGTAATCCGGACCGCGTCCTCCAGCAGCAGCTGGTTCTGGAAAGGATGCGCCATGGAACAAAGATACGAAAAAGATGGTGTTCTCGGTGCAGGTCAGATTTCCGTGCACTGCTGCGTTTCCATCGTCATAATCATCGCGATGACGCCGAAATAGTCGCGGGCCCCTTCGGAAACGTTGTTGGATTTCAGGAGTTGGTCCATCATCCAGCGCTGGATGTTGTCGATCACTTTGACCCGTTTTCCCTGCCAGAATTCGTGGATGCGGTTGTAGTCTTCCTGCACTTCCGGGGACAAGGACTCGCTCCAGGCGTCATACTCGCCGTCCTGGAGCAAAGCCGAGGCATTCGCCGCCGCATAGCCGAGGAGACACAGGTACCCGCTGTACTGGACGGCTGCCTCCTTCGACTGCCGGCAGAAGACATAGGCCCAATAGTTCGCCTCCGCCTCGCTGGTCACGCCGGCCAGATGGGCCATTTCGTGGGCCAGGGTGAAAGGGTACTCGATATCAGGGAGGTCGGTATTGAGTTGCGACTCACAGAAGAACGGGCCCATGAACCCCAGCACGCCGACAGCGGAATAGAGGGGGTTCAGGAGGGGTTTCTTCACCTGCTGCCAGTCGCAGAGGCCGGTATAGCCATACTTGGTGACTTGCTCGGAGTAGAAGGCCCGGATTTCTGAGGCGAGTACGTCCCGGTTCCAGGTCTTATCAGCCCCGGCGCACTCGTTCAGCACCCCCGTATAATCCGTCAGGAACCGATGGAATGCTTCCTTCTCGAAAGTCAACTGCTGGATGCCCATCCGCGGGTAGAGCGGCGTTCGGAAATAATTGTTGCCCCAGCCCATGTAGAACCAGACCACCAGCCACAGCACCAGCCGGAGCGTTTTTCCCAACCATCGACCGAACCCCTGCTTCCGCCGGATGGTACGCACAAGCACCCGGATAAACGCCAGCACAAAGCCGATGACGATGATCTCCTCCAAGGAGAAAGGGACGTAAGACGCGCACCACGACAGCCCGTGCGAGATGACCGGATAACACCGCGTTGCATAAAAATCTGCCACCGGCACACTGAACCGGCATCCGATCACGAACGCCAGCAGCAGGAGGCCGATGAAATCACTTTTTCTCATAGCGTATGGTCACTACATGATTCACAAAGATACGAATTCCCGCCCATAAGTCCCGACTCCTCCTCAAAACAAGGCCCTTCTTGAGGACGAACCTTGCATATTGCCTGCCCCATCCGCGAAAACCGCCTAAATCGAGGACGAGATGTACAATCGGCCCTATTCGTCCTCAAAAACCGCCCTATTTGAGGATGGATTATGGTGGGGAGGTAGGGTAAAAAACATAAAAGTCCGTAAGATTTATTCTATGTGCTCTTTCTTTTTCTTACGATCGGGCGACTGTCTCCATCGAAAACAATGAATCTGCACCTGAAACATAAAATGTTGTCGGGCGGGTATTGTCATTCAGCGTGGCGTCCATTATGTTTGCGATGATGAAACAATTAGTTGGCACGCCATCTAGGCGAAATGAATGGGAATTGGAACGGCTGTTCCGGGAGGAGGGCCCCTTTTTCCACTTGCATACGGAGCCCGTGAAGACGGGTGTGATATTTAAGAATGACGAGGAGCGCGCCATCGCACTTGTCTATGTCGCCATTGCGGCGATGATGACCGGGGTGGAGATATTGGCCTATGCCTTGATGAGCAATCACTTCCACTTTATTCTCCGTGGAGAGGAGGCCCGTTGCAAAGATTTCTATGCGCGGTTTTCGGCCATGCTCGCCTTGTATTTCTCGCGGCATGGGCGGCCTCGGGTCCTGGATCCCATCGGCGATCCTACCCCTACACCTATCACCTCGCTCAAGCAGCTCCGGGATGAGATTGCCTATGTCATCCGGAATCCATTCGTAGTCCGGAAAGATGTCAATTTGTTCGCTTACCCCTGGTGCTCTGGCTTCCTGTACTTCAATCCGATGCTGTCCATGTTTGAGCAGCGGTCCGCGGGGACATTGACTTGGCGGGAAAGAAGGGCCTTGACGCATTCCCGGAATCTGGCCTTACCACAGGGCTTGACACTCGTGGGTGGGCAAGTGTTCCCGGGCAGCTTCGTGAATTACCGCCTGGTCGAATCCCTATTCGCAGATTGTCGCCAATTCCTGTTCTGGGTATTCAAAAACGTGGAGGCCCAGGTGGAAACGTCGCTCCGGTTCAATGAACGGCCATCCTTGACAGACGACGAGGTGATATCCATCACTTTCCGTCTTTGCAAGGAAGAGTTCGGCGTAAAGGGTCCCTCCTCATTGGCCGACCTGCAAAAGATCAACCTGGCCCAACGTCTCAAGTACGATTATTATGCTTCGAATGGGCAAATATCCCGCAGCACCGGCCTGCAACCCCGCATCGTTGACGAGATGTTCCCCTT
>CACZEU010000165.1 GCA_902780175.1 uncultured Bacteroidia bacterium
GGCATCCATCTGGAGCATTCAGACGGCGCCCGCGTACAGGGCTGCAGCCTGCACGGCCTCGGGGAAACCGGCTTCTTCCTGGAGAACGGGGACCGCAAGACGCTCTCCCCGGCCGGAATACGCCTCAGACGCAACACCGTCAGCTACTTTTCCCGCTTCACCCTCACTTACAAACCGGCTTTCCACGTGCTGGGATGCGGATACAGGCTGGACCGCAACCATTTCCACGACCTCGTGACCGTCAGCGACGACCAGGGGGCGCTGGACATCTTCGGGGACTACCATTTCCGCGGGATAGAGATCAGGAACAACCTCTGGGAGGACATCACCGGCAATCCCGAGTCCGAATACGGTGCGGCTGCGGTGAGGCTGGACGACATGATATGCGGCGTGAAGGTACTGGACAACCGTTTCGTCAATTGCGGGGCGAAAAAATTCGGCGCCATCCAGATCAACGGCGGCAAGGACAACGTCATAGAAGGCAACCGCTTCATACGATGCGCCACCGGCGTAAGTTTCACGCCCTGGTCAAAGGAACGCTGGGAAAAGGTGAAAGCGACAGGATGGCGCGTCAAGAGGGACGCCGACACAGTAGGCACCCTGACACCGCTTTATCTGGAGAAATATCCTTCGCTGAGGGCGGATCCCGTCTCGGACGTCAGCCGCAACTTCATCCGCAGGAACGTCTTCGAAGACTGCGGAAGGCTGTTTTGCAGGGAAAACGGGAGGAACGTTATAGAAGGTAACGAAATTTGTACGCCCTAGGCGAATCGAACGCCTATCGTAGGAACCGGAATCCTAAATTCTATCCATTAAACTAAGGGCGCATTGAGCGTGAATGCAAATATACGGATTTTTTCTATTTTTACATTCCGATGAAGAAAGCGTACATATTCCCCGGGCAGGGCTCACAGTTCCCCGGGATGGGCAGGGACCTTTACGAAAGCAACGTGAAGGCCAGGGAGATGATGGACCGGGCGGACCGGATACTCGGATTCAGCCTCAGCGGCACGATGTTCAACGGCACCGACGAGCAGTTGAAAGCCACCGAGGTCACCCAGCCGGCGATTTTCCTGCACTCCGTCTGCCTCGCCCTCTGTGACGACACCCTCCCCGCTCCCGATATGGCGGGCGGCCACTCCCTAGGGGAGTTCTCGGCGCTCGTAGCAGCCGGGGCGATGGACTTCGAGGACGGCCTGAAGCTGGTCGCCCTCCGGGCCCGCGAGATGCAGAAATGCTGCGGGATGAATCCAGGGACCATGGCCGCCATCATCGGGCTGCCGGACGAAACAGTGGAACGCATCTGCAGTGAGACGGCAGGCATAGTGATTCCCGCCAACTACAACAGCGACGGGCAGGTGGTCATCTCGGGCGAAACCGGAGCCGTCGCCGCCGCCTGCGAAGCTCTGAAGGCCGCCGGGGCCAAGCGCGCATTGCCGCTCAACGTCAGCGGGGCATTCCACTCCCCTCTCATGGAGCCGGCCCGCGCAGAGCTGGCGAAGGCCATCGAAGCCACCTCGATCCGCGCGCCATTCTGCCCTGTCTATCAAAACGTTACCGCCGCACCCGAAACAGACCCCGTGCGCATCAAGGACAATCTGCTCAGGCAGCTCACCTCCCCCGTCCGCTGGACCGAATCCGTCAAGGCGATGATAGCCGACGGTGCCGGCGAATTCCACGAAATAGGCCCCGGAGCGGTACTCCGAGGCCTGGTAAAGCGCATCGCCTCCGGGCTCAGCGCAGAAATCACTGTCCTTTAGACTCCGCCGAAAGCGCTGTAACCGCCGTCCACCGGGATCACGATGCCGGTGACGAAGGATGACATGTCGCTGAGGAGGTAGAGCATGGTGCCTACGAGATCCTCGGGCTGTCCGAACTTGTGGGTCGGAGTGTTCGCGATGATCTTGCGGCCGCGGGGCTTGAGTTCGCCGGTCTGCTCGTCGGTGAGGAGGAACCTGTTCTGTTCAGTGAGGAAGAATCCGGGAGCGATGGCGTTGCAACGGATACCGAGCTCGGCCACGTGCACAGCATACCACTGGGTGAAGTTGTTGATGCTTCCCTTGGCGGCGGAATAAGCCGGGATCTTGGTGAGGGGGCGGAACGCGTTCATAGACGAAATGTTGAGAACCACGCCCTTCTTTGCCTCGAGCATATCGGTGGTGAACACCATGGTGGCGAGGAGCGTTCCCTTGAAATTCAGGTCGTAAACGAACTGGAAACCCTCCATGTCGAGCCCGTAGAAGCTCTGGGCGAGGTCAGTATTCTCATCCATCTGCTCCACCGCACAGGTGGCCTTCGGAGAATTGCCTCCGGCGCAGTTGATGAGGATGTCGATCTTGCCGAGTTTCTCGTGGATCTCGTCGCGGGCTGCCTCGAGGGCGGCCTTGTCGAGGGTGCTGGCGCTGATGCCGAGGCACTTCACGCCGAATTCCTTCTCTATGGCTTCTCCCCTGGC
>CACZEU010000166.1 GCA_902780175.1 uncultured Bacteroidia bacterium
ATATCGCCTTTCAACGCCCAGGGCAAGCGCCAGACGACATTCTCCTCGGTTTTCGTCTATCCTTTGGTCGACGACACCATCAATATCGAGATCAAGGACTCCGACCTGGAGTGGGATACCTTCCGCAGCGGCGGCCACGGCGGGCAGAACGTCAACAAGGTCGAGACTGGCGTCCGTGTCCGCCATATACCGACGGGCATAGTCGTGGAGAATACCGAGGGCCGTACCCAGATCGGCAACAAGGAGAACGCCCTCCGCATCCTCAAGTCACGCCTCTATGACCTGGAGCTCAAGAAACGTCAGGAGAAGCAGGCCGAGCTCGAGGGCCAGAAGCGCCGGATCGAGTGGGGCTCGCAGATCCGCTCGTATGTCCTTCATCCCTACAAGATGGTCAAGGACCTCAGGACCGGTTATTCCACGGCCGACACCCAGGGCGTGCTGGACGGTGACCTGAACGAATTCATGAAGAACTTCTTGATGCAGCAGGGGAGCGGCAACTTCACCCCGGTCGCTGACGATGATGAATAATCATTAACTAAATATCGATATGGCAGAGTTCAAATATGCACCGATGTTCCAGCTTGGAGCAGACACCACAGAGTATTACAAGATTCCGGGGTCTGAAAAGCTTGTAAAGGAATCCAAGTTCGGGGGCCATTGCGGCTGCGGCGGAAAAACTATCCTTGAGGTATCCCCTGAGGCCCTCACGCTCGTAGCACAGCAGTCATTCCACGATTGCGAGTTCATGCTGCGCCGCTCCCACAACGAGCAGGTCGCTAAGATACTCCATGACCCGGAGGCCTCCGAGAACGATAAATACGTTGCCCTGCAGTTCCTCCGCAATGCCGAAACTGCAGTAAAGGGTGTGCTGCCGTTCTGCCAGGACACCGGTACTGCCATCATCCATGGCGAGAAGGGTCAGGGGATATGGACCGGCTTCGAAGATGAAGAGGCCTTGAGCCGCGGTGTGTTCAATACCTTTACACAGGAGAATCTCCGTTACAGCCAGAATGCTCCGCTGGATATGTACAATGAGGTCAACACCAAGTGCAACCTTCCTGCCCAGATCGATATCGAGGCCACCCAGGGTAACGAATACCGCTTCGTGATGGTCGCCAAGGGAGGCGGCAGTGCCAACAAGACTTATTTCTATCCGATGACCAAGGCGACGATCCAAAACGAAGGCACCCTTCTTCCGTTCCTTATCGAGAAGATGAAGAGCCTGGGAACAGCTGCCTGCCCTCCATACCATATCGCATTTGTAATAGGCGGTACTTCCGCGGAGAAGAACCTTCTCACCGTGAAGCTCGCCAGCATCAAATACTACGACAACTTGCCTACTACCGGTGATGAGACCGGCCGTGCCTTCCGCGACATCGATCTCGAAGAGAAACTCCTCAAGGAGGCGGCCAAGATCGGCCTCGGCGCCCAGTTCGGCGGAAAATACCTTGCCCACGACATCCGCGTGATCCGTCTCCCACGCCACGGTGCCAGCTGCCCTATCGGTATGGGCGTGAGCTGCTCTGCCGACCGCAATATCAAGAGCAAGATCAACGCCGACGGCGTGTGGATCGAGAAGATGGATACCAACCCGACCGAACTGATTCCGGAAGAGTATCGCCGTTCTGGCGAAGGGCCGAAGGGTATCGAGATAGATCTGGACAAGGGCATTGATGCCGTCCGTGCTGAACTTACCAAGTATCCTGTGAGTACCCGTGTCAGCCTCAATGGAACTATCATCGTCGCCCGTGATATCGCCCATGCCAAGCTCAAGGCGCGTCTGGATGCGGGTGAGGGTCTGCCGCAGTATTTCAAGGATCACCCGGTGCTTTACGCTGGCCCTGCCAAGACTCCGGAAGGATATCCATGCGGCTCCATGGGCCCGACTACGGCTAACCGTATGGATCCGTATGTGGATGAGTTCCAGGCAAATGGCGCTTCACTGGTGATGATTGCCAAGGGAAACCGCACACAGCAGGTTACCGATGCCTGCAAGAAGCACGGTGGCTTCTACCTGGGTACCATAGGCGGTGTTGCGGCCGTCCTTTCGCAGGACAGTATCCGTTCCATCGAGTGCGTGGAATTCCCTGAGCTCGGAATGGAGGCTGTCTGGAAGATACGTGTTCAGGATTTCCCTGCCTTCATCCTGGTGGATGACAAGGGCAACGATTTCTTCAAGAGTATCGGACTGTAGGTTTTTTGAAGGACTGATCAGATTGAAGCCATCTCCTTCCCCAGGGAGCGGATGGCTTCAATTATTGTCTTCTCCCTTTGCGCAGACGGTTTCTTTATTCCGTAAATATAACGGGAAAGCAGGCTCTTGTCGATGCCGATAGTCCTTGCCATTTCAGAGACATTCAATTGCGGGAAGCGTTTGAATATCCGTGCGATATTATTCTCGGCGTCAGGTTCGGCAGTTTCCAGGAAGCTGCTG
>CACZEU010000167.1:0-3289 GCA_902780175.1 uncultured Bacteroidia bacterium
TACCGCCCAGGTCCGTAAACCGATCGTCCGGGCTGATCGATACCGTTGTTTCCAGCACGTCTTCCAGCGTATATACAAGGCGGGCGAGCACTTCGCTGTCCAGCGCCGTGTAATGGGAGTGCGTTATGTTCCGTTCAGGCTGCGGCAGTTCGTTTCGCATTACCTTACCGTTCTGATTCCTCGGTAAGACGTCCAGCCTGACCCAGATGTCCGGCACCATGTATTCTGCCAGGTATTTGGCTGCCTCAGCCTTCACGGCTTTCACATCCAGTTCCCTGTCCGATTCATAGTAGCAGACGAGATGATCCGTTCCGCCGACCGTACGCAGTGCCACAACCGTTTCCTTCACGTCGCCCCGGCCGATCCGGGCCGCGGCGTTGACGGCCTGGACCTCCACCTCGCCGGTCTCGATCCGGAATCCCCGGAGCTTGACCATGTTGTCCGTCCGGCCGAGGATCTCATATTCACCCTCTGCTGTACACCGGGCCCTGTCGCCGGTACGGTACCAGCGGCGGCCTTCCAGCGTGACCCATTTTTCCTCGCTGAGCTCCGGAAGCCCAAAATATCCTTTCGACATAAAAGGGCTGGCCACCAGTAATTCCCCGATTTTCTCCGCCCCAAGCGGTCGCCAGGTTTCGTCCACGATCCGGGCTTTCGTGCTCCCAAAGGGTTTTCCGATCAGCATCCGTTCCTCGTTTCCGAAGACCCGTTTGGCCATCACCGATGCCGTTTCTGTGCATCCGTAACCGAACAGCAGGGAGTTTTCCGGAACGAATCCTTTGAAGGCGCGCAGCTTTTCACCTCCGACCAGGGCACAGACGCCGCGGATATCATAGTCCTCCGCCAGCATGGCCCCCAGGCCGGACGGCAGATTTCATGGATGAACCGGTTCAGGCAGTCCAGCTCCCTGCGTGCCGCCTCCGGCGCGATGCATACGGTTCCGCCTCTTGCCAGCGTTCCGAACATAAACACCTGCGAGCCGACAAACGTGAATCCGGTCGCGATTCCGCCGCGGGAGTTTTCATTGACTTCAGGCGCTTCGCGGGGATCCATCCATTCCAGGAGATTCGCCAGCAGTCCGTGCGTATGCAGCACGCCCTTGGGTCTGCCGGTCGTTCCGGAGGTATAGAGCAGCATGGCCGGAGCGTCTTCCGTCAGGGAAGGTTCCGGATCTGTTGCCACCACCGCCGCTGTCAGGTCATCCAGATAAATTACCTTCCTCTCGGGGAATTCCAGCGGCTTCTGCCTCCAGAACTCCCGGACGGTCATGATCGCGACTGCCCCGGAATTCTCCAGCATATAGTTCAGGCGTTCCTCAGGATAGGCGTCGTCAAACGGCAGGTAAACACAACCGGCCCGCCACGCGGAAAATGCCCCCAGTACAATCTCTTTGACATAAGGCACATGAAGGCCGAAGATGCGCTGGAGTACCCGGTCGTTGATGAAGGGTCTCGTAAACAGTTCCTTCCGGAAGGGCAGACCGAAATACTCTATCTCGCCCTGTGTCATCGGCAGCGCCGGGGAGAAATGGCCCAGCAGTCCGAAGACGGCCTCCTCAGGAATCTCCCAGATGCGGAAGAAGCCCAGCACATGGTCTATGCGGATGGCATCGAAGTATTGTTCCATCCAACGCAGACGCTTTCGGAACCAAGTGGAAAGTGGAAAGAGGGAAGTGGAAGAAGCCTCCCAATTATAGGTAGGGAATCCCCAATTCTGTCCGTTCTGCGAGAAGCTATCGGGAGGCGCACCGGTAGAAGCGTCGAGACAGAAGAGCTCTGGATGCAGGGCTGTCTCCACACTATCGCGATTGACACCAATAGGCACATCGCCCTTCAATACCACGCCATTCTCCCGGGCATAGTCGGCAGCGGCTTTCAGCTGAAGGTGAAGGTGGTATTGGGTGAAATAGGTGATGTTTACAGTTGACGGTTGACAGTTTACAGTTGACGGTTTACAGTTTACAGTTGACGGTTTACAGTTTACAGTTGATTTGCCGGCAAGCCACTCTGCATAAGGCTTGAGCCAGTCGCTGTTCTCTGTAAACCACGCCTTGAACTCCTTCGTGTCAAGTGTCTGCTGTCCACGCTCCTCAAAGAGGGCACGGACATAGTCGGACTTCACCCGCTGCACAGCCACGTAGTCGGTATATCCCAATGCATTGAGTTCCCCCCGCTGGCGCAGGAAGGCGGTCATGCGTTTCTTATCACGCAATGGTCCGAGGGCATTGAGATCAAGATACTGTGGATGCAGGGCAAAGGCGGAGACAATATTATAAGGATAGGAGTCGCTCCAGGTACCGGAAGAGGTCGTATCATTGACTGGCAGAAGTTGGATGACCTTCATACCTGTAGCCTTCGCCCAGTCAACCAGCAGCCGAAGATCGCCGAAGTCCCCCACTCCACAGGAATGGCTGCTACGTAGCGAGAACACCGGCACTGCAACACCAGAAGCCCGCCAGATATCCTCCTTGATACGCAGGCTCTCACCATAGACCACCAGCACCGTACCGTCAGAGACAGCCGTCTGTTCTGGAGGAAGCATGCCCTCGATGCTACGGTTGTCGCCTTCCTCCCAGGCCACAAGGGCATGGGTGGCATCATCGACAATCACGAACTTATATTCCAACGGCAACAGAACGGCATCGACATTCACGGACAGCTGCCAGTCGCAGAGGCCTATGGGCTCCATGCGAAGATAGCGTGCCGTATTCCAGCTGCCTAAAGCAGGATGGCTGCCGAGAATGGCCACAGACTGTCCCCGGCGTAGTTGCGGGGCAGAGACCCGGAAAATGATGGTCTTGCGATAAAGAGGCAACCGATGAACCTGAAGAGTTTCATCAGAAGGCATGCCGGAAGTCACCTGACAAGCCCTGCTGTAAAGATGATACTGTAGCGGAACATCCCGCCAGAGGTCGGGCAAGATGTAGTTCTTCGTTGCATCGAAGTAATAAGTCCGCGGCACTCCAGTCCACTCTCGCCTTAGTTCGAGACCGTCAGGATCAGCCACATAATAATAATAGGTGATGGTTTCGACAGGATGCTGGCGCGACTCGACAGCCGACGTCTCCAGTTCCCAATGCCATCCGTCGTCAGTTGTCATGGGCAGACGACGCACCTTCTCTGTGGCATCCTTGCTTCTGAAAGTAATGGCCACATAGAGGTTCTCACCCCATTGAGTTCCGTATTGTATAGCAAATCTTAGCTTCATAAATCACTATTTTGCCACAAAGATACGAAATAATTCATAATTCATCACACATAATTCATAATTATTTCGTAATTTTGCAGCA
>CACZEU010000167.1:3316-4200 GCA_902780175.1 uncultured Bacteroidia bacterium
TTTTAATGAATGAGGGTCATGCAAGTATATAAGAAGAAGTTTTATATCATACCCATCGTCATCTGTGTGCTGGCGTTAGCCGGGGTGCTCGCTTATTATCTGACAGGGAGTTTCTCGAAGTCAGAACAGTGCGAATATGTGTATATCGACGACAACGACAATCTGGACTCCGTAACGGCAAAGATGACGCCAATAGCCAGCGAGCAGGCCATATTCAGTTTCAAGATCCTGTCGCGCCATACTGGTTATTCCAAACATATCAGGACCGGACGTTACGCCATCCTACCCGGTGAAGGCACGATCAGCATATTGCGCAAACTGAAGAACGGTCATCAGGAACCCATAAGACTGACCATCCCGGAAAGCCGCACGACAGACCGGTTGGCAGGCGTCCTCTCCAAGAAGCTGATGATAGACAGTCTGGCGTTCTCCATCCTACTGAAAGACTCCGCCTTCTGTGCAGCACAAGGCTATGACACGGCAACCATCGTCTGTATGTTCGTCCCCAACACTTATGAGGTGTACTGGAACACGTCTATCGAGAACCTGATGTCACGCATGAAGAAAGAGCACGACCGTTTCTGGGACAGCAGCCGGCAGGCAAAGGCCCAAGCCGTTGGGCTCAGCCCCAATGAAGTATGTACGCTGGCCAGTATCCTTGACGAGGAGACATCCAACAATCCCGAAAAGCCGATGATTGCCCGTATGTACCTGAACCGTCTGAAGAAAGGTATGCCCCTGCAGGCAGACCCCACGGTGAAATTCGCCCTAAAAGACTTTGCCCTGAAACGCATCTACCACAATATGCTGAGTACCGACAGTCCGTATAACACCTACAAGAATGTTGGTCTGCCTCCCGGTCCTATCAAGGTGGCGTCTGTGGC
>CACZEU010000168.1 GCA_902780175.1 uncultured Bacteroidia bacterium
AAAGGCATCTCAACCCAAGCGAGATGCCTTTTCTTATTTGAAAGAGGAAGAGAGCCAGAGGGGATGTAGTCTTCAAGCCGCCAGATTGCGTTTCACAAGCAATAAAATATCATCGTATGAAACGAAACAGCACATCTACAGCCGGCATGCAACTTCAAGCAGAAGTCAGAGTGCCCGTCCTTGTTCGGGTGAAATCGCATACGCGCAATCAGTCGGGCAAGATCGTGAAAGTCCGTTCGTACCTCAGGCGAGCTTGGGATACGCCTGGGATTACGATAAGGATCAGTACCCGATAGGGTAGTCTTCTTCCGTCCTTCTGGCTTCAGGGAGCGTTTCGACGCTCCCTTTTTAGTAAGTATCTTCCACGATTCGAGAGATACCCGATTAGTTGGGCATGACGGGCTTGCCGCGTTTACACAAAATCGCCGTTGGGGATGCTTCTGACTGTAAACGCCTCCACTGCGAGAGCCGAGCGCGGCCGCCGCGACAGTCGAACGCCCCCCCCAATTGCCATTCCCGCCAAAAATCCCTATCTTCGTACCCGTAACACCCACCCACCATGCCCACCGAGAAAAACACCGTCGATAAATACAAATCCGACCTCACCGCCAACCTCCTGGAGACCTGCACGGGCAGCGGCCTCCTAAAGGGGACGCTCCTCGACTCCCCGGACATCGACGAGGCCTGGATGCGCCTCGCGCCGGTCTTCTACGGCGACGCCGTGCGGAACTTCAACTCCTATCCGGAGTACTGCCTCGCCTGCGCGGGGTATCTCGGGATGGCGATCGCTTACCTCTGGGACAAGGATTGGGCGAAGTATCAGGACTTCCCCTACTCGTTCTTCCAGGGCGAGCGGGGGTTCGACGACATGGACGACCACATCACCGACAACATCTTGAAGGACCGCAAGCACAGCGTTCCGGCGATGCAAACCTGTTCCGCCAATGCCTACCATTTCCTGATGCGGGAGTGCACGGAGCCGGGCACGGCGGAGGCGTACCAGTTCTTCCTCGTGACGGTCGAAGTGATGTTCAAGATCGGGGCGGCCATCGAGCTGGGCCGGCTCGGGTACAAGTATGAAAAGGTCAATCTAGGCAACTGACGATGCAGCACAGAAGGAACAAGAAACACAATGCCTACAAGGAGGCCAATGAGGCCTTCCTGCAGGTGAAGGCGCAGGAAGAAGGGATGGTGGTTCTGGACAATGGCGTCCTGTACAAGGTGCTGGAACAAGGCCACGGTACCAAGAAACCCACCCCGCGCAGCATCGTCTATGTCCATTACAACGGCCGTCTCATCGACGGTACCGTCTTCGACACCACCGAGGGGCAGCCGCTGCCGGCGCTGTTCATGGTGGGGGACCTCATCATGGGCTGGCAGATTGCCCTGACGCGGATGCACGAAGGCGACAAATGGGAAGTGTACATCCCCGCCAAATGGGGCTACGGCGCCCTGAAGATGGACGACATCCCCGCCCACAGCACCCTGATTTTCGACCTGGAGCTCGTCAAGATCGAGCGGTAACGGAAAGCGAAACAACGGAATGATATGGGTATCAAGAAATTCATAGAAACCCTGAAGAACTTCGGCGACACGATCTCCTCCGCCGCCGACGGCGTGTTCGACGAGGTGAACAAGACCTTCGATGGCCTGGACACCTCCAAGCTCACCCCCGAGCAGGAAAAGGAAATCGAACAAAAGCTGGAGGAGAAGGTCAATGAGGCCAGCGAGACGGCCGACGACGCGGCCGACACCTTCCTCGGCCGGGTGAAGCGCGGCCTCATCTTCCTGGAACGGGACGATCCCAAAGACGAGACCGACGATAAGGACTAAACCTTACACATTTCCCAGATACACGGTCTCGATTCCGAGCGCTAAAGCCACCTCGCGCGCCCGGACCAAAGATTGCTTCGGCGTGGGCCCCGGGGTGGCCATCTTGAACCGCGGGAAGTAGCGGCTGAAGTGCAGCGGGACGCGCCGGAGGCCGTTTCCCACCATCCATCCGCACAGGGCCCGCACCTGCTCCTCAGAATCGTTCAGGCCCGGAATCAGCAGGTTCGTAATCTCCACATGCACCCCCGCGGCGACCATCGCCAGGATGTTCTCCAGCACGGGCGCCAGCCGGGCCCCGCACCAGCTGCGGTAAAACGCATCGTCAAAAGCCTTGATGTCGATGTTCGCCGCATCCAGATACGGCAGCAGTTCCCGCAGGGGTTCCTTCTCCACGAACCCCGCCGAGACCAGGATGTTCTTCAAGCCGCGCTCGTGCGCAAGGACCGCCATATCGAACATATACTCCCACCACGTAAAAGGCTCGGTATAGGTATAAGCCATCGATGGAAGCCCGCGGCGGACGCACAAATCCACCACCTCCAGAGGCGACAACTCCGTGCAATCCACCCCCTCCGGCGC
>CACZEU010000169.1 GCA_902780175.1 uncultured Bacteroidia bacterium
GATCACCCAGGAAGACATCGATGCCTGGGGCGTTGAAGGTGAGCCGCAGCAGGGCGTCATCTCTCTGCAGGACTTCATCGACAACGGCGGCTATCAGGTGGAACGCAAGCCGGACGACGCGTTCTGCGGACATCTGGGCTATGCGTCTTTCATCAAAGACCCGGAGGCCAACCCGCTTGCCACTGCCAGCGGCAAGTTCGAGATCACCAGCCAGAGCAAGGCGGATCTCTTCAACGGCTTCGGATTCATCGACTGGGATTACAAGCCATATCCGGAGTACATCACCCCGACCACCGGCTATGAAACCACGTTCAAAGACAAGACCATTGGCGGCGAGAAGGGCGAGTTCCCCTATCTGCTTTACAACATCCACTATCTGCGCCGGTCCCATACCACATTCAACAACTGCCCCTGGCTGCGTGAAGCCTGGCCGAACCCGGTTTTCATCAATGCTTCGGACGCAAAGGAAAAGGGCATCGAGAGCGGCGACACGGTCCTGATCTCCACCAAAACCTCCCAGGCGCTGCGCAAGGCCTATGTGATGGAAGGGTTGATGCCCGGTGTGGTCAGCATTCCGCACGGTGCATGGGCAGTGATCGATGAGGAGACCGGAATCGACCATGGCGGATCGGACAACTATCTGCTGGGTAACGAGATCACCGGTTCCGGTATCACGCCGTACAACAACATTAACTGCAACATCGAAAAGTATGACGGACCTGAGCTGGAGGATGACGTATATACCGACAGCAGGATCATTGAACTTTAAGAGGAGGCAAAGAACATGGCATTAGGTTTTTACTTTGACATGACCCGCTGTGTAGGCTGCCGCGCCTGCCAGGTTGCCTGCAAGGACAGGAACAACCTGGACATCGGGCTTCTCTTCCGCTATGCGAAGACCTATGAGACAGGATCTTTCCCGAAGGTCGGCATGTATAACTACTCCGGCAGCTGCAACCACTGTGAGCACCCTGCCTGTGTCACGGTCTGTCCGACCGGGGCTATGTATAAAGCAGAGGACGGTACGGTCATTCATGACGACGACATGTGCATCGGCTGCAAGTCCTGCATGAACATCTGCCCCTACGGCGCACCGAAGTTTGACGAGGCACGGTCCATCGTCCGCAAGTGCGACGCTTGTGCCAGTCTGCGGGCCAAAGGCCAGAACCCCGTTTGCGTAGACGCCTGCCCAAGCCGCGCTCTCGATTTCGGTGAGCGGGATGAGCTGATTGCCAAATACGGTCCGGATCTGGTGAAGGATCTCCCGATCCTCCCGGACTCCAAACTTACCGATCCGAATACCCTGATCAAGGCCAAGCCCTGTGCCCTGGAAGAAGATTTCCGGGAACTGCCGACCTGATCGCAAGAAGAATTGATCCGGCCCTGAAACCGCATTCCGTGTGGTTTCGGGGCCGGATGTCTGTTTGGTATGGTAAGTTCATCACGAGCAGACGGAGAGGGTACCTGTTATACCGAACTCGGCTTTTGGATTGACTAACCGGACAGGGCTGTGCTATAGTCAAATCAGAATAGAAGTGTTCCGAGCCGTGCTTCACCCTCCGGGCGGACGCGGCCGATGAGCGGCGGGGGCAACCGTGCCGCTTGCCTTGTATTGCGAAGGAACAACAAAGCTTCGCGGCAGAACGGCCGCGCGGTTTTGCTGTTCCTTTTTGTATGTATACAAAACGCAAGAATCAAAATACAACAAAGGAGGAAGACATGGCGAAAGTATTGGAAGAAGTCCTGAACAAGGAATTCAGCCGCAGGGACTTCCTGAAAGGAAGCGTGGCGGCGACAGCTGCCGTGGCGGGGCTCGGCTTTGTCGGGAAGGAGAGCACGCTCGCTTCCGCGGAAAGCGTAGCTCCGTCAGAGGGCGCAGCGGTGGCCGACGCGGCGGAGGGCGGCAAGTGGGTCGCGGCTCCGTGCTGGCACAACTGCGGCGGCAAGTGTCTGGTCCGTGCCTATGTGAAGGACGGCGTCATCGTCCGTCAGGGCACTGACAACTTCAACACCGACGATGAGGTGAACCGTCAGCAGAGAGCCTGCCTCAGAGGCTACTCCCAGCAGTATCAGGCAAGAGGCCTGGACCGCCTGAAGTACCCCATGAAGCGCAAGAACTGGACTCCCGGCGATCCGCATCCGGAGCTGAGAGGCATCGATGAGTGGGAGCGCATCTCCTGGGATGAGGCAGCCACCTACATCCATGACGAGGTGGAGCGCATCAACGGCACCTACGGCGACAATTCCATTCTCACCCTGGGCGGCGAGGCGAACAGCCTCCTCAACAAGCTGAATATCAACTACCTGAACTCCTGGACGACCAGCTCCTGGGGCAGCTGGTATGCACCCGGTCCGCTTGGCTGGGGCGACGGCTGCAACTACTATGACTGCAACAATGACCGTCTGGATTTTGGAAGAAGGCCGGTGTCAAGTTCATTATCTTCGACCCGATCTACACCGACAGCGCGTCCATTCTGGATGCGAAGTGGGTCCCCATCCGGCCGGGCACCGATATGGCCGCGATGATGGCTATGTCCTATGTGCTGCTGGAAGAGGACAAGGATGGTTCTCTCATAGACTGGGACTTCCTGGATCGCTGCTGCCTCGGCCAGGATAAGGACCACATGCCCGCGGATGTGAAAACCGATGAGAACTATTTTGACTATCTCCGCGGCGAATATGACGGCGTGGCCAAGACGCCCGAATGGGCCGAGAAGATCACCGGCATTCCCGCCGACACCCTGCGCGAAGTCGCGCGGATCCTCGGCAAGGACAACAATGTCGCAGTGCTCTCCTCCTGGGCCAGTGCGCGCACCTATGACACCGATCAGCTCCCGCAGACAGCCATCTGCATGGCGGCCATGGGCGGCCACATCGGCAAGAGCGGCAACTGCGTCGGGCCCACGGCCTGGAACCACACCAACAACTTTGGTCCGCGCCTGGTCAAGGTCGGCTCCTCCGGGCCGAACGGTGCCACCGGCGGTACAGGTAAAGCCACCATGGTTTGCGATACGCAGGTCTGGAACGCGGTCTTCGGCGAACCCTTCAACCCGACCAACATCTTCAACACCCTCAACGGTGCCGGACCCAACGGCTGGAAGGATGCGATCGCCGACTACGATCTGTCGAAGCGCGTCGATTATATCACCGCACCGGTTAAGATGATCTGGACGACCAACAAGGCCAAGCTCACCACCTGCGAGGGTGCGAAGAAGGGCGTCGAGGCCTTCCGTTCCGTCGAGTTTGTCGTCGCCCAGGGCCACTTCCTCACCGCCTCCAACAAGTACGCCGACATCGTTCTGCCCATCACCACCAACTGGGAGCGCGAGGGCGCCTATGTCTGGGAAGGCTACATGCCAAGAGCGATGCCGAAGCCATGATGACCATCGGCGAGAAGTTCGGCCTCAGTCCCGAAGTGTGGGGAACCGTAAGCGCCAAGCAGCTTCTCTTCAACGCTGTCGCCACTTCCACCGTCGTCAAGGAAGACGGCAAGACCTGGGAGAACCTGGTCTCCGTCACGGAGGACGACATCAAGGAATGGGGCGTCGAGGGCGAGCCGCAGGAAGGCCGCATCCCCATCAGCAAGTATATGGAAGACGGCCTCTATCGTGTGGACCGTCACATCGGAGACAACTTCGGCTACATCGACAAGAAGGAATTCCGTGAGGATCCCGAAGCCAACCCGATCGGCACCGCTTCCGGCAAGATCGAATTCGCCTGCCAGAGCTGGGCCGACATCCTGAACAGCCAGGGCTTCTCCGAGGAGGAGTACAGCGCGATCCCGAAATACCGTGCCCCCACACAGGGCTACGAGGCTACCTTCGAGAACGGAGAAGTGGACGGCCAGAAGACCGAGTTCCCGCTCCAGTGCATCAACCCGCACTATCAGAGACGTTCCCACTCCATCTTCGACAACATCCCCTGGCTGCGTGAAGCCATGCACAACCCGGTGTATCTGTCGAAGAAGGATGCCGAGGAGCGCGGCATCGCCGAGGGAGATACCGTCAAGATCTCTTCCAAGTACGGCGAGACGCTGCGTCACGCCTATGTCACGGCGCGCCTGATGCCCGGCGTCGTCGGCCTGCCCCACGGCCCGTGGATCCGCATCGACGAGGCCACCGGCATCGACCAGTCCGGTTCCGAGAACTACATCACGGGCAACGTGGCGCGCGGCCTCGGCTGCAGCGGCTACAACACCCTGAACGTGGAAGTAAGCAAGTATGATGGCGAGGCAATTCCCGAAGACGTCGAAATTCCTCAGACCATTTTGTTTGAGTGATTGAGGAGGAAAAGACATGGCACAGTATGGATTCTATTTTGACCAGACCGTATGCGCCGGCTGCCACACCTGCCAGATCGCCTGCAAGGACAAGAACCGCCTCGAGGTGGGCACGCTGTACCGCAAAGTGATCACCTGCGAGACCGGCGAGTATCCCAACCCGGGGATCTATCACCTGGCCACGGCGTGCAACCACTGCGACAACCCGGCCTGTGTGGCCGCATGTCCCACCGGCAGAACCGTGAAGGACGCCGAGACCGGCCTCGTCTGCCACGACGACAACATCAAGTGCCTCGGTGAGATCTGCCAGATGTGCGTCAAGGCCTGCCCCTACGGACACCCGGTCTATGTTCCCGAGAAGGAAGCCGTCGGCAAGTGCAACGGCTGCATCGAGCTGGTACGCAAGGGCCAGGCGCCCGCCTGCGTCGAGAGCTGCATGATGCGTGCGCTGAAGTTCGGCCCGATGGACGAACTGAAGGCAACCTACGGCGACGACGCGGTGACCGAACTGCCCTGCTTCCCGGACGGCGGCACCGGCCCCAACTTCCTGATCCATCCGAGCAAAGCGGCCCTGGAAGAGGACTTCGAAGTCAAGCTCGTCTGATCCGAGCCCGCTTCGCGGGATGAACCGCGAAGCATATAACGAAAAAGAACGCAGTGCGTAAAAGCATTGCGTTCTTTTTCGTGGGGGGAACGGAGAAGTGGGAAGAAAGACCGGGCGGCGATTCATGCGCGGGCCT
>CACZEU010000170.1 GCA_902780175.1 uncultured Bacteroidia bacterium
GCGGCGATACTGCCCAGGACGTCAATACCCTGCAAAACGTCAAAACGCTGGACGACGGTATGGGCATTAATTCCTGGAAAGACTGGGCTTCTTATGGGGATCCTTATAATTTCAGAGGCAACAACCGATGGAGAGACGACTGGAACGGCTATCTGCTGGAGTGGATCAATGGCGCCGATCGGGAAGGTACTGTGGCAGTTTCCTGGCGGCACTGGGACAGCGGCTACTACTGGACCTCCGGCTTCCAGGTAGACTGGCAGCACGGCGGCGGCCACAGCGGCGACACAGCGTGGCTCATGGCTGAAGTCGCCGGCATTGATCCCCCCTACTGGCAAGACCTGGGACAGCATCAGGCAAAGGGAAATTGGGACTGGTACAGCTTCGCATCCAGCGCGCGCTTTGGCCGCACGACTGCAAATATCTACCCAAATCAGGCGCAGTTCGAAAACTGGAAGGGAGAAGCGCCTTATCGTATTGCCATCTACAACAAGGGCTCCTGCGACGATTGCGACCCCGTTTGCATCTATGACATCAAGGCCATCCTGCGGCCTTTCCAGATCAATCTGATGGAGACGGACAGCCTGCTTTACCTGAAAGCGGACGGTTCTCGGGAGAAGATCACCGACGCCTCCACTACGGCCGCCTCCATCGTGGGGGGCGGTTCCCTCCCGGTTTTCTACGCGGGCGACGAATTCACCGTCTACACTCCGACATACTCCAACGTAGACGTTTACGGCTACATGAAGGACATCAACTGGGTGGACAGCAGCGGCAATAAGCTCCTGACGCTCGCTTCGGTCACCGATCAAACGGCAGGCGCCATCAAAGTTACGCTTTCCAAGGATGTCATCAACAGCATGGGCAACACCGATACGGAGCAATTCAAAGCGATGCTCAATCAGGTTCCCTATGAGAAGGACACGGACGGCCATATGAATTACGGCTACGCCAACTATGCTCTGATGAACATTCGGGCGGAGCTCGGCTATATCGACTCCAGCGTTACCCTCCACAATCCCTATGATTTCCCCGTCACCATGACCATCAGCGGCTCGCAGTACGAGCTGGCGGCCAAGGAGACCCGGCAGATCAAGGCCCCCGACGGGCAGGAATTCCACCTGGGCGACACCCTGGCCGTAACGAAGATCGACCTGGGCGCAGCCAGCAGCGGACACTACACACCCATCGGTATCAGCTACTCGGCGCTCGACAAAAAAGGCAATTTGGTCAAGGGCACCATCAATTTCTCCGGCAGTAATGCGGTCAACTTCGCCGGTTTCGACGGCGACGGCCGCCTGTGCACGAAGGAGATCATCGTAGAACCGAACCTTCAGGATGATGATAACCAGATCGTCGTACGCATTAAGACCGATGAGCTGGCCAAGTTTGACACCGCTATCGAGTATGACGAGAACGGCAAGCTCACGCACCACGCCGGCCTGCTGGCGCAGAAAGGCACAGTGGACGGCGAGTACACCTACTTTACCTATGCTGATGCCAGCAAGACCATGAACGGCAAGCTCTACCCGATCACCGTCACGCCCCTGAGCGAGGATACGGTGGCGACCTGGTACGACGGCGTTGCCCTGCGCACCTACGTAGGAAACACCCTTTATTTCACTGCGGGCAGCAGCGCTTCCCGCAATATCATTACGCTCTCCGCAGCGCCTGCCGCAGGCAGCGTGACCCTGGAGGGCACCTTAAAATACTCCAACTACAACATGCGCTCCAAGTTCTCCGGAAACGCATCCAACGTACCCGCTGCCGGTGCGATTCTGTCCGCAGGCTCTGCCGGCGGCGTGGCGAACAGCGAGGGCTTTATTACCGCCGGTCCCATATCCATCACAGGTCAGGCAGATCAGTACCTGCGCTACATCGTGTCCGTCAACGGCGTGGACGTGGTGAAGGAACTGCTGCTGCCGGAGACTCTGGATGACGCAGACCAGGCCGAGCCCGCGATCCTGTGCGATTTCAACAGCGACCTTGCGATGGATGCCTATATGGGCGGTCATGGGAAAGGCAGCCTGGACATTAGCGGTGAAAAGGACGGGGAAGGCAACGATTATTACAGCTTTACCGCCACCGGCTTCTCTCCCCGTGTTTCTCTGGATAACGTGTCTGCAAACCGGCTCAGTGAGATCCAATGGGTAAAGATGCGGGTGCGGAACGTTACCGGCGTAAGCCAGGTAAGATTCCTGTTTGGCTTTTCGGACAACAACACTGCCAGCAGCGCCTCAGATGCTTATCTGACCCTGGAACAGGATACGGAGTGGCATGAATACCTCTTCAACTACAGAACATTGAACGCCAATACCGGACACGGAAATCCGGGCTGGAGCACTGTCTTTTTGAAGTGGATGAGGCTGGAACCCATGCTGGCAAGCGAAGTAATTCCCGGATGAGGCCAGCGCAAATTCCTACGTGAATAAGGCCAAGTCCGACGGGAAGATCGACATCTCTTCCAACTTCCAGGACGGCATCAACCCGGCCGCTTCGGAGATCTTCCAGGATATTTCGATCACCGGCACGATGAGCGGCGGGTATCAGATCAACAACAATACGTTCATCCCCTCTGTGACGGGTCAGTCTGCGACCATGACGGTCACGGTCAAACCCAAGCGCTACGACTATACCACCACGGGCAAAGATGGACAGACGATAGACGACTACCTGATCGAAGCACCGCTTGCGATGCAGTTCGTGGTCTACGATCAGAACGACGTATACAAGGGCATCTATGAAGTGGTGAACAGTCCCCAGATCTCGATGGACGATAAAGGGAACACCACTTACTCCTTCCAGAGCCGCATGGACTTCGCGGAACCGATAGAGTGTATGGAACTGACGGATGAAGACGGCAATCCCATTCTGGATGAGAACGGAGAACCGATCTATGTCGCAATCGACGCAGGCGACAAGCTTTACCTGCGCCTTACCACCAACCGTCTGGCTCAGACCAGCGATCTGGCAAATCCGGACGGCGTGCCGACCTACAAGGAGTATGTCTACTCCGACGTGTTTACCGGCATGAGCTTTGTCCAGCCCACCACCAAGGAGGTGCCGCTGCAGATGAACCTGGATATGCCGATCGACATCGAATACGGCGACCTGCCCTTCGTCGGCAGCACCGGCATGAATCTCTCATTCCCGTTCGTGACGCTGGGCATTATGAGGATTTACCACGGCTACCGCATTTACTTTGGCGTCTCGCCGGTTCAGATCATGGATACCATCAAAGGGACGCATCTGTCCTCCATGTCTGACGCGGGGGGCGACTATTGGAAAAGTGCGTTCTCCCTGGGCAGTCCCATCGAGTCCATCAAGGACGACCTTTCCACGATCTCAAACGTGGTAGATATGTATAAGGAAGCCGCGTTGGACGCCAAGGCGCAGGGAGAATCTTTCAGCGCCATGAGTTTGGGCAGCCCTACCTGGAAGTTTGACCTCTCGATCGGTATGTATTTCGACTTTGTGGCCGCCAACGTTACACAGGACGGCTACACCGAAAAGGAAATGATTTTCTCCGGCATGGGCGGCTATGTCAGCGTCAGTCTGGGCTTTCGCATGGCATGGTACGTCATACTGCCGGTCGTGTTCGTGCCTGGCTATCTTGGCATCGAGATAAACGGCACGATCATGGGTTTCCTCGGCGCGAATTTCAACAAGGACGTCCAGATCACCTATGATTCCATGCACGGCAATACCGGTGTAAAGGCTGGTATTACGGAACTGGAGGGCGCGATCCGCGGTTCAGCCTCTGTGCAGGTCAGCCTGGGCGTCGGTCTCTGCGGT
>CACZEU010000171.1:0-1262 GCA_902780175.1 uncultured Bacteroidia bacterium
CTTTGATGTCCTTCAGCCTTCGAAGGGTACGTACGACCCTGAATATGTCGTTTCCGTCGATCGGGCCGAAGTACCTGAATCCAAAGGCCTCGAACAGATCTCCTCCGGACCGGTTGACCAGGCCGGACTTGAGGTTCCTGACTACCCGTTGCAACCAGTTGCGAAGCCTTCCGGATCCGAGCTTTTCCCAGACGTGGGTCTTCAGTTTGTTGTAGGCCGGATCGGTGGTGAATTTCAGAAGATAGGAATGGATAGCTCCGCGATTGCTGTCTATGGCCATCTCATTGTCATTGAGGATCACCAGGAGGTCCGTGTCGGAATCTCCGGCATTGTTCAGACCTTCCAGTGCCAGTCCGCCGGTCATGGCGCCGTCACCAATCATGGCAACAACCTTTTCTCCGGTTCCTGATAGTTGGGCTGCCTTTGCAAGGCCCAGGGCTGCTGAGACCGAAGTAGATGCATGGCCCGCTCCGAAAGCATCGAATTGACTTTCGTCCCTGTTCGGGAAGCCGCTGATTCCGTCATGCTTGCGGTTGTTTTTGAATGCCTCCTTGCGTCCTGTGATGATTTTGTGGGCATAGGCCTGGTGGCCGACGTCGTAAACCAGTTTGTCGGAAGGAGTGTCATAGACATAGTGCATTCCCACTATGAGTTCCACGGCACCCAGGCTGGAGGCCAGGTGTCCCGGATTCTCAGCGCAGCATCTGACTATGTAATCCCTTATCTCGTCGCATAGTCCCGGCAGCTCGGAAAGGTCCAGCTTCCTAAGGTCCTGCGGAGTGTTGACTTTGTCAAGAATCTTGTACATCCCAGGAAAAACTTGGATGGACAAAGGTACGATTTTATTTAATAATAGTTAAATTCGCAGAATCAAGAATAAAACTCAAGCACAATGTCTGAAACGACTGTAAAACCATCCCTCAGGGATTCAGTCGCGATGCGCTGGACGGCCTTGTTGCTCCTGGCCCTCGCAATGTTCTGCTCCTACATATTCATGGACATCCTCTCTCCCATCAAGGACTTGATGGCAGAGACTCGCGGTTGGGATTCCACCGCCTTCGGTACCATGCAGGGAGCCGAGACTTTCCTCAATGTTTTCGTGTTCTTCCTGATCTTCGCAGGCATCATCCTGGACAAGATGGGTGTCCGCTTCACGGCGGTCCTTTCCGGGGCAGTGATGCTGATAGGAGCCATTATAAAGTGGTATGCCGTCAGTAGCTCCTTCATCGGCAGCGGCCTTGAGACCTGGTTTACCAACAACC
>CACZEU010000171.1:1267-3650 GCA_902780175.1 uncultured Bacteroidia bacterium
GCCCTTCTACCGTGGAATGCCGGCTTCGGCAAAGCTCGCCGCCTGCGGATTCATGATCTTCGGATGCGGAGTGGAGATGGCCGGAATCACCGTGAGCCGTGGTATAGTGAAATGGTTCAAAGGCAGGGAGACCGCACTCGCGATGGGTTCTGAAATGGCCCTCGCCCGCCTGGGAGTTGCAACCTGCATGATATTCTCGCCCTTCTTTGCGAAACTTGGAGGGAATGTTGACGTCTCCCGTTCAGTTGCCTTCGGAGTTGTTCTCCTCTGCATAGCCCTCATCATGTTCATCGTCTATTTCTTCATGGACCGCAAGCTGGATGCCCAGACAGGAGAGGCCGAAGAGAAGGACGATCCATTCAAGGTGAGCGATATCGGACAGATCCTCCGAAGCGGCGGATTCTGGCTTGTCGCCCTTCTTTGCGTGTTGTACTATTCAGCGATCTTCCCGTTCCAGAAGTATGCGGTGAATATGCTGCAGTGCAATCTTACCTTCAGCCCTGTCGATCCTTCATCCTTCTGGGGAGGCAACACGGTGACCATTGTCCAGTACCTTATCATGCTGGTAGTTGCGATTGCATCCTTCTCAAGCAACTTCGTGAAGGGTAAATCTCTGAAATACGGTCTCCTTGCTACGGCGATAGTGGCTCTGGTAATATATTGTTACATGGGTTACATGCGCCAGAGCGCCGAGACGGTCTTTGCGGTGTTCCCGCTTCTGGCTGTCGGTATCACCCCTATCCTTGGCAACTATGTGGACCATAAGGGTAAAGCCGCCTCAATGCTGGTGCTCGGCTCTCTTCTTCTTGTCTTCTGCCACCTTACTTTCGCCTTTATCCTGCCTGCCTTCAAGGGCAATGCTGTCGGCGGAGTGGTCGTTGCCTACCTGACTATCCTTGTTCTTGGAGCATCATTCTCTCTCGTTCCAGCGGCCCTCTGGCCCAGTGTTCCGAAACTGGTCGACTCCAAGATCATCGGCTCAGCGTACGCTCTTATCTTCTGGATCCAGAACATCGGCCTCTGGCTCTTCCCGCTTCTTATTGGTAAGGTGCTTGACAAGACCAATCCGGGTGTCACCGATCCTACACAGTTCAATTACACCGCTCCTCTCGTCATGCTGGCCTGCCTCGGCGTGGCGGCCCTGCTGCTCGGCTTCCTCCTGAAGGTGGTTGACCGCAGGAAGCACCTCGGCCTCGAGGAGCCGAACATCACGGAATAGGGTTTCCCAAAGTATAACCCCGGTCACTTCCAATATAAAGAGCCATGTGGTACTTTGTAGGTACCGCAACGGGTGATTATTCCTTGGAAGGTGCGTCGAGACAGAGCTCTGGATTTCGGGCTGAGGAATGCCTCAGACCGAAGGCGAGTACCAGTGCGGCGATGCAGACCGCTACGAACATCACCTCCACTCCGACGGCACCTGTGGCTGAATTAACCGCGGAAGCAGAGCCCGTGCTGGATGCAAGGATATTCCCTGCCAGCATCTTGAAAAGCATGAGTCCGAGATTCTGCACCCAGTAGATCAATGAATATGCGGTCCCGAGTATCTTGTCTGGAACGATCTTCGGTACACTCGGCCACATAGCGGCGGGTACCAGGGAATAACCGAACCCGAGGAAGACCATGGAAAGATAGCCGTAGAAGGGAACTCCCTGGGGCGCGAATGCCAACAGAAGATGGGCGGTAAGTGCCAGGATGGCACCGGTCACCATCCATTTTGTACCCTTTCCCAGCTTGTCGACCATTATTCCGAACAGGGGAGCGAAGATTACGGTCGAGAAGGGCAGCATGGAGACCATCCAGCTGGCTGCCTCCACAGGTACACCGAACCTGGGAATAAGGATGGCGCTTGCGAATTTCTTGAACGATATGATGCTGCTGTAGAAGAATACGCAAAGCAGGGCGATCATGATGAACTGCTTGTTCTTCAGAAGCTGCAGCGCATCCGAGAAACGAAATTTGTCACTCTCGGAAGACTGTCCGACCTCTAGACCGACTATCCTGTCACGTCTTGCATCCATCGCCACGAACAGCGCCCAAAGAATCATTCCCGCGACCATCAACCCTAGTCCTAAGAAGGCAGGTCTGGCGGTTTCTGCCAATGAATAAATCTCACCGGGAGCCTTTGATGCAACCAATTTCGGCGACATGACCAGGGCGAATGCGGTTCCGAGCCTTGCTATTGCCAGTTGAAGACCCATGGCAAAGGCCATGGGGCCGTCCTTGAACCATTTCGCAATCGAGCGGGTGACAGCCACCCCGGCAATCTCACTGCCCAGACCGAACAGCATGCATCCGAAGAATACGCCGATCGGGTGCCAGCGTCCGAGGGCGATCGCCGCGATCGCGATCCAGCCGCGGCCGCCGGACATGTCTTCGGCGA
>CACZEU010000172.1 GCA_902780175.1 uncultured Bacteroidia bacterium
GTGTGGGAGTAGACCTTGGTGGAATCGAGGGCCTTCTTGTAGCCTTCATAGGTGCCGGCGGCGATGCTGGCGAACTTGTTGGCCTGGCCGTAGAACTCATTGTAGGTCTCCTTGCTGGGAAGGGCGGTCTTCTCGAGGATGGCCACCTGCTTCTTGGCGATGGGAGCGGTCTTCTTGCTCACGAGGACCACGTGGGAACCGTACTGGGTGTTGCAGGTGTAAGGCTTGCCCACCTGTGCGGTGAGGACGGACTCGAAGCCGGGCAGCATATAGGTCTGGGTCATCCAGCCGATGCCGCCGAACTCACCGTTCGCGTTGGAAGTCTGGTCGGCGGAGTACTGCGCTGCGAGGGCGGAGAAGTCGGCACCCTTGGCCTGGGCGAGTGCGAGGACGCTGTCAGCGCGCTGCTTGGCGTTTGCACCCTGGAAGAGGATGTGCTTCACGAATGCGGAGTCGGGGACCATGGCGTTCTCGAGCACGCGGGCTGCATAGAAGGTGTTGCCCTCCTTGATGATGGGGGTGACGGCGGCGCCTCCGAAGACGGCGTCGTTGAGCTCGGCATTGATGGTGGAGAGCTCGCCGGCCTTGAAGGAACGACCTCGAAGACCACATACTCGACGTCACGGCTTGCATCCTGCTTGAAGAAGTCCTTGTGGGCGTTGTAGTAGTCGTTGATTTCCTTGGAAGAGACGGTGATGGCGGTGTCCTTTGCGAAAGGATAGCCATAGACCACGTAGTCCACGTTTGCGGAACGGTTGGTCTCTGCGACGGCCTCGTCGAGCTGGAGCTTGTTGTCCATGGTGCTGGCGGCGAAAAGGGCGCCATACTTGGAGTAGAACTGCTGGTTGTAGACGGAGGACTGGAGATAGTTCCAGTAGGTGCGGAGACGTCCGGTCTCGTCATCCTTCATCTGCTGCACGAAGTTGCTCACCATTGCAGGGTCATACTCACCCTTCTCGTTGGCGAACACGTTGTTCTGCGCGATCATCGGGGCGGGGTTGGAACCGGAAGTGAGGTTCACGAGCTCCTGGTTGCCCACCTTGATGCCGGCGGCCTTCGCGTTCTTGATGAACATGTAGTTGTCGATGAACTCCTGCCATGCGGCGTCGCGGATCTGGGTCTGCGCCTGCTCGTTCTGGACAGAGGAGCCGGTAATGATTTCGTTGATGGTGGTGTACTTGTCCACCTGCTCCTGGAAGTCTACGTAGGAGACACCCTTGCCGTCGATTTCACCGACGTTCTGGGGGCGTCCGAACAGAGTCATAAGGTCGTTTACAGGAGCAATGAAGTAGAGAAGGGAAAGCGCGATGATGATTGAAATCGCGATTCCGAACTTCTCCCGCATGTTTTGAAGAACAGCCATTTTTATCTGAATTTAATTAATTACGCAATATTTAGGGCTGCGAATTTAACTCTTTTTCTTGAATTTCAGCGCTTTTTCTTGAAAGGACCGATAAAATTCACCGAATCTATCACAATCTTGGTGGTGTCTTTCTCGGTGACGCCGTAACTGTTGAAGGGCCTGCGGAGTATGGCGTTGCGCGCGTGGTCGTCCGACCGCATGCCGTATCCCTGCATGAATCCGTCGTCGGAATACATCTTCACGTAGCAGTCGGTGTAGATCTCCTCGTGGGCCTGGTCCCAGGAGATGGTGTCGGTCTCCATCGTCTCGAGCTTTATCACATTATGTATGACCACGTTGCCGAAAGCGGACCAGATGTCTTCCTTGCCGGAGACCTTGCTGGTGACGTGCTTGGCGTTGTTGGAGACGATCACGGTCTCCAGGAGGCCGTCGTCGTTATAGCCGTAGACGGAAAGGCCCTTGGGGAAGATGTCGTAGGAATTGGTGTCGGTCACATAATGTTCCATGCGCGGGGCTTCCATCCTCATGGTGACGGTCCCGTTCTTCGTCCTTACGGCGAACATGTCGTCCACGGACTGCAGCGGGGTGTTCGCAAGGTTCAGCCTGTCGGCTTCGGCAAGACCGGCCTTGCAGGAAACGACAAAGCTGGCAATCACCGCGGTGACTGCCAGCAGATTGTTTCTGTGTTTCCGGAATATCAAGCCGTTACTGGGTCTTGACGGTGGTGGAAGCGGTCATGCCGCCGCAGCTTGCGGTGAAGCCCTGACCCTTCTGGTAACCGTACATGAATGCGTCTCCCACTGAAGGATAGAACGCGCTGAAACGGCTGATGTACCTCTGTGCCTCCTCTGCGAGGGACTCGTCGGCAGCCCTTGCCTTGGCGAAGTAATCGACTGCAACCCAATAGTTTGCACGTCCGGTAACCTCATTGCCACCGCAGCGGGCCTGTCCCCAGATGGTACCGATGAGGAAGTATGCCTTGCCGGCGAGGGAAGGATCGAGGTCGGGAACCTTCTTGGCTGCCTCGAATGCCTGTGCGTTGCGGCCGTTCTTGAAGCAGTACGCTGCGAGCTGGTAGGTGTACTCAGCCCTGGTGGCTGCATCCAGGTCGGTGTATGCAAGGGCCTCCTCGAGATAACGGATGGCGGCTGCCACGTCATTGGAATTCGCATTGAGCTTATAGAGCGCATATGCGGAAGCGGAGGAAGGATTGTTGGCGTGCATCACGGTGACAGCCTTGAGGTAGAGGTCCTCACCGGCGCAGTCGTCAGCAAGGTTCATCGTCCTCACGATGCTGGTGGCAAGCTCCACGTTGTCGGGATCGGCCTCGAGACGGGGAGTGAAGATCTCCACGAGATTCTCGCAGGTAGCCACCTGGCTGCTTGCAAAGAGGGAGCCGAGTCCGTTCTTCACGTCGCTGACCATGGATGAGTCGGCAGAAGTCTTGATCTCGACCTTGGAGAGGATGTCGCCGTACTTCTGGTA
>CACZEU010000173.1 GCA_902780175.1 uncultured Bacteroidia bacterium
CGACCACTACCTTGCCGCTGACTGCGACCTTGCCGCAGTTGGCGTCGTGAAGGAAGTCGATGGCTGTGGTGGTGCCGGGGAGAGTCTCTCCGGGGATGCCGGGCAGGCGGCCGCCCTGGCAGCCGATGGCCACGTAGAAGGCCTTGTAGCCCTGCTCGCGCAGCTGGGCGATGGTGACGTCCTTGCCGACCTCGACGCCGGTACGGACCTCGACGCCGATTTCCTTCATGATGTCGATCTCCGCGGCGATGACGTCCTTCTCAAGTTTATACGAAGGGATGCCGTAGCGGAGCATTCCGCCGGGCTCCTCGTTCTTCTCGAATACGGTGGGCCTGTAGCCCATGGTGGCCAGGTAGTTGGCGCAGCTCATGCCTGCGGGGCCGCCGCCGATGATGGCGATCTTCTCTTCCCAGCGGTCCTGGACGTTGGAGCAGATGTTGACCTCGGGGACGAAGCGGGTTTCCGCGTGCAGGTCCCTCTCGGCCAGGAACTTCTTGACGGCGTCGATGGCGATGGGATTGTCGATGGTACCGCGGGTGCAGGCGTCTTCGCAGCGGCGGTTGCATATGCGTCCGCATACAGCTGGGAACGGATTCTCACGCTTGATGAGCTCGAGGGCCTCGGTGTATTTGCCTTCTGCCGCCTTCTTGAGGTAACCCTGTACGGCAATGTGCGCGGGGCAGGCAGTCTTGCAGGGTGCTGTACCGGTGGGATAGCAGTTGATGCGGTTGCGGTCGCGGTAGTCCTCGGTCCACTTGTGGGGACCCCATTTTGCGGCGTCGGGCAGTTCCTGCTTGGG
Organism: uncultured Bacteroidia bacterium; assembly: GCA_902780175.1. GTDB lineage: Bacteria > Bacteroidota > Bacteroidia > Bacteroidales > UBA932 > Cryptobacteroides. The sequence continues at coordinate 800 of CACZEU010000173.1, forward strand.
ATAGGTCTGGGGACCGTTCTTGGTGCAGAGCTTCTGGCCGAGCTTGACAGCGCCAGCAGGACAGTATTCCACGCAGCGGCCGCAGGCGACGCAGTTCTTCGGATCGACCTTGGCCACATATGCGCTGCGGCTCATATTGGGCGTATTGAACAGCTGCGAGGTACGCAGGGCGTTGCAGATCTTGACGTTGCAGTTGCAGATGGCGAATATCTTGCCCTCGCCGTCGATGTTGGTTATCTGATGGACGAAACCGTGGTCCTCGGCCTTGCGGAGGATGGCCATGGCCTCATCGTAGGTAATGTCGTGGCCGCGGCCGGTCTCGCGGAGGTAGTCGGCCATGTCGCCCACGCCGATGCACCAGTCGCGGTAGTCGTCCGCGCAGCCCTCGTCGAGTTTCTTGCGCCCGTAGCGGCAGGAGCAGATGCCCACGCCGAGGTGGCCTTCGTACTTCTTGAGCCAGTAGGAAATATGCTCGATGCTCACCGACTGGTTCTCCATGCTTATGGCCTTCTCCACCGGAATGACGTGCATGCCGATGCCGGAGCCGCCCATGGGGACCATGGGGGTAATCTTCTCCAGGGGCAGGAAGGTCATGCGCTCGAAGAACATCGCCAGTTCGGGGTGCCTGTCCATCAGGTCGGTGTTCATGTTGGTGTACTCGGCGCTTCCGGGGACGAACATCGGCACCCAGTAGATGCGGTCTTCCCTGTTGTAGGTGGTACCGGGGACGGGGCCGTCGTCGGTGTACCTGTCGCCGTAGTCATACTCCAGCATGCCGAAGTAGGACAGCTTGTCGAGCAGGTCGTCCAGGGACTTGTCGTCGGGGGTATAGTGCTTTGCCGCATTCATAGCGTGCAGCTCGGCATAGGTGTGGTGCTTGCGCACCTTGAAGAAATCCTTCGGGAGCATGTCAAGGAGCAGGTCGAGGGACGCCTCGCGGGTGGCGGCGTCCATCTCGTCCTCGAAAATGCAGGCGAGGCCCCAGTACTCGGGGGCGTCGGAATCCATCTTGATCTTTCCGGGGATGCGGTCCGTTACGTGGCGGACGAACTTGAGGAGCTTTGGATTGGGATTCGGATCGCCCTTGTGCTTGGGGACGAACTTGGTCGACATTTCAGGCATATGTGTGCAGTTTTAGTGTTTCCAGTTGCGGACTTCGTCAAGAAGCCACTGTGCGAAGGCGTCGACGCCCTCCCCCGTCCTTGCGCAGACGGGGAGGACGGCGGCCTTGGGGTTGCGCATTCTGATGTATTCCCTGCATTTGTCAAGGTCGAAATCGAAATACGGAAGGACGTCGATCTTGTTGATGACGACGACGTCGCATACGGAGAACATCAGGGGATACTTGAGAGGCTTGTCGTGGCCCTCGGGAACGGAGAGGATCATGGCGTTGCGGACTGCTCCGGTGTCGAATTCAGCGGGGCAGACGAGGTTGCCGACATTCTCCAGGATTACGAGGTCGACGTCATCCAGGCCTACGTTTGCAAGGCCCTGGCGGGTCATTTC
>CACZEU010000174.1 GCA_902780175.1 uncultured Bacteroidia bacterium
CGACTATCTCCGACTGATGGCCGAGTTCGAGACCTTCCGCCGCCGCAGCGCAGAGGACAGGCTGAACCTTGTCGGCAGCGCGTCTGCCGACACCATCAAGGGCCTGCTCCCCGTCCTGGATGACATCGAGAGGGCCATGGCCATGCTGGCGGAGTCCAGCGACGAAGCTGCCAAGCAGGGTACAGACCTGATATACAACAAGTTGATGGCATATCTCAAGACCAAGGGGCTCAGCATCATCGAGGCCAAGGGAGAGAAGTTCGACGTGGATTTCCACGAGGCCGTAGCCCAGTTCCCCGTGCAGGAAGAGGCCCAGAAGGGCATGGTCATCGACGTCACCCAGACGGGCTACCTCCTGAACGGAAAGGTTTTGCGCTACGCCAAAGTAGTTGTAGGAGCATAACGACATGGCAGAGAGAAGAGATTACTACGAAGTCCTTGGCGTCGACAAGAACGCCTCGGCTGACGACATAAAGGCCGCTTACAGGAAAGCGGCCCTCAAATGGCATCCCGACCGCTGGGTCAGCGGAAGCGACCAGGAGAAGAAGACCGCCGAGGAGAAATTCAAGGAGGCCTCCGAGGCGTATTCCGTGCTCAGCGACCCGGACAAGAAAGCCCGCTACGACCAGTTCGGATTTGCCGGCACCGACGGCGCCGGCGGCGCTCCGGACTGGAGCCAGGGCTTCGGCAACCTCAACGACATCCTCAACGACCTCTTCGGAGGGCGTTTCGGAGGATTCGGAGGTTTCGGCAGCGGCGGCTTCGGCGGGTTCGGTTTCGGCGGCGGGCAGAGCCAGCAGCGGGTTTTCCGCGGGCGCGACATCCGCACCAGCGTCACCCTCACCCTCGAGGAGATCAACTCCGGCGTCGAGAAGGAAGTCACCATCGAACGCAACCGTCCCTGCCCCGACTGTCAGGGCAAGGGCACACGCAACAGTTCCGATATCAAGACCTGCCCCACCTGCAAGGGCTCCGGTCAGGTCCAGAACATCACCAACTCCCTGTTCGGGCGCACTGTGGCGTATTCCACCTGCCCTCAGTGCCAGGGCGAGGGCAAGGTCGTGACCAATCCTTGCCGCACCTGCGGCGGCACCGGTCTGGTGCGCAGGCGCGAGACCGTCAGGGTCAAGATCCCCGCCGGTGTCGAGGAAGGCATGCAGCTGACGGTCCGCAGCGAGGGCCATTCCGCCCCGCACAACGGCACCAACGGCGACCTGCTGGTGGTCATCAAGGAGACCGGGCATCCGCAGCTCAAGCGCCAGGGTACCGACCTCTACTACACCCAGGTCATCAGCGTAATGGACGCCATGCTCGGATGCGAAGTCACAGTCCCCTGCCTCGACGGCAGCTACAGGCTCAAGATCGACGCCGGCACGCAGTCCGGCACCACCGTGAAGCTCCGTGGCAAGGGCCTCCCGGCAGTGAGCGGATACGGCTCAGGCCGCGGCGACCTGTTCGTGCAGATCATGGTGTGGATCCCCCGCAAGCTCAACCGCGATGAGCGCAAGGCCATGGAGGATATGAAATACAGCGACAGTTTCCGTCCCAACCTCAGCCGCGACGACAAGAATCTTTTTGAAAAACTTGGGAAAAAGTTTGACGAATAGAAAAATTTGTATACCTTTGCAGTCCACAAAAAGCAACCTCTTACTGTTTTAGGGTTAATTAGTGAAGTAACGTTGCGATTGAAATAGATTTTTGACTGTTATGGATTACATCAAGATTGTAGAGCAGGCATTCTCTCAGAACAAAGCCGCTTCCTATCCTGAGTTCAAGGCCGGTGACACCATCACCGTGACCTACAGGATCAAGGAAGGTGACAAGGAAAGACTTCAGAAGTTCAGAGGCGTGGTCATCCAGATTTGTGGTGCCACCCCGTTCACTAGGACTTTCACCATCCGCAAGGTTTCCAGCGGAATCGGAGTCGAGAGAATCTTCCCTTACGAGCTCCCCTCCATCGAGTCTATCGAGGTCAACAAGGTCGGTAAGGTCCGCAGGGCCCGCATCTTCTACCTCAGGAACCTCTCCGGCAAGAAGGCCAGGATCAAGGAGAAGAAGTTCGTCGGCAAGAAGGCCGAAGAGTAGCATACAGGGCCACAGGCCCTAATGACGGCTCCTTAGCTCAACTGAATAGAGCATCTGACTACGGATCAGAAGGTTACAGGTTTGAATCCTGTAGGAGTCACCACTTAGAAGACGCAATTGTTTGAATTTCAAGCAGTTGCGTCTTTATTTTACCCCCATTTGCACCGCGGATGCACCACCATCGTCCTCACGCATCT
>CACZEU010000175.1 GCA_902780175.1 uncultured Bacteroidia bacterium
GACACCCGTTCCGCTTTCCAGACCTCTGGCATCCGCGTGGGTACGCCCGCCATCACCACCCGCGGCCTGAAAGAGAACGACATGCCCGTCATCGTGGAGATGATCGACAAGGTGCTCTGCGACGTCGAGAACGAGGAGCTCATCGCCAAGACCCGCAAGACGGTCAACGACATGATGCACGACCGTCCGCTCTTCGCTTGGTAAAACCCTATCCCTCAAATACGAAAAGTGTGCCGAACGTCTTGTCCGGCACACTTTTCCTGTTTTCGCCGCTCTTTTCGATAATAATTTTTACTTGCTGTAAATCAGTCACTTGAAAAATAAAATTTGGTTTTTTGGGTGCCTCGTTGTATCTTTGCCGCATGTTTGTGAGAAGAAAGGTCAACAAGTCAGGCAGCATCAGCGTCCATGTGGTGGACAAGGCTCGCGGGAAATATCGGGTCGTCAAGGTTTTCGGGCCGGTGGAGAGCGAGCAGGAGGTAGCGCGGCTGGAGCGGCAGGCCCGCACCTACATCCGTGAGGCCGGAGGAGGTGTTGACCTGTTCCCTGACGAAGCAGACGGCAGCATTGAGGACTTCCTATCGTCCGTCAGCAACACCCAAGTTCAGGTGGCGGGGCCGGAACTGATTTTCGGAAGGCTCTACGACAGGATCGGATATGGGGAGATTGAGGAAGAGATGTTCCGCCATCTGGTGATTTGCCGGCTGTTCAACCCCGGCAGCAAGCTCCGCACGGTGGACTACCTGCGGCGTTATCTCGGCGTGAGCTACGAAGTGGGCCGGATTTACCGCTTTTTGGACAGGTTGTGCGCAAAAGGGACGGATGGCGCGGAGGGGATCAAGCATCAGGTGGAGGACATCAGTTTCCGCCACACCCGCGAGGTGGTGGGTGGCAGTATCAAAGTGGCCTTCTACGACATGACCACGCTCTACTTTGAGGCAGCGGAGGAGGACTCCCTTCGGATACCGGGCTTCAACAAGGACGGGAAGCATTCGTGCCCTCAGATATTCCTGGGGCTGCTGGTGGCGGCACAGGGCAACCCGATAGGCTACGAGATATACGAGGGGAACATCTTCGAGGGCCACACCCTGATCCCCATGATCGAAGGTCTGGCCGCACGCCACGGGTTTTCCCATCCTGTGGTGGTCGCGGATGCCGGCCTGCTCTCCAAAAAGAACATCCAGGCGCTTGAAGAGCAGAACTATCAGTACATTCTCGGAGCCCGTCCGAAAAACGAGAGCGATTCGATTAAGGACCGCATAATAGGCCTCAACTTGAAGAACGGGGATGTCAAAGTCCTGGACAAAGGCGGCGGCCGGAGGCTTGTTGTCTCCAAAACGGAGCGCAGGGAGCACAAGGATGCGGCCAACAGGAAACGCGGACTGGAGCGACTTCGCAAAAGGATGGGGGCGGGACGTCTGACGAAAGCCAACATCAACAACAGGGGGTACAATAAATACTTGAAGATGGAGGGGGACGTGACAATATCAATAGACATGGAAAAATATGAGGCGGATGCGGTCTGGGACGGAATCAAGGCGTATGTCACCAACACGGACCTCACCGCAGAGGAAGTCATCAGCAGCTATGGCAATTTGTGGTATATCGAGCGGGCGTTCCGAATGAACAAGACAGACCTGCAGATCCGTCCTATCTACCACCGCTTGCGTAACAGGATAGAAGGACATATCTGCATCTGCTTCACCGCGTACACCATCCTGCTGGAGATGGAACGCATATTGAAGGAGAAGGGCTCCAAACTGACCCTCGACAGGGTGCGAGAGGCCGTCAAGACAATGTACCGGCTGAACTTCACACTACCCGGCAGTGGCCAGCAGAGTTCCGTCCTGCTGAAAATGGACGACGAGCAGCAGGAAATCTACGACCTACTGTACTCTTAAAATCTCAGGGTGCCTCAACGGCGAAAACAGGCGTGGTTCGTCATCCTCGCCCTGCTCTGCTTCCTGACCGAAATCGCATTGCTGCGCTTCTGGGGAAGACCCGCCTTGAACGAGTGAAATACACGCAAGTAAACAACAGGGGCCGGAAGCGATTCTCTTCCGGCCTTTTTTATGACAAACACGGAATGAGGAAGAGGCTCCTTTTGAAAATCACATCATTTACAACGCCCGTTCATTCAGAAAAAATGTATTTTTGCGGCATAATAAATTTAACAGATAATTCTTAAAATCAAAGTGCACCAATATGAAGAGATTTAGTTTACTTTTGTTATCGGTTGTGTTCGCCGTCGCCGGTTTGAACGCACAAACCGT
>CACZEU010000176.1 GCA_902780175.1 uncultured Bacteroidia bacterium
TCCCCCGCATCAGCGAAAGCGAGTACGACGCCTTCGGGGTGGGGCATTCCTCCACCTCCATTTCCGCCGCCCTCGGCCTCGCGGAAGCGGCCAGGATGCAGGGCAGGGCGGAGAAGGTGGTCGCCATCATCGGCGACGGCGCCCTCACCGGCGGCCTGGCGTTCGAAGGCATGAACAATGCGGGCGTGGCCAAGGCTGACCTGCTCGTGATCCTGAACGACAACGACCATTCCATAGACGACAACCGCGGCGCGCTGCGCAACTACCTCATCAAGGTGACCACCAGCACCGGCTACAACCGTTTCAAGACCAAGGTCTGGGACAGCCTGGGCGACGGAGGCCTCCGCAGGGCCATCCAGCGCTGGCTCCACGGGCTCAAGTCCTGGTTCATCAAGGGCTCCGGCGGCGATCTCTTCGAGGCGCTCGGCTTCCGCTATTTCGGCCCCGTGGACGGCAACGACATCGTCCGCGTGGTGGAGATGCTGCGCAAGCTCAGGGACATGAAGGGCCCGCGCCTGCTGCATTGCATCACCGTGAAGGGCAAGGGCTATGCGCCCGCCGAGCAGGACCCTACCGTCTGGCACGCTCCGGGCAGGTTCGACCCCGCTACCGGCGAGCGGGTCCCCTCGCATTACGACCACGACCGCTACCAAGATGTCTTCGGACAGACCCTGTGCGACCTTGCCGCCGCCAATCCCGGAATAGTCGGCATCACCCCGGCCATGTCCTCCGGCTGCGGCATGACGCAGTTCGCGGAACTCTTCCCGGACCGCTTCTTCGACGTGGGCATTGAGGAAGAGCACGCCGTCACCTTCTCCGCAGGCCTTGCGAAGGGCGGGATGAGGCCCTTCTGCAACATATATTCATCCTTCTCCCAGCGCGCCTACGACCAGATAGTCCACGACGTTGCGCTCCAGAAGCTGCCGGTCGTGCTCTGCTTCGACCGCGCCGGACTGGTGGGGGAGGACGGGGCCACCCACAACGGGGTGTTCGACCTCGCCGCCTACCGCTCCATCCCCGGCGTGACCATCAGCGCGCCGAAGGACGAACTGGAACTCAGGCAGCTTATGTACACCGCCAGCCTTGCTGACGAGGGCCCGTTCATCATCAGGTATCCCCGCGGGATGGGGGAGGGTGCATCCTGGCGCGACGCCGCGTTCGAGGCCCTGCCGGTGGGCAAGGCAGAGACCCTGCTCGAGGGCAGCGACGTGGCCGTGCTGACCATAGGTCCTTCCGCATACGCCGCGCTCGAGGCTGCGAAGGCGTTCCCCGGCAAGGTGGGCGTCTATAACTTCCGTTTCCTGAAGCCGATTGACGAAGACGCGCTCGCGCGTATTATTAATAGGTATCGCGCCATCGTCACCGTGGAGGACGGATCCGTCAAGGGAGGCCTTTTCGGCGCGGTGAGCGAGTACGTGGCATCGCACGGAGGCCGGCTGGGCGTGGAGGGCGTGGGAGTGCCCGACAGATTCATCACGCACGCCCGCCAGAGCGAGCAGAAAAGCCTCTGCGGAATGGATGTTGAAAACTTGTCAAAAAAAATCCAAAAGATTTTGGAGAAATCGAATTAATCTCTATCTTTGCAATCCCTTTTGGGGAATTGACATAACAGATTGCCGATGTAGCTCAGTTGGTCAGAGCGTGTGATTTGTAATCTCAAGGTCGTGGGTTCGATTCCCTCCATCGGCTCATCAGCAATCTAAGAACAGGGGCAAGTACCAGAGTGGCCAAATGGGGCAGACTGTAAATCTGCTGGTTGATACCTTCGGTGGTTCGAATCCATCCTTGCCCACAAAAGCGGGAAGCAGAAGACTTTCCAGACCCAGCGGGGTTCGTATAATGGCTATTATGTCAGCCTTCCAAGCTGAAAATGGGAGTTCGATTCTCCTACCCCGCTCAATGAATGCCGATGTAGCTCAGGGGTAGAGCGCATCCTTGGTAAGGATGAGGTCATGAGTTCAAATCCCATCATCGGCTCCAATACCGGACTTTGTGCCGGTTTATTCTTGTAAGAACAAAACAACTTTATACGTAATATTATGGCAAAAGAAGTTTTCAAGAGGACCAAACCTCATGTCAACATTGGTACTATCGGCCACGTTGACCACGGCAAGACCACTCTTACCGCTGCTATCTCCAAGACCCTCCACGAGAAGGGTTTCGGTCAGCAGGAAATCAAGTCGTTCGACCAGATCGACAACGCTCCGGAAGAGAAGGAGCGTGGTATCACCATCAACACCGCTCACATCGAGT
>CACZEU010000177.1 GCA_902780175.1 uncultured Bacteroidia bacterium
CCTGGAGGCGAGTGGATTTAAGTTAGATCCGCGCGTGATCCAGCATGAGCCGTTGGGCTTCCACGATTACAACTGCCTGCAGATGAACGCGTTTGCGGTGGTCTCCGATAGCGGCACATTGCCCGAGGAAAGTTCGTTCTTCACGAGCATCGGCCATCCTTTCCCGGCGGTCTGCATCCGGACTAGCACCGAAAGGCCGGAGGCCCTGGACAAAGGTTGCTTCGTCCTCAGCGGCATCGACACCACCGGCCTTCTCCAGAGCGTCGACGTCGCCGTCTCCCTCATCCGTGACGGTTTCCCGGGCATCCCGGTTCCGGACTATGTGGACGAGAACGTCTCCACCAAAGTCGTCCGCATCATCCAGAGCTACGTCGGGGTGGTGAACAAGATGGTCTGGCGGAAGTTCTAGCATCGACTTGATTACGTGACACCTGCTGCTACCTTCCTACTCCATCTTGTCCGCATCGGCATTCATCCCGATGCGGATTTAATGCCGACGCCGGCCGATGTCGATTGGGCGACGGTAGTGGAGTTGGCATCTGCACAGAAGGTGGCGGCGATTGCCTTGGACGGGTACTCGAAACTGTTCGAGGCAGGGATGGTGACGGTGGACATGGACAAGTCTCTCAAGAAGCAGTGGATTGGGCAGGTGATCCAGTCCTATGAGTGGAAATATCCTACTTACCGAGCAACCATTGGCCATCTGGCGTCTGTCTATGCCCGGCACGGGATCCGGATGATGGTGCTGAAGGGGTATGGGCTGAGCCTGAATTATCCCGTACCCATGCATCGCCCATGCGGGGACGTGGACTTCTGGAACTTCGGGGAGTACGAGCGCGCGGATCGGGTGCTTGAGGAAGAACTCGGAATACGGGTGGATCATTCCCACCACCATCACACGACCTTCCATTTCGAAGGCCAGTTTTTCGAGAATCATTACGACTTCATCAATGTCCATGCCCACCCCTCCAGCAAACGCGTCGAAGCGCGCCTGAAAGAGCTCGCACCGGTAGGGGAGGAGGCGGTAGAGATTGATGGACAGCCGATTTTCCTGCCCTCTCCAGACTTCAACGCCTTGTTCCTGCTGCGGCACACTGCCGCACATTTCGCGGCTTCGAAGATGAGCCTGACAGATCCTGGATTGGGCCACGTTCGTACAGAAGTATCATGGGCGGATTGATTGGAAGGGCTTAGAAACCTTTGTGGAGTCGGTGGGAATGATGCCGTTCTACCAGATTCTGAATGGGATTTGTGTGGATTATCTTGGATTCTCCGCGGCTGATTTCCCTGCGGGGCGCCACTCGGTGGAACCTCGCGTGATGGAGGATGTTTTGTGCCCTGAATTCTCTGATTCTTGCCCTTCCTCCCTTCTTTCCCAATGGCTCTGGCGCTACCGCCGTTGGTGCCGCGGCGCTTGGAGACAAAAGCTGGTTTACCCCGAATCCATGCTCCGTTCCTTCTTCGTGCAAATGAAGAGTCACCTGATGAAGCCGGCGGAGTTGGGGAAGATGTAGAGTTTCGTCGCGAGAGGGGAGTAGAAAAACGTAAAAACTAATTATCTAAATACTATGAGATACCTTGAACTTTGCACCTTGACCGGTTCCCAGATCGATGATCTGCTGGGACTGATGAAAGAGTTGAATGCGGAAATCCCCGTGACCGCGCAGACGCAGCAGCGCGCTGTGGCCTCGCCGGGAACGCGGATCTTCGTTGCGGAGAACGATGAGAAGCACATCATCGGATGCGCTACACTTTGTGTGTTTGAGTCGCCTACGGGACGGAAGGCAAGTGTGGAAGACGTCGTGGTCCTGCCTGCTTATCGGGGTCAGGGAATCGGTCGCACCCTCTTGGAGCGCATCATCAACTTTGCCAGAACCAAACTCGCTCCCATCGATCTTCGACTCACCTCGAACCCCACTCGTACGGAGGCCAACGCACTTTATCAGGCGCTGGGCTTCGAGAAGCGGGACACGAATGTGTACAAGATGGAAATCAAGTAATTAATGAACATTCATAACTATGAAAAAAGCTTTTTACCTTTTACCCCTGGCTCTGCTCGTCGCGGCCTGCGGCAACGAGGCCCCCAGCATTGACGACCTGGAAGAAAACTCCGCCCCGCTCGTAGAGCAGGTCCTCACGGAAGATGACACCGATGCTTTATCCCATCGTTTGGACCGCTACACCCTGGACAAGCAAACGGACGAATTGACCTACACCGGCACAGCCAAAGTCACCGAGTTCAAGAAGACAACGGCTGAGGACGGCACTGTCCACGTGGATAGCACGAAGTACTACGTGGATGTCGAGATCAACTTCCACGGCAAAGATTACGACAAGTACACGGTGAATGTGTATAAGGATGAGTAGTAGGGCGTTATGATTTACGACCACATCAAGAACATTGGCTTGTACAAGGGCCTGACCCCGGCGCTGGATTTGGCGCTGGAGTACATTGAAACTGTTACGCCCGACGTGGAGGTTGGTTCGCACCCGCTTGACCTCGGAGTTAAGGCCGTCGTGAGCGAGGGCACCACGAGCCTCGTGAACCCGAAGGGCTACGAGGCCCATCGTAAGTATGCGGACGTCCAACTCGCACTTGTTGGCACGGAGTTGATTCGTTGCAAACCCCTTCCGCAGGTGACGGAAACCATTCCGTACGACGAGGCCAAAGACGCTGCCCGCTACGCAGATTGCCCTGGTGCAGACCTGGTCATTGGCGAGGGCTACTTCCTCGTGGTCTTCCCCGAAGATGCCCATGAGCCCGGCCTGGCGGTAGATGGTATCTGCGCACCCGTGAAGAAGGTGGTGATGAAAGTCCCAGTGGAATAGCAATGGACTTCAACACACTCATCCAGAACCGGTATTCCTGCCGGGCATTCTCTGCGAGCCCGGTGGAGCAGGAGAAGATTGAACGGATCCTTGAAGCCGGCCGCATCGCTCCTACCGCTGTGAACAAGCAGCCTGTCCATGTCTGGGCGGTCACCGCTCTGGACACGCTGGAAGCCATCAAAGGCGTAACGCGCTCGAACTATGGGGCGCCCTTGCTTTTGATTGTGGGTTGCCGCCCTGCCGATGCCTGGGTGCGCCGTTACGATGGCAAGAATGGGGCGGAGGTCGATGCCTCCATCGTCGCCACCTACCTGATGCTCGCGGCCGAGAATGAGGGCTTGGCGACCCTGTGGGTGGGCTCATTCGATCCCGCGTTGCTTTCCGGCTTACTCCCTGGCACCGAGGGGTATGAACTTGT
>CACZEU010000178.1 GCA_902780175.1 uncultured Bacteroidia bacterium
TGAGATAAGGGAAATACTTTCGCATCTGCTCTTTATACTCTTCGCGTGTGATCGGCTGGGGGAGGCTTTTATTGACCTCGTCCACGAATTGTGAGCAGTGCTCGATCATTTCATCCATCGTACAATCCTGAAGGAACTTCCCGTCCTTGTAGCAATATATGCAATAATCCTCATTCTTGCTGCCGTCGGCATTGGTCCCGAGGAGCTCCTCCGTAAGCGGCATTCCGCAGCTTTGACAGAATTTCTGTTCCATAAAGTCAGAGTTTATCAGCGTTATTTTTCCAGGTAATCAAATAGATTGATGGTCCCGGCGTCACTTTCGACACCAAGGGCCGGGACAGACTCCACCATCCTTGTGGAGCCGCTTGTCTTGTCGACATAAAAATAGACCAGGGCGCCTGTATAACTGCGAAATACAACCTGGTACGCAGAGTCAGTCTCTTCCCCCATCTCTATACCCATGATGGACGGGTTGTCTTCGGCGATACTCCAGTCATACTCGCTATGACAATAGTTGCTTACTCCCTGGTATGCCTTTTCTGCCGTGACCATGCTCTTGCGGGCGTTTGACCCGCAAGAGCACAAGAACAGAGCAGCCAAAATGAGTGAAAAGATTAGATTCCTCATTCGAAAAAATCTTTATTTCACCTTGATCTCCTCGATTGGCTTCTCGGGGAGGAGGACGGGATGGACAGGCCAGGACTGAGGCTTCGCCTCCTTGAACGTCACGGCCTGGCGGATGTCCTCCGACGAAGCGCCGAACATGGCCTTGTATTCACCTGCGGCCATCTCCCAGGCGGAGGTGGCCTCGTTGAATGAAGCCAGTGTATAAGGATCGACCGTCATCGTGAGGGTCTGGCTTTCGCCAGGCGCGAGTTCGCGGGTCTTGGCGAAAGCCCTGAGCTCCTTGACGGGCTTCACGAGGCCGCCGGCAGGGGCGGCGATGTAGAGCTGGACAGCCTCCTTGCCGGCGGCCGCTCCGGTGTTCTTCACCGTGACCGAAGCCGTCACGGTCCCGTCCTTCGCCACTTTGACCGCGGGCGCGGAGTAAGCGAAGGTCGTGTATCCGAGGCCGTAGCCGAAGGGGTAGGAGACCTCTTTCCCGGCCGTTCCGAAATAGCGGTAGCCTACCCAGATGCCCTCTTTGTACTCGGTGTAATCGACATTCGGCTGCTTCTGGATTGAAAATCCGAAGGCAGCAGCCAGGGCGGCGGTGTCCTCATCGAGCTCACCGCCTCCGCCTAAGGGGTTCATGGAGTTGGTCCCGGAGTAGTTGTAAGGGAAATTGAACGACGAAGGGATGTCAAAATACCTGACCGGGAAAGTCATCGGAAGCTTTCCGGAAGGATAGGCGGCTCCGCAGAGCACGTCGGCTATGGCGTATCCGCCTTCCTGGCCGGGAGTCCAGGCGAGAAGGACGGCATCAGGGATATGCTTCCAGGACGCAGTCTCGATCACTCCGCCGATGTTGAGCACCACGATCACCTTCTTGCCGTCCACATGGTAAGAGTCGCAGAGGTCCTGGAGCATCTTGCGCTCGGAACCGGTCAGCGTCCAGTCACCGTCCTCGGCCTTGCGGTCGCCACCCTCGCCCGCGTTGCGGGAGATGGTCAGGACCGCAATGTCCGTCACCTTTTCCATCTTGTCGATGAATGAACGGGAAACCTCCATCTCGGGGATGACGGCATCGCCGAGCAGCACGCCTGTGCTGCCAGAGGCATTGTTCGCCGCCTCGGTCTTCTTCAAGGCGATGTGCTGGCCGTACCACTTCTCGATATCGGCATTGACTTCCAGACCGTTGACGCGGAGGCCTTCGGCAACGTTGCGGACATATGCCTTGTTGACGTTGCCGGAGCCGGTGCCGCCGGCGATGAAGTCATAAGAGCCGACGCCGTAGAGGGCAACCTTCTTCACGCCCTTGAGCGGAAGTACGCCCTCGTTCTCAAGCAGGACGAGCCCCTCGGGGGTAGCCTCGCGGACGAGCTTGGCGTGGCCGGCGAGGTCGGGCTTGTTGGAATACTTGTACCCGGCGAAGCGCGGGGTGCGTACGATGAACTCGAGCATCCTGCGGACATTGCGGTCCACGTCGGCCTCAGGGATCGTACCGTTCCTGACGCCGTCGACGATGCGCTTGATCTCATTGTCCATTCCGGGCTCCATCAGGTCGTTGCCGGCGATGACAGCCTTTGCCGTACCGGCTTTGTTGCCCC
>CACZEU010000179.1 GCA_902780175.1 uncultured Bacteroidia bacterium
TCTCCATCACAGGCGCCAAGGCCTCTTCCGTCTCTGCTGCGGCAGCAGTATCCAGCTCGCCATTAAAAGTAACGACAAACTTGCCGTCCTGTTCTTCTACTTTTGTTGTCATGATATGGATTTGGTTAAAGTTAATACATTGAATCCGTGTTTACGGCTATAGGAAACGGAATCTACCATTTTGCGGGTGAGGTGAATGCCCAACCCACCGATGGGCCGGTTCTGGGCATCCAGGGTGGTATCTACCGACAAAACAGCCGTGGGGTCGAAGGGGAAGCCGGAGTCCACAACCGTGAACCGGACCTCTTTATAATTGCTGTCTGCATACACCGTTACTTCCCCGTGCTCGCCGGGAGGATAGGCGTAATTCATCACGTTCACCACGACCTCCTCCAGCGCCAGACGAAGCCCTGCGGCAACCCGGCGCTCCATCTCGATTTGCCCCAGGAAATGCTTTACAAAATCGCTCAGGGCCGCCACCTCTTCCTTATTGTTTCCAAGCGTGATGTTCTCGGAAAGGGTATGGCCCGGCTGGAACCGGATACAAAGAAGGGTGAGGTCGTCGCTCTGGGGACAATCTCCGGCAAAAGTACGAGCCTCTGCACTCAACGCACTCACAAGCTCCTCAGGAGTATCTGCGCCAACGCTCATAGAATAATCCAACACTTGCTGAACCCTTTCACGACCCAGCGCCTGACGGAACTTGTTCTTGGCCTCCGTAAGACCATCGGTATAAAGGAAAAGCGTGCTGCCAGGAGAAAGCTGCATGGACTGAAGTTCGAACTGCGTATCCGGGAAAACGCCTAGGGGAAGATTCGCCTTGACCGGCAGCAAAGAGGCCGATGAAGTAAGAAGAAAGGGTTTATCATGACCGGCATTCGCATAATTGAGCTTACCCGTATACAAGTCCAGGCAACCCACAAAGCACGTCACAAACATATTGTTGTCGTCGCCGGCGCAAAGCTGGTTGTTCAGGGCCCCCAGAATCTGCGAAGGGCTCTCCTCCTTCCGGGACACCACGCGGAACAGCGAATGAATCATGGACATGAGCATGGCCGATGGTACCCCTTTGCCGCTGACATCGCCAATACAGAAGAACAGCTTGCCGTCCCGGATGTAGAAGTCGTACAGGTCTCCGCCCACTTCCAGCGCCGGTTCCAGCTTGCCATATACATAGGAAGGAAACACCTTGGGGAGCATTTGCTGCTGAATATCCCGTGCAACCGCCAGTTCTCCGCCTATTCGCGCCTGCTCGGCCGAGGCCACCCTGAGCTTGTTCTCGTTCCGCGCGTAGCGGTTGATCATGAAAGCGAGGACAGCCAGACCCAGCAGCATAAAGAGGATGTGCTGGTGCCGCATCTTGTGCATCGGCCCAAAGACTTCGTCCGTCTGGTACACCTGAACGAGCTGCCAGAAAGGCTCCTTTTCCAGTTGCGTTTTCCGGATGGCAAGACCCGGAAAATCGGTCTCGGGCACCCGCCCATTTACAATTTCCACTACCCGGAAAACCTCCTCCCGGGGAATCCGCGCCACCGAAGGCCCGGCCACCAGATCGCCCTCTACAGTGAGTAACAGGCCAAAAGAATTGTCATAGGGCTGGTGGGCATTGAGTGTATCTCCCAGCCAGGAAAGGTCGATGTCCAGGCCGCACAGGGCCGCCAGCCGGCCCTCATTATTGTAGATGGGCACAGAATACGTTGCATAGGAAAGGGAGTCCGTCCCGTAGAGATAAGGGTCTGTCCAGGAGGGCCCCAGGTGATCCAGGGACCAGAGGAATTCCGGATTTTGGCTATAATCGTGCTCCGGCGTACCTAGTTGCTCGGTCACAATACTGCCATCCGGCAATTTGTGGGCATAGGGCTCAAAAAGACGGCCGATGGAAGGATAGTAATAAGGCATGAAGGCCAGGCAACCGCCCACCACGTTGGGATTGTCGTCGATCAGACGCACCATAACCGGGAAAAGGGAATCCGGATTGTTCAGGTGCCGCATGATGTCCCACTTGTTCTCTGCCATGGTGGTTTCAGTAAGTTCCAGCATATGCTCTATCTCGTGAACCATGGAACCCAGTACCGCCTTACTGCGAATATTCA
>CACZEU010000180.1 GCA_902780175.1 uncultured Bacteroidia bacterium
GAGCCATTCTGGGCCATTTCGGCAATTCGGCATGGCAGTGGTGCTTTTGGGCGCCCGCCATCCTGGCCATCTTCGGAGCCGCTCTCATCTTCTTCGGACTTAAAGACACTCCCGCTTCGGTAGGCCTTCCCAATCCCGAAGATATGGACGCCCACAAGCACGAAGAAGCGCCCGCCGAGCAGGAAGATCCCGAGTTTACACGCCTGGCCTACAAAGCGTTCGTCAAAAAAATGGCCTTCGGCAATCCCATCATCTGGATGATTGCCATCGCCGACTTCTTTGTATATGTTATCCGCTTCACCATACTCGACTGGGGCTCGACTATCCTGGTTCAGGACAAAGGGCTCGATATCAGCCTTGCAGCTTCGATAGTTGCCGCTTGTGAGATCGTAGGAGGAATAGTGGGCATGCTTGTGGCCGGATGGGCTACGGATAAGTTCTTCAAGAGCAAGGCCCAGTGCACCAGCGCTATCTGCACCATCCTGGCCGTTATCTGCCTCTTCGTATTCTGGCAGGTCAAGGATATCCCCTGGCTGTTCATCGCCATGCTGGTGCTGTCGGCATTCTTCATCTACGGTCCCCAGGCACTCCTGGGCATAGCTGCCTCCAACCAAGCCACCAAGAGGGCTGCGGCTACGGCCAACGGCATCGTGGGCATAGTGTGCTACCTCAGTCCCATAGTGTCCGGAGCGGTGTTCGGAGCCATTGCCGACAATCCCAATATGGGATGGAACGGCGTTTACCTTGCCGCCATCATTTATCGTCGGCGCCGTGCTGCTGGCCCTTCTGTGGAACAAGCCGGCCGACGGATATGCCAAAGCCGACAAGCTCCTCGACAAGGTACGCGCCGACTATGAGATGCGTAAAGCTGGGAAGTAAGATTATTTGCTTATATTTGTATGATGATTAAGAAAACCGCAAAAATCGTGACCTTGCTCCTGGCGGCGGCCCTGTGCCTCTGCTCTTGCGGCAAGTCGCTCAAGGACATTAAGATTACCTCCTATGAGGTAACCTCGGTTGCGCCCCGTGGCCTGTCGGCGTTCGACGCCACCATCGACCTGGGCGTCAACAATCCGTCCGTGCAGTTTTCGCTTTCAGCCATAAGCGCCACGGTCAAAATGGACGGAACTCCCTGCCTCTATCTCACGGCCGACGACGTCAAGGTGGAGGCCCGCAGCGAGCAGGTTTACACCCTCATCCTCCACGGTGTGCTGGACAAGGCCTTCAATCCTTTCTCCCTGCTCACCCTGCTCCAGAACCCCGACCTGGAGCCCATAACCCTCGACCTCTCCTACCACGGCTCGCTCAAGGGCGGCCTGGGCAAGGATTTTGAATATAAAGACATAAAAGTTAAGGATTTGATAGGCCGATTATGAAAAAGATACTGTTGTTGACGCTATCGTTTCTGTTCTTGAGCCTGGGCCTTTCGGCACAGGCGCCCAAGGACAGCACCGCCACCACGGACGTATTCGACGTACTGTCCGGCAAGATCACGGTTAAACAAAGCCCCGAAATCAGGTCGGCCATGGCAGCTCACATAGACCGCAACGCCCGCAAGGCAGCCAGCGGCCAGGGAGAACAGACTTTCCGCATCCGCATCTTCTTCGACAGCGGCCAGAACGCCCGTGCCGCTTCCGAAGCGGCGGCCGCACGTTTCCGTTCCCTCCATCCCGGAGTATCGGTAACCCGCTCGTTCACCAATCCTTTCTTTAAGGTAACGGTGGGCAATTACGCCACCAAAGCCGATGCGGCAAATGCCCTCAAGAGCATCCAGCAAGAATTTCCAACCGCTTTCATAGTCAGGAACTGATGTTAAAGACAGGACTCGAACTCAAGCAGCAACAGCGGCTCTCCCCTCTCCAGATCCAGACCATCAAGCTCATACAGATGCCCATCCAGGAACTGGAGCAGAAGGTGCGCGCCGAACTGGAAAGCAACCCCGTGCTTGACGACGAACCCGACCCCGACAGCCCGTCGGAGAGCAAAGACGTATCGATCGACGCCATAAAAGAAGACGGGGACATCCCTGCCTACCGCCTGAAAGTAAACAACTGGGGCAAGGACCCAAGGCCCGAGTACAATACTTTTTCCGTCAAGGAAGGTTTCACCCAAAGCCTTCAGCGGCAGCTTGGCTTCCGCAACCCGGCTGTCCTCAACAAGGACAAGGTTATCATCGAGGGTCACACGCGCCTCCTCGCCGTGAAGAAGCTCGGATGGGAGACGATGCCCTGCATCATCGCGACAGACCTTACGCCCGAGCAGGAGCAGGCGCTCCGCATCGCCGACAACAAGATCGCCGAAATCGCGGAGTGGGACGAGGACAAGCTGAAGGTCGAACTCGCAGCGTTGCAGGAGGCGGGCTTCGACCTCTCGCTTCTTGCCTTCGGCGACGACGAGCTGGACGACCTCCTAGGTGGCGAAGCGGGAACGCACGGCGAGACGGAGCCGGACGCGGTTCCCGAGACGCCGGATATTCCCGTCTCTACGCCCGGAGAGGTGTACCAGCTCGGCAAGCATCTCCTCGTCTGCGGCGACTCGACGAAGCCCAACGACGTCGCGAAGGTGTGCGGCGACGGAGAGGCCGACCTCTGGCTCACCGACCCTCCGTACAACGTGGACTACCACGGGAGCGACGGGCAGTCGATCCAGAACGACTCGATGGAGGACACGAAGTTCCGCGAGTTCCTCCGCGCCGCGTTCGGGGTCGCCGAGAAGCGCATGAAGCCGGGGGCATCGTTCTACATCTTCCACGCGGACTCGGAAGGGTACAACTTCCGGGGGGCGTGCTTCGACGTGGGGCTCCGCGTGAGGC
>CACZEU010000181.1 GCA_902780175.1 uncultured Bacteroidia bacterium
CCCGACTCGTTCAAGGGGGAGAACATCGAATATCTGCTGATCACAAAGTAACACAATCCAATACAAACGAAAATGAAAAAAACGCTTTTCCTTTCCTTGTCGGCCCTCTGTGCGCTGACAATGGTCATCCCTTCCTGCAGGAAGGAACCCGTACCCGAACCCGTCTACACCCTCACCGTCAAGACCGGAGCCGCGGATGTCGATGAAACCGACGTAACCCTCAATGGCTCTTATACCTACGACGGCACGGAGACCGTGACGGTCGGCTTCCGCTATGCCGCCGACAAGGCAACGCTTGCGACCGCGCAGCTCATCCCCGCGACAGCCACGGACGGCAAATTCTCCACCACCCTCAAGTCCCTTGCCAACGGCGAATACTTCTATCAGGCCGTTGCCAGCGCAAAGGGGAAAGAGGTCCCCGGCGCCGAGGGGTTCTTCAAGGTGGATTTCTCCAAGGTCCCTACCGTCACGACCGGCGTGGCCGACCTGACCCAGGATGGCTATGTCCTCAGCGGCAGCTATTCCTTCTCCAGCAAGAAGATTCCCATCAAGGTGGGCTTCTTCTATGCCGCGACCGAGGCCGACCTGGCCAAGGCGACCCTGCAGGAGGTGACGCCGGACGGGGACAACAACCTTACCCTTACCGTACCTTTTTCCTTCGGATCGAATTGCTTCTTCCAGACGGGTGCCATCGTTGAAGGCGAGACCTATCGCGGGGAGGTCAAGAGCGCCGGTATGACGGATCTCACGGCCGCAGGAAACGCCAACTGCTTCATCGTCAAGGAGGCCGGCTGGTACAGTTTCAAGACCAACAAGCCCGACGGAACAGCCGTCGATGGCGACAAGGCCGACTGGCTCTGGGCGACCGGGACCGACAAGGGCCTTATCTCCAACATCAATTATGCGGGTGGCACCATCAGTTTCAAGGTGGAGAAATATGAGCAGGCCTCCATTGTGATTGCCCTCTACAAGGGTTCCACCATTGCCTGGTCGTGGCACATCTGGATGTCCGACGTCAAGGACCAGCCCATCAACGGATACGGATTCCAGGACCGTAACCTCGGTGCAAATGCGCTCAGTGCCAATGAGCCCGCCTCCATCGGCCTCCTCTACCAGTGGGGCCGCAAGGACCCGTTCATCGGGACCCGGGTGATGGACAACTCCCTCGGCGGGAAGTACGAGTCCATTCCGTTCAGTCTCGACCGCACCCTTGAATATCCTTTCTGCGCCGACTATGTGGTGAACGACCAGACCGGTCTTTTCTTCGATGTTCCCAGAGTAATGACGTCAGAGGCCGACGCCACGGCCAATCCGATGACATACTATGGTGTTTCCGGCCAAGGCAACTGGGAAATGTCGTCTGCTGAAATCGCCAATTTCTGGAAGGCGGACAGCAACTACAACCCCTGTCCTGCAGGATACCGGGTTCCTGAAATCACGGACTACACCGGAGCACTGATGGACTATTTGATGCAGTCCAGCACGGGTGCCACCGCCGTTTATGGCAAGACGGCTGACGGCAAGAACACCTGGGGCCGCATCTTTACCCTTGGAGGCGTAGATTACAACTGGCCCGCCACCTGCCTGCGCAACTGGGCCGGATATATCATCAATACAGGCGTCTGCATCGCCATGACCTCCGCGACGCTCGTCGAAGGCCAGAAGAAGTTCCACAACATCTGGAACTGGAGCGCCGACACGGATTACATCGAGAAAGCAGTCCCGCTTCGCTGTATCAAGAAATAGCGGATGAACCACCTGATCATCCTCCTGCTGGCCGCCGTCAGCATCATCCCAAAGCCTGCAGTTGTCGTTGAATTGAACGGCAGCTGCAAGGCTTCACGGGCGCAGATGCCCCAGGTGACCCTTTCTCCGGCGCTGAAAAGCGAGGCATACATCCTGGACATCGACCGCAAGGGGGTCCGGATCTGCGCGGGAGGTGAGGCCGGCGTGTTCTATGCGCGGGAGACCCTCGCGCAGTTGGGCCCCGGCGCGCTGCCCTGCGTGCACATCGAAGATGCTCCGGCGTTCGATTACCG
>CACZEU010000182.1 GCA_902780175.1 uncultured Bacteroidia bacterium
GCCCTTCGCAAATGGTATATCGGCAACATCGACATCCTGTTCCGTAAGTCATTCGCCGACCAACTAACCGATTCCATCAAGCGCCGTCATCTGACCATACACTTCAGCGGAAAGAAATCACCGATCCGTCCCAGTGTCATCCTGAAGGACATGCGTCTCCGCCCCCGTCAGGAATACAGCTATGACAAACTGCAGGAGTCGGCTTCACTGATCAACTCCAACGGCGTGTTCAGCAATACCGACTTCCGTTTCACGCCACGACCAGACACCGATACCCTCGACCTCCGCCTGACCTGTACCTTCGACAAGCCTTACGACTTCTACATAGAAGGCAATGTCATCGGACGCACCAACGGGCGCTATGGACCGCTGCTGAAGGTGGGTCTCACCAAGCGCAACACCTTCCGTGCTGCCGAGGAGCTCGATGTCAACCTGCACGGCTCTTATGACTTCTCGATAGGCGACAACTCCCGCGAGAGCAACTACCAGATTGGTGCCGATGTGTCACTCAAGTTCCCGCGACTGCTCATCCCCTTCTACAACCCCACCCGCATCCGGCGCGACAAGAACGGGCGCCTCATCCGCCGCAGGCGATTCTACACCACCCCGACCACCCTTGCAAAGGTCTCTGCGGATATCATCAGCCGACCGGATTACTACAGGATGACTGTCGTATCAGGCGAATGGACCTATAGCTGGCAGAAGACAGAGACCAGGCGTCATGAGCTGTCACCACTGACAGTACAGTATCAGTTCAAAAACTCCATCACTTCCAAGTTCAACGAAGTCATACAGGAAAACCCATATCTGGAACGTACGATGGGCGACTACTTCATTCCCAAGATGCGCTATACCTACATCTACACCAGTCCCTCCACCCTGCGCAACCCCATCCGCTGGGAGACCACCATCCAGGAATCAGCCAACCTCATCTCCTTGGGAGGAGCGGTGTTCGGCAAGGACTTCAATGCCGAAGGCAAGCGGCTCTTCAACAACCCCTATGCCCAGTTCCTGAAATTAGAGACCGACTTCACAAAGACATGGGCGATGGGAGAAGAGGCCCGACTCGTGGGACATGTCAATGCAGGCGTCGTCTGGTCGTACGGAAACAGTCGTGAAGCCCCGTTCAGTGAGGAATTCTACGTGGGCGGAGCCAACAGCATCCGAGCCTTCACTGTACGCGACATCGGACCAGGAGCCTTCTCCGACCTTGGCCTGAACGACCGTTACTCCAAGCAGCTGTTCTATCTGATGCGCAATGGCGACATGAAGCTTGTGGCCAATCTGGAGTATCGTGCTCCGCTATTCGGCAACCTGAAAGGAGCCGTTTTCCTCGATGCGGGAAACATCTGGCGCATGAGATCCTTGTACACCCAGCAGGATATTGACGATATGTACAAATCCGGGATGTCCCCTGAGGAAGTCCGGATATTACTCGACTGGGTTGACACCATGGAGTTCAAGCCCTCGCGCTTCCTGAAGGATATCTCAATCGGCACGGGCATCGGCCTGCGTTACGACCTCGGCTTCCTGGTAATCCGTCTCGACTGGGGCTTTGCCGTCCACATCCCCTGTGAGAATGGCATCAACAGGTATTTCTTCAATGCGCACAGCTTCAAGGATCTCCAGGCCCTCCACTTTGCCGTCGGCTATCCGTTCTGAAAAAAATTTGTTCTTATGTTCTTATTATCTGAAAAAAAAATAGTAATTTTGCAGGCAAATTAACAAACTAATTGATAAAGCAATATGAAACCAACTCTTTTTCTGCTTGCAGCAGGTATGGGCAGCCGCTATGGCGGTCTGAAACAGCTCGATGGGCTGGGACCCAATGGTGAGACCATCATGGATTATAGTATCTACGATGCCATCCAGGCCGGATTCGGCAAGATTGTATGGGTGATCCGCAAGGATTTCGAGGAGCAGTTCCGCACACAGATCCTCTCTAAGTACGAGGGCAAGGTGAAGTGCGAGCTCTGCTTCCAGGCACTCGATGCACTGCCTGAGGGTTTCTCTGTGCCAGAGGGTCGTCAGAAAC
>CACZEU010000183.1 GCA_902780175.1 uncultured Bacteroidia bacterium
TCCTACATGCTCAAGAAGGAAGAGGACCGTGAATGGCTGTTTCAGGAGCAGCTGCGCCGGACCGGCGCGGGATATTTCGACTACTATTGGCTACATGATGTCAATGCCCAGACTCTGGTGAACTTTGACCGTCTGCACTGTTGGGACTTCATCAAGGAGAAGAAGGCACAGGGTCTGGTCAAGCATATTGGTTTCTCCTACCACGACGGTCCGGAACTGCTGGACAAGATTCTGACCGATCATCCGGAGATCGAGTACGTCCAGCTGCAGCTGAATTATCTCGACTGGGAGAGTCTTGGTGTCCAGAGCCGCAAGTGCTACGAGGTCGCAACAAAGCATCACAGACCTGTAATCGTCATGGAACCTGTCAAGGGCGGTACCCTCGCCAAAGTCCCGGAAAATCTGGAAAAGATGTTCAAGGACAGAGAACCCGATATGTCTGTTCCTTCCTGGGGCATCCGTTTTGCCGCGAGTCTGGACAACGTCATGGTGGTTCTCAGTGGTATGAGCAACATGGAGCAGCTTCTGGACAACACCGGCTATATGAAGAACTTCAAGCCTCTGACAGAAGAGGAGCAGGGCCTGATGCGTGTCGCCGCCGAGATCATCAATGGCAACATTACAGTTCCCTGCACCGGTTGCTCCTACTGCACGGTCAACTGTCCCATGAACATCGCCATCCCCAGGTACTTCTCTCTGTATAATCTGGACCTCCAGGAGGTCAAGGAAAAAGGCTGGACCCCACAGGGCGGTTACTACGAAAATCTCACTGTAGACCATGGAAAGGCCTCTGACTGCATCAAGTGCGGTCAATGTGAGGCTATGTGCCCCCAGCACCTGCCGATCCGAAAGCTGCTGGAGGATGTGGCAGCACATTTTGAATAACAAACTATCATATCCAGAAGGGAGTATTTATCGATGAAAATATCGTCCAAAATGGAACGCTGCGGTCTCTCTCCCATGCGTAAGTTCAATCCTTATGCACAGAAGACCAAGGAACGCGGAATCAAAATCTATCATCTGAACATCGGTCAGCCGGATGTGGAAACCCCGGCACCTTTCTTCCAGGCTCTGAAGGACTTTGATGAGAAAGTTGTTTCCTATGCCCCTTCCGGCGGTTTGCCGGTCTATCTGGATGCCGTCCGTGATTATTATAAAAGCATAGGCGTGGAGCTGGAACGTGGTGACATTCTGCCCACCACTGGTGGCAGCGAAGCCCTGCAAATGACCTTCGCCACGATACTGGATGACGGGGACGAAATTGTTATTCCGGAGCCCTTCTATCCCAACTACCACACCTCCGTCACCCTCGCCGGGGCAAAGATTCACCCGATCCCAACCTGTGTGGAAGAAGGTTACTTCTATGCCGACCGGGCCCGTGTCGAGGCCTGCATCAATGAGCACACCCGCGCTCTGTTTGTGACCAATCCCGGCAACCCGACCGGCTCCATCCTCTCACCGGAGGAGCTGAAGCTCATGCTGGACATCGCCAAAGAGCACGACCTCTTCATCATCTGTGACGAGGTCTACCGTGAGTTTGTCTATGCCGGCGAGCCCCTGCTCAGCGGTTTGCAATTCCCCGGCTATGAGGACAACGTCATTGTCATTGACTCGGTCTCCAAGCGTTTCTCCGCCTGCGGTGCCCGTGTCGGTGCAGTTATCTCCAAGAACAAGGAATTCATGAGCCAGGTCATGAAGTGGTGTCAGTGCCGTCTGGCCACCCCGACCGTTGACCAGATCGCTTCCGCTGCGCTCTACGGTCTGGATCCGAGCTATTTTGACGTCGTACGAGACGAGTATCGCCTGCGCCGCGACACCATGGTCCGGAAGCTTCAGGAGATCCCCGGCGTGGTCTGCCGCATGCCCAAGGGCGCCTTCTATGTCATGTGTGCGCTGCCCGTGGACGACACCATCAATGCGCCGGATATTGCGCGTGCCATCGACATCTTGAAAGCCGGCATCGAAAAGTACAACGCCAAATAATCGTTTTTCATACATAGCAGCACAGCCCCTCGCCGTTCTGGCGAGGGGCTGTGTCTCTTTCGGAAGCTGAAGTCCGAACCCCTGTGAATCCGGAGACGGGTCCCGCTCTGCAGACGGAAAACATATGGCGGACAGGGAAGAACGGGCAGAATCCGGGTCAAAGGCGGCGGGCAGTACAGACTGGCGGACTGCGTTCGCGGAAGTGCTGAACAACGAATTCCGCGGTCAGATTGACGAGGGAGATAGCGCTTCATTCTGGTTTCACCCTCTTCCACCACGGCGATCTTCTCAGTCACGCCCATGCCCAGGAACAATCCTACATTGCCCCAGTTGTAGAGGTGGTGATTGACATCGTGCAGACCGATAGACGCGGTGTTCGTAATGTACATGCCCACATAAAACGGTAACTCTTCCATCAGCACGGCAGGCGCCAGCCCGTAGCGGTCCAACA
>CACZEU010000184.1 GCA_902780175.1 uncultured Bacteroidia bacterium
GTGTAATGCTTGATGTTCATATCGATATGTTTTTATTCGTTTCGTATTTCACGGGCGTTGACAAGGTAGACGAAAGTGCCATACTTGAGCTCGGCGCTATTTTTCCTGATGACCTTTCCGACGGCGCTGGTGGTCCGCTGGTAGGCGTTCTGGACAGCCTGCATACCCCATTGCGAGAGGGAATTCCCGTAGCTGCCCTGGTTGATGGACATGTTGCTGCCGACGGCTCCGGCTGCGACATCGCGGGCAGTTTCGCGGAAGGAGCTGGACGGGACATAAAGGCCCTCCAGTCCGTCCGTGTCATAGAGGGAAAGGCTCACCCGAACGATCTCGTCATAGAGGAGAAGGCTCTTCACCGTTCCCTTGACACGCTGCGAGGAGAATCCGCTCATGATGGCGTAGATATAGCTGCCCTTGGGGAGGATAGATGAGCCGATCTCCACATCATCCAGAAGACGGAGACGCACCCGGCTGCCGTCCACGGCCTTGATGTTTTCATCGATAATGGCCTTGATGAGGTCCGGCTGGGGATCGTTCTCCGAGACGGTGTGGAAGTAGTCGGAACTCTGCCGCACACGTTTCACAACCTCGAAGGAGTCGCCGTCATCAGAAGGGATGGTTACGGCACGTCCGGCATCAGGTACGGCAGATGCTGCGGGAGCGCCGGTCACCTGTGCAGCACTCTGCTCCCGCAGCTGGGCGAGCGCCTGCTCCAGTTCCTCGCGGAGGGCCTCCTCACGCTGCTGCGCCTGGATGAGCCGTTCGCTCTCGGTGAGCGGGAACGGGTAATCACCCTGCTGCTGCATCGCAGCGGCACGTTCCGCACTGCGGCGGAGCTGCTCCTCAATCTGCCCTCCCGGTATGGGTTCCCCGGATCCCTCCATGGCCTGAAGGTCCTCGTCCGAATACTTGGACTGGTATTCCTCCTTCGAGGCATCGGCATCCTCCCGGTCGATGTTGCCGACGGCGCTGTGGTCGTCGATCTTCCCGAAGGACTTCGTCATGCTCTCCATCTTCCCTTCCAGCCCTTCCTTCACGGTGGGCTGGGGGAGGTTCGGATTCAGATACTCCGTGGACTGGAGGGTAGGGTCGGCGATCTCCGCCTTCTTCGTGTGCATCATGTCGATGACGAAATACCCCGTGAAGAGGAGGGGAAAGTAGACAAGCGCCGGAAGGATGTATTTCGGCTGCTTGAAATTAATTTTCTTGAACAGTTCCATCTTCTTCAGATTCTTGGATTGGTATCATGGTATGCGCATTGTCCAGGGCCTCCCGGATGGATTCCTCGGGAGTCCTGGCGGATTCGGTCTGCGCCTTGCGCAGCTGGTAAGCCTTCGTGAAATGATAGGCGTTGATGACGAAGCAGCCCACGACGATGGCCAGTACGATCCCGAGGAAAAGGCCGCTGTGCCTGTCAGCGAACTTCTGGACATGGCCGACGAGGCGGTCAAGCCGCGTGCGTTTCGCGAACTTGCGGCCCGCCTCCACGTCCCGCTCGTATGTCTCCCTGTATTTCGGGTCGTCCTTGCTTGGCATCTTCTCGCCGAGGATCATCTTCCTTAGATTCTCGTTCATAGGATCAGTAGTTAGATTTGTTCTTCTGTTCGATGTCCTTGTTCAGCAGGGTGCGCCAGTTTACGATCAGCAGGCCGTGGGGGTTGTTGTCCGTTCGCGGGACCCTCCGCAGCTGACCGGCGGTGACGAGCTCCCTCTGGAGTCGCAGTAGATGCTGAATACGGCGCTCGTACCCATGATGTTCGAGTAGAAACCCTTCTCTTTGAGTGTGTTGTACTGCGCAAGGCCGGTCTCGTCCACAAGGTACATGGCCTTCTCCATCGTGTATTTGATGTACTTGTCGTCCGGTGCCAGGGTGAAGAAGTAATGATGGAACATCTCCACATGACTCTTCGCCTCGACCTCCAACGTCTCCTCCATGGAGCTGCGCTCCACGAGGATCGGGACGTTGCCGTCCAGGACGTACACCTTCTTTTGCGCATCTGAGACCATCCCCCGGGCGGTCACGATGCTGGCGACGCTGATGATGATGCAACCGGCGAGGAACAGTCCGCAGACGATCCCCACCAGCTTGATCTTGTTTTCCAGATTCTTGATTACCATATCTCTATCCTTATTGTTGTCATATGATATGTCCGCTGAGCATG
>CACZEU010000185.1 GCA_902780175.1 uncultured Bacteroidia bacterium
AACGGATATGTGCTGACCCCCTTGTTTTTGAGAGGGGTTCAGCACGGGGGCGTGCTGCCCCCCCAGGTTTTGAGGGTGGGTTAGCACACGCAAAGATTTAAATCATTGATTCAGAGAAAGATATGAGACCACCCGTGCTAACCCCTCTGGATAGAGATCCACGCTTCTGCCCTGCAGGTATGTCGCACCGATTGTTTTGATTTGGAGAAACGGTTTTTATTGCGATATTTGCGTTGCGAGTTTTTCGCAACGATCATTTCGCAATGACAAGGAACAAGAAACACAATGCCTACAAGGAGGCCAATGAGGCCTTTCTGCAGGTGAAGGCGCAGGAGGAAGGGATGGTGGTCCTGGATAATGGCGTCCTTTACAAAGTGCTGGAATCGGGACGTGGAACCAAGAAACCAACCCCGCGCAGCATCGTCTATGTCCATTACACCGGCCGGCTCATCGACGGCACCGTCTTCGACACCACCGAAGGGCAGCCGCTCCCGGCGCTGTTCATGGTGGGAGACCTCATCATGGGCTGGCAGATTGCCCTGACCCGGATGCACGAAGGCGACAAGTGGGTGGTGTACATCCCCGCCAAATGGGGCTACGGCTCCCTGAAGATGGACGATATCCCGGCGCACAGCACGCTGATCTTCGAGCTGGAGCTCGTCAAGATCGAGCGGTAACGGAGAATGCCCATGCCCGACAATCCGGATTCTTACCCATGACGAAATACATTGCAGACGAAGACCACTTCAAGGAGATTATTGCCCTGGTCCCCAAGATAAAGCGTTCAATCTGGATAGGGACGGCGGATATCAAGGATCTCTATGTGGAAGATCGACCTTTCCTGGGTATTCTCGACGACCTCATCAAGACAGGGAAAGAGGTCCGGCTGATTCATGCGAAGGAACCTGGGCCCAATTTCCGGGAGGACTTCGATCAGTATCCAATTCTCTTTACCGGTTTGGAACGGGCCCTCTGTCCACGTGTTCATTTCAAGATTATTGTATTTGACTCCAAGGTTGCCTATATCGGATCAGCCAACCTTACTGGAGCCGGAATAGGAATGAAAAGTACACGGACCCGTAACTTTGAAGCCGGAATCCTGACCGATGAACCTGCTCTCGTAGAAGCCGCCATGAACCAATTCGATGCTGTCTGGGCCGGCTTCAAATGCAAAGACTGTGGCAGGAAGAAATACTGCGGCGATCCTATTCTTTCCAGATAGGCTTTCTTTAGATTTCTATCTCAAGAACCAAACTATACTTTAAACAACTAGATTGGCCTATGCCCTGACCATAGGCTCAACTCCCAATTGCCATTCCCGCCAAAAATCCCTATCTTCGTACCCGTAACACCCACCAATCATGCCAACAGAAACCACCGTCGAAAAATACAAGGACGACCTCACCGCCAACCTCCTCGAGACCTGCACGGGCAGCGGCCTGCTGAAAGGGCTGCTCTTGGAAACCCCGGACATTGAGGAGGCCTGGATGCGCCTCGCCCCGTCTTTCTACGGGGACGCCGTGCGGAACTTCAACGCCTATCCAGAGTATTGCCTCGCCTGCGCGGGATACCTCGGAATGGCCATCGCATACCTCTGGGACAAGGACTGGGCGGGGTTCGACGACATGGACGACTATATCACCGACAACATCCTAAAGGACCGCAAGCACAGTGTGCCTGCCATGCAGACCTGTTCTGCCAATGCCTACCACTTCCTGATGCGGGAATGCATGGAACCAGGCACGGCGGAGGCCTACCAGTTCTTCCTCGTGACAGTCGAAGTGATGTTCAAGATCGGAGCCGCCATCGAGCTGGGCCGGCTCGGGTACAAGTATGAAAAAATGGACCTCGGCAACTGACGATGCCTGACGCACATCCCATCAATCCCTGGCTGACCGAGCAGATCCGGCTGTACAAGGCTGCGCATGCCGATGCGGAGCTGCGGGAGGCGTACTATCGGCTCCGGGAAACCGATCCGGACCGGACATGGTTCGGGTTCCTGATCGATTCCTCCGTCCAGGCCGCCATCCGGGAGAACCCGTTCCTGGGACGGAAGTTCATCGACACGGACCTGCCCGGGCATACCGTGGACATCCTCCTGGCCCATGAGATCGATTCCGTCGCCTTCCTGATGCAGGTTTCCCTGCAGGAACTCTCCAGCCTGGCCGGCATCACGGAAGCCGATGTCCGGGCGGTGGTCGATTTCCTCCGCGAAGGCGGACTTCGGCTGGAAGAGAAGGGTTTCACCCGAAAACAGTCGTTCTCCTGGGACGACCTGGAGCGGCAGCCGGCGGAGTCCATCCGGAAACAGGCCAAGGAAAAGATCCATGCGCTCGGCGAAAGCTGCGACCTCG
The DNA here is from genome assembly GCA_902780175.1 of uncultured Bacteroidia bacterium. Lineage (GTDB taxonomy): Bacteria > Bacteroidota > Bacteroidia > Bacteroidales > UBA932 > Cryptobacteroides. The sequence continues at coordinate 2,355 of CACZEU010000185.1, forward strand.
AGCTCGATGAATGGTACCGGATGACAGCGGAAACCCACCGGGAAACCGTCCTCCTGCTCCGGACGATCGGGGCCGACAAGGAGACGCTCCGGAAGGCCCGTTACGAGCAGGCCCGGTTCCTCCGGGACCAGATTCCGGAACACCCGGAGAACACGGAAGAGGCCCTCGATGCAGCCTGGGAGGACCAGGAGATCTCCGAATACCTGTTTGGCACATACAGTAAGGAAAACGCCCTCGCCTGGGAGCTGCAGGCCGATATCCTGTTCATGGGCGGCCGCTACGCGGAAGCCCTGGAGAAGTACAGCAAGCTCGTCCGGATCCTGGAAAAGTCTCCCAGATTCGATCGGGAGTTCCTCGCCGAGGCCCGCCGCAGCGCGGGCATCTGCCTGATAGGGCTGGATCGGCCGGCCGAGGCCCTGCCCCTGCTCCTGGAAGCGTTCTCTTACTACGAGCAGTACCCCGGCAAGTACCGTGAGCTCCTGTTCTGGACGAGCCACACCATCGCGCGGGCCTACGACATGCTCGGAGACTTCCAGAAAAGGCAGGAATACATGGACCTGGCCGGCAAATATGATGACGATCCAATCGAATGAATCCCTATGGGCATCAAGAAATTCATAGAAACCCTGAAGAACTTCGGCGACACCATCTCCTCCGCCGCCGACGGCGTGTTCGACGAGGTGAACAAGACCTTCGACGGCCTGGACACCTCCAAGCTCACCC
>CACZEU010000186.1 GCA_902780175.1 uncultured Bacteroidia bacterium
AACGGCGTTTACCAGTTCTTCGCGAACCGTTCTACACGTAACATTTATCTCACGGTTCCTGCGGAATATGAGATTCCGCTCGATCCAGAGACGAATATCCCGCTCTTCTATTCAACGGGGAAGTTCTATCGCAAGCAGATGAACCGCAATGACTTTGCGCTCTCGAAACTGCCTGCCGTTCAGGAGAACTGGACTCTAGTCGCCGTAGGGGATCCTCAGTGCAACACCGTCGCAAAGCACAACCGATATGTCAATGAGACGATTGCCGACATCGTTTCTTCGCTCGGCGCAGCTCAGAGCAAGGGACAGTATCCAAACGCATATGCCATTACCCTTGGCGACATTATCGAAGACAGTCCGCATATGTGGCCTTCGATGAAGTCCAGTATGTCAAATGTCAAGGTCGGGCAGCGCTATCTGCCGTTCTTCCAATGCATTGGCAACCACGATCACAACGCCGCGTACGCCACGCCTTATGAGGCGGCGAATTCATACATCGAAATGTTCGGGCCCACCGACTATTCGTTCGACCGCGGAAAGGTCCACGTCGTCGTGATGGACAATGTCATCGTGAAGCAGAATGCAAAGACGACCTGGCGTTATGACGGCGGTCTCACCGACCAGCAGTGGAAGTGGCTGCAGGAAGACTTGTCGCACGTCAGCGACAAGGATAACAAGATGGTTATCTTCGTGGCCCACATTCCTTTCCGTTACGGAGTCGAGGCCGACGGTGCCTGCGTGAGCTATGACCATCATTATGCCGACGTGCTGAATGCACTCACTCCTTTCCACGAAGCCCATCTGATGATAGGGCACACTCATTACACCCACAATTACATCCATCACAAATATACCACTGCTGGCGGCACTCCCGTGTATGAACACGTCCACTGTGCGGCCTGCGGCGCTTGGTGGAGCAGCAATCTCTCCGCCGCCGGTTCGCCTAACGGATGGACCATCTACGACATTCGCGGGGCCGGTATGCACAACTGGGTCGCGAAGGGCACTAATATGGATGACAATACGGCGCAGATGAGGGTGTATGACGGAAACCAGACATACGGCGAGGTCCAAGGCGACAAGGACTACCGTTTTTCCTGGACTTCCGGTGGTTATATGAATTTGAATTCCGCGTCGTCAATGACAAGTACTTTCCGCCGTGGCCAGGAACAGTTGAAAGACTGTTTCATTGCCGCGATATGGGGTGATGACGACACGAACTGGAAGGTCAATATGGAATACCAGGGCAAGAATTATCCGATGCAGAGGGTAAGGAAGACTATCGCCGATATGTGCGTGTCGGCTTTCTTCCGTACTCGTCTCAACAAGAGCACCGTTACCTGGTCCAAGGACCTCAATACGTACTGGTATGCGAGTATTCCGGGAATAGAGCCGTCTCAGGCGAAGGGTTGGACCATTACTGCGACCCAGACCATCCCCGGCAGCGGAACGGAGAATGTCTATACCTGTCACGACAGGCTGCAGACAGATTTTACAGGATTTGCTCATTAATATTATATGAAAAAGTTTTATTTTGCATTACTGGCGGCGACGCTCATCTTCTCCGCTTGTAGTAAAGGACAGGAAACGGGGGGAGATCCTGGAAATCGGTGCCACGATAGAGAAACTCACCGTCAAGTCTGTGGCGGATCCGGAAAGCGGAAAGATCCGCTTTGAGGCGGGCGACCGTATTCTTCTGGACAATGGAAGCGAAAATGCCGTCTATGTCTGGAATTCCACCAGAAGCGTATTTGTGCCTGACGCTGATGCAGTGCAGGTCGCAGATGCATACAAGGCCGTTTTCCCGGCTTCCAAGGCGACAGGCAGCACTCCCGGCAATCTGGTGATAGACGCTCCTGTATCCATTGACCTTTCAGGGAACTACATCAAGGACCTGCCTCTGCGCGCAGAGACATCGGGAGGAGTGCTTGTGTTCAAGCCTTGCTCCGAAGTGATTGGTCCCAAACCTCACGTCCAGCAGGGAAGCGGAACGCAGGCTGATCCTTATATCATTTCTGAATGGACGGATTTCAAGTCTTTTGTGGAGAAAGCCGGCGAGGAGCCTAACACTTCGGCCTATTACAAGCAGACCGCTGACATAACCTTGCCATTCAACTTCCATTTCACCGCTATCCCTGTATTCAAGGGCAATTATGACGGTGGCGGTCACAAGATTACCGGCCTTGTCCTGAAGCACAGTAAAGTCGACGAGCCGGCAGGTCTTTTCTCTGTCCTTGACGCGGCGACGGTGAAGGGGCTTGAGCTGCAGGACATCGACTTCGTGTCCGACCAGATGTTCTTCGGTGCCATCGCAGGTAAAGCCTTGAATTCGACAATTGAGGATTGCCGGATCAGCGGTTATATGAAATCGACAGCCCGATTCACCTGGAGTGAATGGAGCAACATAACTACCGATTCTGCCAACCACGGTTTCGTAGGCGGCTTAGTCGGCTATTCCGACGGCAGCACCGTAAAGGGCTGCACTTTCTCCGGCCAGTTGTCCTCAATGGGCAAGAACACAGGTGGAATCGCCGGATATGTGACGGGAAAGAGCGTTTTGGAGAACTGCACGGCCGCTGAAGGTTCCGAGGCTTATACAAGCTACCACTGTGTCGGCGGCATCGCCGGCGCCGTGACTGGTGGTTCTACGGTAAAGGGCTGCACCGGAATCGCTGCCGTGAGCGCGCTCGGATACTGGGTCGGCGGCATAGTCGGCTATCTGCAGGATGGCAGTATCGAAGGCTGTGTCACTTCTTCACGGGCAATTGTAAGCGGCCGTCAGTATAGTGTCGGCGGCATCGTGGGCGGAATGATGCCGAGAGGCGGTCAGAAGACCACAGTGTCAGGCTGCGCATCTTATGCCGTTGTCCAGGGCCAGTACAATGTGGGCGGTATCGCGGGAAAAAAC
>CACZEU010000187.1 GCA_902780175.1 uncultured Bacteroidia bacterium
CTTCTGCCGTCCAGCTTTACGTTTCCGCCCTGGCCCATATGCGCATCCAGCATATTGCTGCCGGACAGCCTCATCGTGCCCATCTTGGCCGAGGACCATTTATACTTCATGCAGAAATCTTCATCGACGGTGGTGGGCTGGTTGGCCACCTCCGGAGGGAATTCTCCGGAGAACCAGCCCATGGTCATCAGTTCCGGGTCTTCGTCCATCATTTCTACATGGATAGCCTCCTGCGTCCCGTCCATATAGCTTGGACCGACATACCACTGGGAATATGCCGGATCGAGCGGGAATACCTGGGCCGTCTCACCGGTCTTCTGAACCGAGTAGGTATTCTCCTTCAACGCCAGGGCCTTCTCTAGGGGGTCTCCCGAGGAGGCGGACAGGGCTACTCCGGTGGAGGTGTAAAGCTTGCCGGCCTCGAGTGTGACGCCGCTCCGGGACAACGAATAGGTTCCGGAGGCAGTGGTGGCCGCAATCGAGACATTAGCGCTTGAGGCCGTCGGATACATCGACACGAAAATCGTGCTAAGGCCGGAAGGGCTTACGGTATAGTCGTTGTTGCCGTCGCTGACAGTCAGGCTGGTAATCGTAGGGGTGATGTCGGAGGAGCCGTCGGTGAAGGACATTTTCCAGACACAGGTTTCATGGGTCATTTTCACGCTCTGCGGGAGCACAGCCTCGGCGCCGTTGACAACGATGGCACCGGTGCCGGACACCAGTTCGTAGTTGGCACTGACGTCTTCCAGTGTGCCGGTCTGGTCGGTGAATATGCTCTTGGGCTTATTGAGGGTGAAACTGGAATAAGGATAACTGAAACTGGCGGTACAGGAAACCGGGTCGGCAAGGGTTGCCGTAATGGTGGCGCTGCCGTCGGATTCCACCGAGGTGACGGTAGCCACGGCTTCGACTCGCTGCGAAGATGTGTTGTCGTACTGGAGGCTCAACTCTTCGCCTACGGTCCAGGAGGATGCAAGGGTGCCGTCGCCCGGGTCGGACAGGGCGCGGGAGCCGGCACCGCGCCACTGCTGCGGCCGCGGTCAGCACGAGGGCGGCCAATATGTATGATCTGATTGCTTTCATAACACCGTTTACATTTAAATAACAAGCGGATCTCCGCCGTCAACAAAATCTCCGGCCTCGCCAATGACGCCGCTTTCGCAAATGATGCTTCCGGGGAGCGCTTCGAGGTCGTCTGACTCCGGCCGGCTGTAGGGAATTCTCTTCAGAATCATAATAATCAGTATTTTATGGTCTTGGTTCCAAAGGTAATTAAAGTTTATTTTATAAACAATAATTTCCTGCGCATTTTCTCCTTCGCGGGTAAGGTTCTCTACTGCACGAAAAACTTCCGTCTACTTATTCTGCCTGAATTGCTTCTTCTGCGTAAACGGATTCAAAGATAGTCCGGAGCCGCGGCTCGTCTTTAATTATATCCCGCAGCTGCTTCAGAGGGGCCTCATTGGGCGAACCGGGAATCAGAAGGTGAAGATAACCTCCCTCGGCATATTTCTCGTGGAGGTGTTCCAGAGTGCGGTTCCAATGGCCTTCCTTGTCCAGTTCAGGGTGGTTGGAAAGGCCGAAGAGAACCGTCCGGCGTATGATGGTTTCAGGAACAATTAAGCGGTCTGCCTCGGCAACAAGACGGCCATAGATGCTTCTTGGCGGCGTTTTTGCCGAGGCCCGGTGGTCTTCCGCAGCCTGGGCGATTGCCTCTATCTGCTCAGGTGAGAACCATTCGGAAAGCCGTTTGTCTTCGCGGATAATCCGGCCACTTTCCAAATGGTGTGTTTTCCGGTCAACCGAGAGGCCAAGGTCATGACAAGCCGCAGCCGTCAGGAGCATCTCTTCATTGATATCATACTGCTGGCCCATCGACAGAGCACGCTCAATGACCGTTAGTGCATGATCTTCCCGATGCGCCTTGTCGAAGGCCGCATATTTCGGAATGACTTCATTGTAAATGTAGTTCCGCAGGCTTTCTCTTATCATCAGTTCCAGTCAAATCGTCTTTTATTTTCATGCGCCTTCGCCCCTGCCGGAGGCGCGGCCTACATCGAAAGGATGTTGAGCACGGAAATAAGCTCCTCGTTGATGGGCTTGTTGTTCTTGACGGCGCGGGAGATGGGCACGTAGACGATTTCGTCGTTCTTGATGCCTATCATGACGTTGCGCTGGCCCTCCATGAGGGCCTCGATGGCCGCGTAGCCCATGCGGGAGGCAAGGATGCGGTCGTATGCGGAGGGTACGCCGCCGCGCTGAAGATGACCAAGTATGGTGACGCGGGCGTCAAACTGTGGGTATTCGTTCTTTATGCGTTCTGCGTAGTATAAGGCGCCGCCGACGCCGTTCTTCTGGGCCTCGGACACAAGGACGATGGCGCTGTTCTTGCTCTTGCGCTTGCCCCTCTCGATAAAGGCGGCGAGCTGGTCGACGTCGGTATCGCCCTCCGGGATGATG
>CACZEU010000188.1 GCA_902780175.1 uncultured Bacteroidia bacterium
TCTCGCGGAGGATCAGGCGAAGGCCGCCGCATTCACGGAGGACACGGACCGGGCAGACCGCTTTCTTACTCTGGCTCAGCGATATACGGACTTTTCCGTCCTGACCGACGAAATGATCCTTGCCTTTGTGGACAGGTTATTGGTCCACGAATCGCAGAAGATCGACGGCGAGCGGATGCAGGATGTGGAGATCTATCTGAACCACATCGGCAAGATGGAACTGCCGGAGGAGATTGCCTCCAGCTGGCCCCCAGAGAAAAAGAAGCAATCGCCGGAGGAAAGGAAGCGAGCCTACTTCCATAACTACTATATGACCAAGGTCAAGCCGAAACGGGAGGCGTTGAAGGCGGCGGCCCAATGACCATTTACAACAGCATACGGAACAGTATGGCAGCCGATCCACACAGCGTGGGTCGGCTGCTTTTCGCACCGCCAACTTGTGTTCAACTTGAACAGAAGTTACGGGAACGGACCAGTATCGTCGCTTCTTCCGAAAACGGGAAATCTACAGTAAAGAAAGAAGGGATCATTACATGGAGCGACACAACGACACCATCATCATCGCCGTGGATCACGGCTATGGCAATATGAAGACCGCCAACCACTGTTTCCCCTCCGGCATCCTGGCCCACGAAGGGGAACCCACATTCCTGGACAATCTCCTGTTCTACGAGGGTCGATATTACACTGTCGGCGTGGGACACAAGGAGTATCGCCCGGACAAGGCCCTGGACCTGGACTACTATCTGCTCATGCTGGCCGGCATCGCCATGGAGTTGAAGGACGCCGGGCTGACCGGCGGGGACGTGTTCCTGGCCGCGGGTCTCCCCCTGAAATGGGCGGGGACCCAGAAGGAGGCTTTTCGGGCGTATCTACTGCAGAAGGAGCGGGTATCGTTTATCTTCAATTTCAAGAAATACGACATCCGTTTCGTGGGCTGCGAGATCTATCCCCAGGGCTTCGCCGCCGTCGCAGCCAACGCGGCGGAACTGAAGGGGACCACTATGCTCTGCGACCTGGGCAACGGCACTATGAACCTGATGCTCCTGCGAAACGGCAAGCCGGACATTACCCGCATGTGGACCGAGGAATACGGTGTCAAGCAGTGCGTGAACAGCATCAAGGATGCCCTGATGGATGCCTTTCATGAGAAGGTGCCGGAGGAGCTGATCACGGACTACCTGATCCATGGCACGGCGGACGCCTCGAACGAATACCTGGCCGTCATGGAGAAGGCGGCCAGAGCCTATGCCGCCGGGGTGTTCCGCATCCTCCGGGAGCATGAGTATACCCCCAAGGCCATGAATCTGTACATCGTGGGCGGAGGCGGCTGCCTGATCCGCAACTCCATAAGCTCCGGTTCAATCTGGAAAAGCCGCTGGACCGGGCAGCGCGGGACGCTTTGCAGGCGGTCCCCGCCGGGCAGCGCAACCAATTCATCTTGCAAGCCATCCATGCGTATGCGTTGGAGCCTGTGGAAAGGGAACGGTTGGCCAGGCGGGTCGCAGAGCTGGTGGTGGATATGCTGCCTGGCGTACCCGCCGCTCTCTCTGTCGAGCCGGCACCTGAACGCGATGCCGACACTCAGGCACGGAGCCTGGAGATCGCCGAAGAGTTCCTCGACAGCTGGATGTGACCCCAATACTGACGTCAATCGCCTGTGAAAGCGGGCGGTTGACGTCAAAAGTGACCCCTGTCCTCTGCGGCAGTATTCCCGACAAGTTGTCGAGAGTATTGTTACGATGGCCCTGATGGATAACTAATTCAACTTGATTTGGATCATGATGCCTGCGGCGATGGGCTGAAGGGGGTCCCGTTGTCGCAGGGTCTTTTTTCTGTCGCAGAGGTTAGCAAGCAGGACATTTGTGTGTACAAATGTCGAAAGCCGGGGGTCGCGTTCACTCTGCGCTCCCGGTTTTCCTGCTTAAGGGGTACATCCCCCTAACCCCCTGGATGGCGCTGCGCGCCAGGAACACCATGCTATTAGAAAGGAGGCGATACCCGCCAATAACGAGACCCGACAGGCGCGGATCGAGATCCGCGTGACGGAGAAACAGAAACAGCAGATCGCCGGCCTGGCCTGCAAGTGCGGACTGAGCCAAAGTGAGTATCTGCGCCAGAGAGCGTTGGGCTTTGAGCCGAAAGGGACATTGCCCGACGCCTTCTTTATGTGTTGTGAACGGCTGGACCGGTTGTGCCGTACGCCGTTTTCTAAAGAAACCAATGAACAGGCCCTGGC
>CACZEU010000189.1:0-1339 GCA_902780175.1 uncultured Bacteroidia bacterium
AAGAATGCTTTTCTTTTTCATAATCATATGGTTTTATGTTATTAATCATTAAAACGACACCGATGTGTCTTCGCCAAGAGAAGGAGACTCGGCGCCCGGGCCGGGATCAGGTCCGGGACCGGGACCGCCGTTGTTCCAAAGGAAGTGGCTGTCAAGTCCGTAACCGGTATAATCCCTCGACAGGACATCTGTGTAATAAGTCTTTTCTCCTCCGGGGAGTTTGTGGGTGGCGGTAATCTTCCAGTTCTTTACTGCGGCCGGATCTCCGCCGGGTGCATCGATCACCCACCAAGTGTAGGAGGTCCTCACCCAGTTGCCGAAAGGCGCATGGAGCACCTCATAGTAGAAGGAATCTCCGCATTGGTGTACGAGCGCGCTTCTTACGCGTGTCATCGGCACGGTTTGCCCGTCGTGTACGAAGTTGAGGGTCCAGGTCTCGTCGGCAGACGCTGTCTCGGGATCGTCGCCGTCCCAGACGCGGGCAAGGAACTTCCCGCTGTAGGCATCGTCCCACTTGTAGCCGGAATAGCTGTCATCGCCGCTGTACACGCGGATCTGGAAATCCTCGCTCTCCTTCCAAGTCTTGTTGTATCCCCAGTAAAGGGTTGCTCCGTCGTAGGTATGGACTCCGTATCCTGCAGGACTTCCGTTCGCAGATACGTCGGCACGCCAGATCTGGCCGCTGAGCGACTGCAGGCCATGCTCGATAATGGGACGTCCGTTCTGAGTCTTGTAGGTGCTGTGCGTGTAGTTCTTGAGATTGTGCAGATGCCCGGAGTAGATGTGGGCTTCTTTGAAAGCGCGCAGTTCCAGCTTGGCCTCGTCCGCATTCATGCAATTGGTCAGAGGAGCGTGGGTGCACAATAGGACCACCTTGCCTGCTTTGTTTTCCACATGGGCTATATCCTCCCTCAGCCAATGAAGCTTTTCTCCCGTCAGGCCTTCCCTATACTTGATGTGGTTGTAGCCACCGCTTCCGCCTTCCGTGTTCCCGTTGAAATCGATATCATCTACCACTATTACATGGGCGTTTCCTATGTCGAAGGAATAGTCCGTGGGTCCGAAATTGTTCAGGAAGCTATCCGTACTCTGGTCGTCGGTGCCGTTCTCGACACTTTCGTGGTCGTGATTGCCAATGACATAGAAGAAAGGCATCGTGCCGCCGGCAGTATGGATGCTGGTATAGACCTCCCGTACCGAGGAAGATATAGCCAGGTTGTCGGTAAGCTGGTCGCCAAGGGCTATGCCGATCACCGGTCCGCTGCCGGTCCCGAGTTTATCTACCGTCTGCTGTATGTCGGCGATGGGGCCGTTGGTGAAAAGCTCAAGATTGTCGTTG
>CACZEU010000189.1:1384-2039 GCA_902780175.1 uncultured Bacteroidia bacterium
GCCCGTCGGAGCCCAGAGGAATTTCGTAAGCCGAAGGAACTGTTATGGTAATATAGCGGGCTGCGGGATTCGCTTCCATGCTGTACGCACCTTCCGAATCGGTGGTGCAGCAGGAATAGCCATCGGAAACCGTTACTCCGGCAATACCCTTCCCGGTAACGGAATCGAGGACATGGCCGCCGGCCGTTACTACCGGGTTCTCATCCGTATCCTGGGCGAGCACGGGCCTTACGCAGAAAGCATATTCGCAACCCTCCGAAAGGAGGTCGACCAAGGAATTCCTTACATATAGGCGGTAAGCCTCGTTCCTGCCGGGGGTAATGTTGTGCACGCCGCCGAAATAGAAGCCGGCCTTGCCAACCATGGAAGGCTCGGAGGCGTTGCCGCCGGAGGTGTAGTAATACCGGCCTGCGAAGGGGAAGAAAACGGTTTTTCCGTTCCTGCTGAAGGTCCTTCCGTTCACCGTTACCCCGTTGTATGACGATACATCCACCGTCCTGAACAAGTTGTCGGTAGATGAGGACTGGCCGGAAGTGCAGGTGAAGTTGCCGTTGCTGCCCACGAAACTCATCATCTCTTCGATGAAGGGCATCCTCCAGGCACTGCCCCACTTCACGCGGGCGACATCATATTTGGTACCTGAGATAACGTGCAG
>CACZEU010000190.1 GCA_902780175.1 uncultured Bacteroidia bacterium
GAGAGGATCAGGCCGCCGGCATTCTTGATAATCTTGGCATCGCCGTTCCTCAGGCCAAGGGCCTTGGGAAGGAGTTCGGTAAGGCGGGTGTCCATGCAGGTAAGGACCGCCAGTTTCTTTTCAGGGTACTTGTCTGTGATGAACGGTTCGTAGGCTTTGGACTCAACGAACTGCCTATTGTATTCAAGGATAGAGTCAATCATTTTATTTTTCCCTTACGTGTTTTCCGGTCATGTGTTCAATGGCAAGCTCCAGGACCAGCGCCCTCGGAGCGTTCCGGACCATGTCGGCGTCTATGTCGTATCCTTCCGGGAAATACTTCGCCCCCAGCAGCCGGAGAAGCCTGTCATGTTCAGCCGGGTCCGATATCTCCCTGACTTGTCCGAAGCATATCACACTGGTGAAGCAGTTCCACCACTCGCCGGGGTTCTTCGCCGGTTCTGAAAGGACGCAGAAGGATGCCTTCGGGCAGGCGCGGAGCGCATCTATCTTATGGCCTTCCACTGCGCAGTGGAAGTAGATCTTCCCGTCATCATATACGAAATTCAGCGGCACCCCGTATGGGTATCCGCCGTCACCGAGGACGGACAGGACTCCGCGCCAGGCCGACTGCAGGAGATCCTGGCACTCCTGCTCGGATGCAGCCTGCTTGAAGCGGCGCATGGGTCTGAAAGTCTCTGTCATTTCTTCAGGACGATGTCGTTGTAGACTGCGACGATGCAGTTGTACACCTTGAGGGTCTTGTCCGTGTTCCACTCTCCAGAATAGGTGGATTTGGCATAACCGTAGGCCAGGATCACCGTGATTGGGCTCCCCTCTATGACGGCTCCGGTGTCCCGGCGCCAGGAGACCTCATAGTCGAAACGTGGAAGGCCGTAAAACTTGGCTATGTGTGCAGGGATCTCCACCCTTCCGGTGTAGCCCACCTTTTCGCAGATTCCCTCCAGCATCCTGTAGATGTCGGCAAGGAGTGAATCCTTGGTGATGTAGGGGTATTTCTTTGCCCGGACCATAACCTTTAAGCAAGCTCTATTTCATCCGGAGTCTTCTCCCTGTGGACGGTGGCCTTGATCTTCACCTTCAAGCCGTAGAGCTCCGCGATCTTGTAGAGGTACGAAAGGGCGATGTCGTCCACCTTGAACCAGCGATTGACTCCCGTGTAGTTGAGATCCAGCTGTTCGGCCAATGCCTTGCGCTCGATGCCGTACTCCAGGCCCTCGATGTCAAGGACAACGTCTCGTGCCGGACCGTTTTCCTTGACGAGGCGGTAAGAGAGGTCATACCCGAGACGGGACGCCATCTCCTGGGCGACGGAAAGCTTCATGTCGTCGCGCTTGAAATACACGAAAATGTTCTGCGGGGAAACGCCCATGATACGGGCGAGTTCGTGCTTTGACACCCTCCTGATTTCCATCAGCGAGAGCAGAAACTGCAATCTTTTTTCACTTTCCGCCATAAAAATTTGGATTATAATAAAATTATTATTTCCTTTGTTGCACTTTTATTTGACTATTGCAAGCTTTTTACTTGCTTGCTCGATCACTTCCGAGAGCAAAATTAAGTAAAAAACAAATAAAATCAAATAAAAACGCTGAAAAAAGCACAAAACATTGATACAACCTTAGGGTTTATTTGGACATGGAGACATACTTCAGATCTGGTAAAGAGCGATTCCTTACACCCCGGAAAGCGGATATTCCGCCGGGGCGGGTCGCTATGTCCCCTGCCCCATCCGTCCTGAAATTGTTCAACACAATTCATAACACATCCTTATTATTCACCATCAAAAAGCAAAGCTATGGCAGAAATTCAACTCAGCGAAGAAGTTCGCGCCGCGCTTGACCGCATCGACTGGTCATCGCTCGAGGTTCCGCGTTCCCTCGTGGAATCCAATCCCAAGGTCGCCGAGCAGCTTGCCGCCGGCAAGTCCACCGACCTTCTCACCTACACCGTCCAGATACCCGGCATCCCGGAGCCCACGGAGAAGACCGTGCAGCTCGTTTCCCGCCGCATGAAGGACGAGGAATCCGGACAGTGGGTCCTCGACCCCAGGGTCACCGTCCGCGAGATGAACCCAGACTAC
>CACZEU010000191.1 GCA_902780175.1 uncultured Bacteroidia bacterium
TTCCAGGTCGAAGAAAACGAGGGAGCAGGCCCAGCGTTACGTCCGCACGAGTAATTTCAAGTTGAAAGATGTCCAGCCTCTGCCGGAGAAACCCACAGAGACGCCCATCCCCAGAATGATTATCCGCAATAGCATTCCTCAGCATATTACTCTTGACTACCCGGTTTACAGGGATACGGTTTGGAACAAGCAATCTGACGGGACTCTGGAAGGGACTGTCCGGCAAAGCAAGTATTTTGCTTTCGGTGCCATTCCCGGCGAAGAAGGTTGGTTCAACGAGTTCCGCTTCACCAATCCTACCGACAAGGAGATTTCCGTCAGGGTTGAATACGAGTTGAAATACGGCAGGGACGGGCGCCCTCTGAGCAAGAGCAAGATCATCAATATGCCACCCGGAAGGATCAATGAGCCAAGCATTTACAACAACAGCCTTGGTGTCTATACCGACAGCAGCATCCGTTATCGTATCCTAAACGTCACCGTGCTATGAAAAAGGTCGTATTAATTGTCCTCATAGCGCTTGGGACAGGTTTAACTTGCTTCGCCGACACCTGGTCTGATATGCTCCGCGCATATAAGATGGACCTGAGCACCTTGGCACGCGGTAACGGATACCAGTTTTTCCGTTCGGAAGCCGGAGGAATCGGCATTGCCTGGTCTGAGATGGACCAATCCGGAAGCTGTCACTTCTCCCTTGCAATGGTCCCGGCCCAGGCGAGTTTGATGCGCTGGCTGCCACAGGCCGGAGCGACTTTCGTGGAAGTACAGGAAGATGGCTATACTTCAGGCGTAATGGTCCTCCAGGAGGTAAAAGGGCCGGATACGGACCCGAAACTTGGCAGTTTCAGTTATGTAATCGAGCCTGGAATCTACGTGGGCGCGGACGGCAGAATTCTGAACCTGGGGTACTTTGGCCGTTGACATCGGCCTCAGCGTCTTCTGGGCCGACCGGAATGTCGGGGCCGATGCCCCCGAGGCCTATGGTGATTATGTCCTCTTCGGGGCCGAGGTCCCCTGGGGCGGGGCCTGGCGGACACCGACCCGCAAAGAGATTGAAGAACTGGTGCAGAGATGCACCTGGGAACTTACCGCTTGCAACGGCGTGGACGGGTACAAAGTAACGGGGCCCAACGGGATTTCCATTTTCCTCCCGCTGGGGGGCTTGCTCTGGGATGACGGAACGCTGGACCGTCCGGGGACAATAGGCGCCATTTTGTCCTCCGAACGACCGCCCGGACAGTATTATATCGATGTCGGAGACTTTTTTCACCTCCAGATGACCTGTAGTACGTCGGAGGAGTATCGTCATTATGTCAGATATATGGTGATTGCCGGCGAAAAAATGAACCTTCGGCCCGTTTTACCAAAGCCATAAAACTGTTATGAAGAAATTGTCTTTTATTCTTTCCATGCTGCTTCTGGGCACCGTCTCCGCCTGCGCCCAGGATGCACCCAAGGCGGTGGACCTGGGGCTCAGCGTAAAGTGGGCTGCGGAGGATATCGGCCCGGAGGCCGACATTCCCGATGGGTGGAGGCTGCCTACCCTTGCCGAAATCAAAGAACTCCGCGAAGGATGCACGCAGTCTTTCACGGAAAAAGACGGGAAAGAATGGGTGGTTTTCACCGCAGAGAACGGGAACAGCATCGCCTTCCTCTATCCCATGGGAAGCCGCTCTGCCCGGGAATTCGGTATTGCGGGTTCTGACGGATGTTACCTTAAAGTAGTTATTTTGAATCCTTTGCTGTCTGCTCCTTCCCGGGATGGTTATTACACCTGGGAAGAACTGGGCGAGAACCACTTAGGCCAAAGAAAGTATCCTGTACGACTTGTTAAAGAATAATGCCATGAAACGACTTTTGTTGATTTGTCTTGCCATCGTGCTTCTTGCCGGCTGCAAGGAGAAGCGCTATTTCACAGATGTAACGGGCGAAATCCATCTTGTCCGGATTGGCTTTGTAAGTTGATCTTCTATCTGCCGGACGGCTGGGACGACAGCTATCCGATTTTACTGGACCGGTATATCCCTGACAATATCAAAGAATCACGAGCCTGGGAAGCCTATGAGGGGATGCCGGTGGCCGAAAAAGCGTTGGATATGGGCAATATGATTGTCGTTCTTGTGCCTTATGGCGAGTGGACCGCCATCCCGGACATCCTTTTGGCAGAACACTTCCTCAAGGAGCGCGACGCCGACCTTCCGGGAGACAGCAAGAATATCCTTACGGCGGCCTATTTCGATTTTGAGTGATGAAGCGATTATTGCTGATGATAATGCTTGCCGGCGCTTCGGCTGCAGCACAGACACCGGAAGAGTTGTACGGCGAGTACCTTACTCCCGAGACGAGGGCCATCGTGGAACGTTTTGAGGAAGCCGAGCGCCGGT
>CACZEU010000192.1 GCA_902780175.1 uncultured Bacteroidia bacterium
CTTCCACTTCCAATAACTTCGGCCACTGGTTCGGAAAGGACGGCGCGGTGGTCACCTGGGGTGACGACGCCTATTTCTTCACCGAGAACCTGTGTGAGTGGGGCTCTTCCGCTCCCGAAGCCGACACGTATGAAGCCATGTGGACCTACACCGTAGGCTGCTTCCCCGGCCGCACGGTCGCCGGCGAGACCTACAAGGCCACGGAAGTCTTCTTCTATACCAACGAGGACGAAGTGGAACTCTATGCCTATGTCCAGTGGAACATCACCATCGAGCAGGCGGAAGAAGTGCAGCTGAATGTGGTTGCCACGCAGGAAATCAGCTTCGACTCCGCTTTCGAAAACAACTATGCCGCTCACATGCTGGTTCCCGAAATCGACACGGATGCCCTCAAGGCCGCCATCGGTGTCGGCTACGACGAGGCCGACGTGTACGGTGTCAATGCCGACGGCAGCTTCAGCCTCGCCCCTGGCAAGAACTTCTGGTTCATGACCGATGGTTCGATCGGCGCCTGGGGCTCCGGCGCGGGCATCTGCATCAACGACGACGGCGGCACCAACGACTGGGCCTGGTGCATGTTCCCGGATGAGTCCCTGGGCGGCCAGTCCCTCAAGGGCGCCATCGCCTTCGTCAACCCGACCACCCTCAACGCCTATGTGGTGAAGGTCACCGTCAATGTGGAAGGCATCGACTTCCTGAACATCGACGTGCTCGTCTCCTACGAGGCCGGCGAGAGCGAGTATGTGCTCAATGAGAACAACCTCGCAGCCCTGGCCGCCGCACTGGGCGTGGAGAGCGTGACCGCCGAGGAAATCGGCACCACCTATCCGCTCAAGGGCATCAATGCCGACGGCAGCGTCTATGACGGTGGCTTCACCGCCAACAACGGTTACTGGTACTCCCTGGACGGCAATGTCTCCAATTGGGCCGAAATCGAAGCGGCCGGCTATCTGGGCGCCTTCATCGAATACCGCGGCGACTACAAGTTCGGCTGCGGCATGTGGGAGGAATCCGGCAAGCAGTCCACCGTCAAGATCGGTGTCGGAGACGCCGTCCTCACCTTCAACCTCACCGTCGATGAGCCCAAGTCCTATGAGACCGAAGAAGTCGGCACCCCGAGCCCAAGTCCTATGAGACCGAAGAAGTCGGCACCCTCGAGTACGCGGTCACCCAGACCATCGCCGCCGGCTACGGCGGTGAAGTGATCACCGTGGACTACGACAAGGTCTGCGAACTCCTCGGCCTGACCGACGAGACCTTCAATGCGGGCTTCCTGGTGCTCGGCGAAGGCGGTACCGTATCCTATACCGGTGAAACTCCCGGCGGATTCTGGTACAACGCCGCCGGCGAGATCTGCGGCTGGGGCGATGACGGCTCTTCGATGTACCTCAACGTCAAGTACGGCGATGCCCTGCCCGAGGACGCGCCCGGCAAGCTGATCATCAACACCGGCATCCGTAACGACGAAGGCCACCTCACCGAGGCAGGCACGTACGTCGCCAAGATCCTCCTGGCCAATCCGGAAGCCAAGAAGCACGTCACCACCATCGTGACGTTCACCGTAACCTCCGAATAACGAATTGATTCTCCGCGGAAGCCAGGGGGCTTTCCCTTGGCTTCCGCTTTTCACAAAAGACCCCATGAAATCACTCCTGAAGTATCTTCCGCTGTCGGTCCTTGCCGTCGTCCTTTCCTGCCAGAAACCGGAGCAGGTTCAGCCGAAGCCCGAACCCGATCCAGACCCCGTGGACAACTACGAGGCAACCATCACATTCTCCTCCGACAACACAGTCACCCTGGGCGCGGAGGAAGGGTCCACCGGAAACCTCGTCTTCTCTTGCGACCATGAATGGACGCTGGAGATTCCCGAGGAAGCGCAGCCTTGGCTCTCCGCCAGCAAGACTTCCGGAAAGTCCACCAAGACGACCAACATCATCTTCACGGCCAAGGCCAACGACGGAGCCCGCCGCAGTGTCACCTGCCGGATCATCTCCGGGGCTACCAAGAAGAAATTCACCGTGAC